>JAXJJM010000001.1:0-33335 GCA_036298225.1 Collinsella sp.
AAGATGCACTAGGCCTGGACGAAGTCCGGGCCCGCGCCTTTAGACGCGAGCCCGGGGCCCGTGGGTTATACCCTAAGAGCAAACCACCCTTTTTAAGGGTGGTTCTGATTGCGGAACTCGCGATAAACTTCATATACGGCCCTCCCGGGTGTAAGCAAAAGGGCTGGTTAATGCCGCTCGCTATTTAGTTAGACGGTCTATTCAGTAGTCAGATTTCAGATCTGTAGATAGCCGCAGCAGCATCTTCCAGATAAAACCGACCAAAATAAACCTGTCTTGTTTTGGCAGGTTTCCCGTGGGGCGGGCACTGATGAAGTTTATCGCGAGTTCCGCACGCAAAGGAAAGCACTTAATGTGCTTTCCGTCTTGCGCAGGACTGTAGAGCAGGAAACTTAGCCCGTGCCGGGCCCGCTGAGACCAGACCGGCGGGATAGACCGGTTCAGATGGGGCTTTGATGCATGGGTGGTCTGTTGTTGTGCAAATGGGTATCATACTGTGGTTATTGCATCGACTCCGTGATGCATGTTTGTACGTTCCCGGCGGTCGGTTTGCCAGAAGCGCCCCGTCGGTTGTTCCAGACCCGTTTCGAAGAAAGGAAACCACACTAACCTATGGCAGCTAAAAAATCATCTCCCTTGAAGATCATTCCGCTCGGCGGCCTTGACGGCATCGGCAAGAACATGACGGTCTTCGAATGCGGCGACGACATGGTGCTCGTTGACGCTGGCCTCATGTTCCCCGACGATTCCCAGCCCGGTATTGACCTGGTGCTTCCCGACTACACCTATGTTCTGGAGAACGAGGAGAAGCTCCGCGGTATCGTCGTCACCCACGGCCACGAGGACCACACCGGTTCGCTTCCGTATCTGCTGCAGGACCTCAACAATAAGGTGCCCATCTTCTCGAGCAAGCTGACGCTTGGCTTTATCGAGGGCAAGCTTTCTGAGTTCCGCATCCGCGCACCCAAGTTCCGCGAGGTCAAGGGCGGCAGCCATGTCAACCTCGGCGGCATCTCGCTCGATTTCTTTTCGATGACGCACTCCATCCCCGGCGCTCTGGGCGTGTTCATCCGCACCAATCAGGGCACCGTTATGCACACCGGCGACTTTAAGCTCGACCAGACGCCCATCGACGGCGTCACGCCCGACTACGCCGCTATCAGCCGCTTTGCCAAGCAGGGCATCGACCTGCTGCTTTCCGACTCCACCAACGCCACGGTTCCGGGCTTTACCAAGTCCGAGGCCGAAGTCGGCCCCAACCTGCTGCACGCCATCAAGAACGCGCCGGGTCGCGTGTTCGTCGCGTCGTTCTCGAGCCACATCCATCGTCTGCAGCAGATCTGCGATGCCGCCCGCAAGTGCGGCCGTAAGGTCGTTGTGACCGGTCGCTCCATGCTCACTAACACCCGCGTGGCGCGCGAGCTTGGCTACCTCAACATCGACGACGCCGATATCATCGATGCCTTTGACATCGATAACCTGCCCGACGACAAGATCGTCGTCATGTGCACCGGTTCGCAGGGCGAGCCGCTGTCGGCCCTGTCCCGCATGGCCAACGGAGAGCACAAGACGCTCTCCATCCACGAGGGCGATACCGTTATCCTCTCGGCAACGCCGGTCCCCGGTAACGAGAAAGCCGTCCAGCAGGTCGTCAACAGCCTAGCCAAGCTCGGCTGCGACGTGTGGGATAAGAACCGCGCTCTCGTTCACGTCTCCGGTCACGGTAGCCAGGAGGAACTCAAGCTACTGATGGCCATGGCCAAGCCCACCTACTTTATGCCGGTTCACGGCGAGGCCGTGCATCTGCGTGCCCATGCCCAGCTGGCCCGCAAGATGGGCATCAAGGATGATCACATCTTTATCCTCGATAACGGCGACACGCTCGAGATGCGCGGCGGTATCGTCAAACGCGGTACGCCCGTCGAGTCCGGCGTCGTCTACGTCGACGGCCTGCGTATCGGCGATACCGACCCCATCGTCCTGCGCGATCGTCAGAAGCTCGCCAACGACGGTATGGTTACCGCTGTTGCCATCGTCTCGCTCAAGCACAAGAAGATCGAGGCCATCGAGTTCTCGGGCCGCGGCGTCTCGTTTGCCATCGACGACCAGTTCTCCGAGGATGCCTCCGCGTCCATTATGAAGACGATCGAGAAGGGCAAGTTTAGCTTTACGAGCAGCGGTTCCGATGCCATTCGCAAGGCCGTGCGCGATTCGCTCTCTAACTTTATCTGGAGCCGTACGCGCACCCGTCCGATGATCATCCCGGTCGTCATGGAGGTTTAGTTTGGCGCGCGGATCTGCACAAAACGCCAAAGGCAATAAGGCCAATAACCAACCGGCATCTGCTAAGGGTGCCGGTTCCCATCTGCGTGCCAATAAGGGCCACGAGGCGGACTTCGACGATTTTGAGCCCTTGGTGGAGCCCTCGGCCAATCGCGATATCGCCGGCGTGGTCATTGCCGTTTTGGCGATTGCGTCCTTTATTGCCGTGATTTCTCCGGCAACAGCGCCCGTGACGGCTGCTGTTGCCGGTTTTTACCACCTGGGCTTTGGCCTGGGCGCCTACGTGCTGCCGATCGTCATTTTGCTGTTTGCCGCCACGCTCTTTTTAGGCGAGGACTCGCCGCTCAACGCGCGCTCTGTTGCGGGCGGCGCCGTGGTCTTTATCGCCGTCGTCTCCATTCTGTCGCTGATGGTGCCGGGTACGAGCGTCTCGTGCGACCTTATGTTCACGCCGCAAAATCTGTCCGCCTCGGGTGGCTACATCGGTGCGTTTATTGCGAGTGCGCTGCAGAATGCCCTGGGTAAGCCTATCGCGATGGTGGTCCTGTTGGGTCTGGCCGTCGTTGGTTTTGTCATCATCGGCTTTTCGGTGGGTGGCGTGCTGCGCTCTGCTCGCGACCGCGCGGCCGATTTTGCCGAGCGCCGTCGTGCCGATGTTAACGCGAGCCCGTGGGGTGACGACGAAGCCCTGTCGGTGCCCGGCGTTGCCCGTCCGCACCTGAGCATTCTTCGTCAAAAGGGCTCCGATGCTGCCGTGACCACGGTCATGGGCAACGATGTGGACCCGGTTTTGGACGATGACGACGAGGACGAGGATCCGTTTGTCGACGTATCCGATGCCGTGGAGGCCGAGCGCGCTAAGACGACGCTGCTGCCGCGCCGTCATGTCAAGAAGGGCAAGGCCACGCCCAAGTTGAATACAAGCGAGCCCGACCCGTCTTGGTCCGATAGCGAGATTGAGCTTACCGAGGGCGATGACGAGGACGACGAGGCTCCGATTGAGACCGCAAAGACAACTTTGCTGCCGCGTCGCCATGCTAAGCGCGAACAGGTAACCGGCCAGCTTTCGATGGAAGACGACCCCGATAAGATCGACGAGTCCGAGCCGCCGTTTGCCGTGAATCCTGTCTCGGCAACACCTCAGATTCCCGACTTCTTGAAGCATCCCAAGGTTGCCGATACGGCTGTCGCGGGCGCTGCCGAGGCGCCTACTCCTAGCGATGGGGGAGCGGTCAATGCCCCCGCGGATAACGAGGGCGAAGAAGAGGACGGCCTCAAGCTTCCGCCGCTCGAGATCCTGCACGCCAACCCGCAGTCGGCGTCCTCCGCGTCATCTGACAAGGAGCTGGAACAGACTGCCGAGTCACTGCAATCCACCTTGCTTGAGTTTGGCCGCAGTGCCCGCGTGGTCGGCTGGATCGCCGGCCCCACGGTGACGACCTTTAAGCTGCAACCTGGCGAGGGCGAGCGCGTGAGCAAGATTTCGAGCCTCGAGGACGATATCGCGCTTTCGCTCGCTGCTCAGTCGGTGCGCATCTTTGCCCCGATCCCCGGTACCTCGCTTGTGGGTATCGAGATTCCCAATCGCAAGCGCCAGAACGTCAACCTGGGCGACGTGCTTCCCTATGTGAAGGGCGGTCCGCTCGAGCTGGCCATCGGTCGAGATGCCGAGGGCACGCCGGTCGTCGCTGACCTCGCCAAGATGCCCCACCTGCTGATCGCCGGTACCACGGGTTCTGGTAAGTCGGTGATGATCAATTCCATCATCACGACCCTGCTCATGCGAGCCCTTCCCGAGGACGTTCGCCTGATCATGGTCGACCCCAAGCGCGTCGAGCTTGCGGGCTATAACGGTTTGCCGCATCTCTATGTGCCCGTGGTGACCGAGCCCAAGCAGGCCGCGAGCGCTCTGCAATGGGCCGTGTCCGAGATGGAGCGTCGCCTGAAGGTCTTCGAGCGTCTCAACGTGCGTAAGATCTCGACCTACAACGAAAAGCAGGCCGCCGGCGAGTTTGAGCATTACGACAACCCGCCCCAAAAGATGCCCTATCTGGTCATTATCATCGACGAGCTTTCGGACCTGATGATGGTCGCCGGCAAGGATGTCGAGGCCTCGATCGTTCGTATCGCCCAGCTGGGCCGTGCCGCCGGTATACACCTTATCGTGGCTACGCAGCGCCCCAGCTCCAACGTGGTGACGGGCCTCATCAAGGCCAACATCACCAACCGCATCGCCTTTAACGTCGCCACGGGCATCGACTCGCGCGTTATTATTGACCAGATGGGTGCCGAAAAGCTCACCGGTTTGGGCGACATGCTGTTCTCCAAGGTCGACTGGGGCAAGCCTCGCCGTATCCAGGGCTGCTTTGTCTCGGATGACGAAATCAACGAGATTGTCGAGTTCGTCAAGTCGCAGAGCGAGCCCGACTACCACGAGGAGATCCTGTCTGCCGTGGCGCCCGCTTCCATGTCCATGGTGGGTGGCGGCGGCATTGTCCGCACCGGAGTAGCTGAGCCGCAAGACGATGATCCGCTCATTTGGGAAGCCGCCCATATTGTGGTGGAATCGCAGCTGGGCTCCACATCTGGCCTGCAACGTCGTCTGAAGGTTGGCTATGCGCGTGCCGGGCGTATTATGGACATGCTGGAAGAAAAGGGTGTCGTCGGCCCGCCCGACGGTTCCAAGCCGCGCGAGGTCCTGTTGGACGAGGAGGGGCTTGCCGCGCTGGAATCTGTCGACGCCGAGATGGCACGTGAAGATCGTGAGTTTGGAGGATTCTGATGGCTGCACGCTTTGGTGACATGCTGCTCGAGCAGCGTCGCCGAATGGGCCTTTCCATTCAGCAGGTCGCCAACACCATCAAAATCAGGCCGCAGATCATCGAGTTTTTCGAGACCGGTAACTTTGCTTCGATGCCGCCGCGCGGCTATGCACAGGGCATGATTTCGAGCTATGCTCGCTTTTTGGGCCTCAATCCGCGCGAGGTCGTCAATGCCTACTTTGACGACCTGATGGCATACGAACGCGAAACGTCGCAGCAGGGCGGTCGTTTTCAGGACGCCGCCGGCTACGTCAATTCGCGTTCCTCGGTCGATAACGGGCGCTTCCTGATGGTTCAGGGCGGTCGTTCGACCCGCTATGGACAGCGTCCTCAGCAGGCCGGTTATATTACTGAGACGGGTTCGGGCGAGGAGATTCGCTCACAGCGTGACCGGTTCCGCAGTACGCCGATGCCCGAGGACCGTGCACTTCCCGCTGCCCGCGGCGTGGCGCGTGACCCTCGTGCCGGCTACGGCGACGGCGGCTATTCAGATCGCGGTCACCGTGGTGTCTCCACCGGACGCTCTCGCGGTGGCTATGCGGATGCCGATACCACGCAGGTGACGCCGCGTCTTCGCTCTCAATCACAGCCGTATGGCCAGCGCTCTTCGGCTCCGCGTTCGGGCCAACGTGGCTATCAAGGCCGCGGTGAACTTGCGCCCCGCTCGGGTCAGCGCAGCCTTCAGGGCCAGGGCGGCTATCGCGGCCGTTCCGATAGCAATCGTGGTCGTATGCCTCAGGGAGGCGGCCGCAGCAGTTCCGGTCGTGGACGCGGCGGATCCCGTACTCCTCAAAACAACGGGCTCGATCCGCGTATCGTCTACGCCGGCATCGGTGCCGTGGCGTTGCTGCTGATCGTGCTCATCGTGGTGCTTCTGCGCGGCTGCGCATCTTCGGCGCCCGAGACCACGCCCGAGGCGCCCACTGCTACCAAGACGACGACCAAGAAGTCTTCTAAGAAGACCGAAACGGTCGACGAGGACGAAGACACCGATGAGCCGACGGATGAGTCGACTGATTCGGACGCTACCAAGACGACGGCCAAGAAGGAAGAGAACGAGGTCACGAAGATCAAAGTTTCCGTTGCCAAGGGAAAGACCGCGTGGATTGAGATCAAGGTCGACGGCAAGTCGGTCTATGGCGCTCAGGCGACTGGCCCCTTTGAGCAGGAGTACACGCCCGAGTCCTCGATCGAGATCACCACGTCCAAGCCTTCCGATGTTACCGTTACCAAGAACGGTGAAAAGGTCCGTTACGATACCAAGACCTCGGGCGTGGCTCGTGTGACGATCACCGTTCCTAAGAAGGAGACGACTGATTCCGAGAATGGTGAAAGTTCTGATGGTACCGACACCACCGATGGTACCGATGCCCAGTCCACGGATGGCGCCGATACCGCAACTGACGGTCAGACACCCACCGATTCTGCCGACAATTCGTACGATAGCTACTAGGCCGCTCGTACGCGAAAGGAAACATCATGGCTAAAGATTCCAGCTTCGACGTCGTGTCCGAGGTCAACATGCAAGAGGTCGACAACGCCTTCCAGCAGACCACGCGCGAGATTTCCCAGCGCTATGGCCTTAAGGATTCCGGCGCCACGATCGAGCTTTCGAAGGGCGAGAAGCTCTTTACGATCAACGCCCCGGCCGACTTTGTCTCCAAACAGATTGTTGACGTGCTGAGCTCCAAGCTCATCAAGCGCGGCATCGACCTCAAGGCTGTCTCGTGGGATGCTCCGCAGGCGGCATCGGGCGGCACCGTGCGCGTGCTCGGCCATATCGTCGAGGGTATCGACCAGGCGACCGCCAAGAAGATCAACAAGGACATCAAGGATCAAAAGCTCAAGGTCAAGGTGACCATCGAGGCCGACAAGCTGCGTGTTTCCTCTGCTTCGAAGGACGCGTTGCAGACCGTGATCCAGTTCCTGCGCGACCAGGACTACGGCCAGCCGCTGCAGTTCACCAACTACCGCTAATATCAATCGAAAGGACCGCTCTCCAACATGGATACACCGTTGGGCTCCGTGCTCTACATCACCCTTGGCTGCGCTAAGAACGAGGTCGATACCGACCGCATGCGTTCGCTGCTGACCGCTGCGGGCTACGAGGAGGCATTCGATCCGCAGGATGCCGATATCGCTATCGTCAACACGTGCTCGTTTCTCGCCTCGGCGACGTCCGAGAGCATCGAGACCACGCTCGAGCTCGCCAACGAGGTGCAGGACGGCGTTCGCGCCTGCCCCATCGTCATGTGCGGTTGCGTGCCGTCTCGTTACGGCGACGACCTGCCCGACGAGCTTCCTGAGGTCGCTGCCTTTGTGAAGGCCGATGAGGAAGACGGTATCGTCTCTGTCATCGATGGCGTACTGGGCGTGGAGCGCGAGATCGCGGCCTATATCCCGCAGGTCAAGCGTACCGTTGAGGGTGCCGTTGCCTACGTCAAGATCTCCGATGGCTGTAATCGTTTTTGCAGCTTCTGCATGATCCCCTATATTCGCGGTCGCTATCATTCGCGCAATGCCGAGAGCATTATCTCCGAGGTACGCGACCTGGTTGCCGGCGGTGTGCGCGAGATCGTGCTGATCGGCCAGGACACGGGTATTTGGGGCACCGACTTTACTGACGAGGATGTCGCCGAGGGCTCGCCGCGCAATCTGGCGCAGCTGCTGCGTGCCGTCGCCGAGGCCGTGCGCCCGCACAACGTCTGGGTCCGCGTGCTCTATCTGCAGCCCGAGGGCATGACCGATGAGCTTATCGATACGATTCGCGATACGCCCGAGGTGCTGCCCTATATCGATATCCCCGTGCAGCACTGCGACGCGCGCATCCTCAAGGCTATGCGCCGTTCCGGTTCGCGCCAGGAGCTCGAGGACCTGTTCCGCGATCTGCGTGAGCGTATCCCCGGCATCGTGATCCGTTCCACGGCTATGGTCGGCTTCCCGACCGAAACCGACGACGAGTTCCGCGACCTTATCGACTTTATGGACACCGTCGGCTTTGACTACACGAGCGTCTTTGCCTACTCGCAGGAGGAGGGCAGCCTGGCCGCTAAGATGGAGGGTCGGGTCGACGAAGAGGTCAAGCTCGAGCGCGCCCAGGAGGCCATGGACCTGGCCGAGTCGCTCGGTTTTGCCGCCACCGCCGCACATGTGGGCGAGCGCGCCCAGGTGATCGTCGACGGTATCGAAGAAACCGAGGACGGCGCCGAGCTGATCGGCCATGCCTGGTTCCAGGCGCCCGATTCCGATGGCGCGGTCCACTTGGACGCCAGCGAGGCGTCCGTGGGCGATATTCTGACTGTCGAGTTTACCGATAGCTTCTGCTATGAGCTTATCGGCCATGTTGTGGAGTAGGAGAGCATCGTGGCAAACGAGAGCAATAAGGAACTGACGAGTGTTTGGACGCCCGCCAACATCGTGACGTGCGTTCGCATCGTCTTTATCCCGGTGTTCATGATCGTGTCGGCGCTTTCTCACACGAGTGTTGCCGGTACGGATTGGAGCACCTTCGACGGCCCGCTCGCCGCCGCTGCCTTCATTCTGTATGTGATCCTGTCGTGCACCGATAAGGTCGACGGTTATCTGGCGCGTTCGCGCAACGAGATCACCGACTTCGGTAAATTCTTGGACCCCATCGCCGATAAGCTGCTCGTGTTCTCGGCCCTGCTGCTGTTCTTGGATTTTGGCGCGGTGACCGTGTGGTCCGTGTTCATTATCTTGTTCCGCGAGCTGCTGGTGAGTGCCCTTCGCATGGTCGCGAGCGCTGCCGGCGTGGTCGTTGCCGCCGATAAGCTCGGCAAGTATAAGACGGCGACCACGATGGTCTCCATCTGCGGCTATCTGTGCGTCTTTGCGATGGCCGGTCTCCAGCTGGGGCCGGTGTCGCTGCTGCTCGGTGTCTATTCGGTGTCGCGCTTCCTGTACGTCATCGCCGTGATTTTGACCATTGTCTCGGGCGCCCAGTACTTCTGGAACTGTCGCAAGATCGTCTTTTCGGTCTAGGTCCTGGTGGGTATGACGGAGTCTTATTTGCTAATCGCCGCAAACAACGAGGAACTGGCGCGCGATATTGTCGAGCGCGCGAGTGCCCGTGGTGTGACGGTCTCGACGGCGGAGTCGCTGACGGCGGGTATGATTGCCTCGACGATTGCCGATATCCCGGGTGCCTCGGCGGTGCTTCGTGGTGGCGCGGTGACCTACTGCGATGAGATCAAACATCGCGTGCTCGGCGTTAAACAGGAAACGCTCGATCGGTTTAGCGCCGTGTCGCACCAGACGGCTCGCGAGATGGCCGCAGGCTCGCTGGAGCTTTATCAGAGCGATATAGCCGTAAGCGCAACGGGCTACGCTGGGCCCGGTGGTGGCACCGAGCAAGACCCCGCCGGTACGTTCTATATTGGGTGGGCGTATCGCGCGGCCGATGGGGGAGCGCCGGTTGTCGAGTCTGCGCGCTGTCATTACGAGGGCGATCGGTCGTGCGTTCGTGCTCATGCGGTCGCGGAGGCTTTGGAGCGCATTGTTCGCGTGCTCAATTCTATGGAATAGACATGGTTTAAGGGGCCTTAGGGCCCCTTAATTGTGGAGATAGGGACCTTTGACGGAATTGGTGTTTGCGCTGGTATAAGGCCTAAATTTATTCGTGCACCTCTATTTGTGATTGGCGTGGTCAAGCGTTTGGTCGGTGATTGGTCGGCGTTTGGTCGGGTTTTGGAATGGTCGGGTACATATGATGAATCTGAACGGTTGACCACGAACAGCCGTTCGTTTATTATCGTTTCAGGTTGTTAAGAGGAGGGCTATTCATGGCCAAGAATTCAGGTCCCGTACGTACCGTTCATGCACGCACGACGGGTAAAGAGCGCGACGAGATGATCGCCACCACCAAGGCCGAGATCGAGAAGAAGTTCGGCCAGGGCTCTATTATGAGGTATGGCGACGGCGGTCCCGAGCTCGAGGTCGAGGCTATTCCGACGGGCTCTCTGGCGCTCGATGCCGCCTTGGGTATCGGCGGCGTGCCGCGCGGCCGTATCGTCGAGATTTATGGCCCCGAGTCCTCCGGTAAGACGACGCTTTCGCTCGAGATTCTTGCAGAGGCGCAGGCCATGGGCGGTGTCGTGGCATTTATCGATGCCGAGCATGCGCTTGATCCCACCTATGCTGCGCGCATCGGCGTTGATATCGATGAGGTCCTGATTTCCCAACCCGATACGGGCGAGCAGGCGCTCGAGATCGTCGATATGCTTGTACGCTCCGGTGCCATCGATGCCATCGTCGTCGACTCTGTTGCCGCCTTGACTCCGCGTGCCGAGATCGAGGGCGAGATCGGTGACACGACGGTGGGTCTGCAGGCTCGTTTGATGAGCCAGGCGCTTCGCAAGCTCGCCGGCTCGCTTTCCAAGTCCAACACGACCTGCATCTTCATTAACCAGCTGCGCGAGAAGATCGGCGTCATGTTCGGCAATCCCGAGACCACCACGGGCGGCCGCGCGCTCAAGTTCTTCTCTTCCGTGCGAATCGATATTCGTAAAATCGATACCATCAAGCTCAAGGACGAGGTTATCGGCAATCGCGTTCGTGCCAAGGTCGTTAAGAACAAGGTGGCCGCTCCGTTCCGCTCGGCCGAGTTTGACATCATGTATGGCACCGGCATCTCCAAAGAAGGCTCGATTCTGGATATGGCCGTCGAGTGCGGCATCTGTAAAAAGATGGGGTCCTGGTTTGCCTATGGCGAGGATAAGCTCGGCAACGGTCGCGAGGCCGCTAAGACATTCCTGCGTGAGCATCCCGATTGCGCCGACGAGATCGAGCACAAGGTTCGCCTTGCCTGCGGTCTTGAGTATGACGACGATGCCCCCTCCGAGGTTGAGTTGACCGACCAGCCCGCACCCGAGGAGTTTGATGAGCTGTACGCCATCGATGGCTCCGCGATGCTCGACGATGACGACGAGTAGCGGATGCCGACATGTCGTATACGGTGACCGAGGCCACGGTCGTCTTTCCCGATAAGAAGGCGGCCTCCTCGTTCTCGAGCGGTTATGCGTCTAAAAAGCCCTGCGCGCATATCGATTGCGATCTCGAGGGCGGTTTTGAACGTTCCATTTGGATTCCCGTGCGCGTGGCGCGCCTGTACGTTAAGAACCGCCCCGATCTTCCCTGTGATTGGGATGACTTTCGCGAGGCGGTGCAGCTTATCGAACGTAAATGTGCGCTCACCATGGTGACTGAGATGCTTTCGCGCCGCGATCATGCCACGGGCGAGGTGTGCGATAAGTTGGCGCGCTATGGCTTTCGACAGCCTGAGATCGATTTTGCAGTTGCTCGTGCGACCGAGTATCGTTTTTTGGATGAGAACCGCTTTTGTTCGTACTTTATCGAAGAACGCAAACGTCGCGGCTGGGGTCAGCGTAAGATCGAGGCTGAACTCAAGCGCCGTCATGTCGTACTTGACGATATCCCCGGGTATCCAGAGGATTATTTTGCCGTGGATGACGACTTGGCTCGTGCGTCGGCCTTGCTCGCTAAACGTCGCGTTCCCGAAGCGCGTGCATTCGAAAAGCTCGTCAGATTTTTGATGGGTAAGGGCTTCTCGTATCACATCGCCGCCGATGCCGTTAAGGCGCGCCTCGATGCCTCAAGCGAGGAATGCGCCGTGTAAGCGTGCGCATGGTACGCCCCTGCCGTTCACCGCTTGATAGGCGCCGTGCCGGGTGCGTTTATTTGACAGTTGTTGCGGTTCAACGTAGGATAATTACTGTCATTTGCTTTGTGATATGTGCTCATCTGTGATGAGTTTGTTTATATGTTTATCTGTATCCGACCCGCATAAGCTGCGCCCATATTACTCAAATGTCGCGAGCCGTTCGTAAGGACGGTTCGCTTTGCTGTGTAACGAATCCATAAAAAGGAGTGAGCATGCCTATCATTGCAGCGCTCGTTGGCATCGTATTGGGTGCCATCGCCGCCATTGCCTACATGCGCACCGCCAAGCAGGGTAGTCTTCACGAGGCCGACGAAAAGATCCAGTCGGCACACGCGCAGGCAGAGTCCCTGATCGGTGATGCTAAGCGTCAGGCCGAGACCCTCAAAAAAGAGGCTCTGCTCGAGGCTAAGGAAGAGATCATCAAGAACAAGCAGGCCGCCGAGGCCGAGGACAAGCAGCGTAAGAGCGAGATTCGCACGCTCGAAAATCGCGTGATGCAGCGCGAGGAATCGCTCGATCGTCGCAACGATGCGCTCGACAAGCGTGAGCATCAGCTGTCCAGCCAGGCCGGTCAGGTCGAGAAGCGCTCTCGCGAGCTTGAGGAGCTCTGCGCCAAGCAGACCTCCGAGCTTGAGCGTATTGCCGACCTTACGCGCGAGGACGCTCACAAGGAGCTGCTCGACAAGGTCCGCGGCGAGGTTACCCACGAGGCGGCCACTATCATCCGTGAGTCCGAGCAGCAGGTCCGCGCCGAGTGCCACAAGACCGCCCAGGAGATTCTCTCCCTGGCGATTCAGCGTTGCGCCGCCGACCATACCGCCGAGGTCACCGTCACTTCCGTTCATATTCCCTCCGATGACCTCAAGGGTCGTATCATCGGTCGTGAGGGTCGCAACATCCGCACCTTTGAGCAGGTTTCTGGCGTCAACCTCGTGATTGACGACACCCCCGAGACCGTTGTGCTTTCGAGCTTCGATCCGGTCCGTCGTGAGACTGCCCGTGTGGCGCTCGAGAACCTCATTGCCGATGGCCGCATTCACCCCGCCCGCATCGAGGAGATGTACCACAAGGCCGCCGACTTGGTTCAGCAGCGTGTGCGCGAGGCCGGCGAGCAGGCTGCCTTCGATACCGGTATCCACGACCTGCATCCCGAGATCGTCAAGACCCTGGGCGCTCTGCGCTACCGCACCTCGTTTGGTCAGAACGTGCTGCAGCACTCGCTTGAGGTTTCCGACCTGTGCGGCGTGATGGCCTCCGAGCTTGGTCTGGATGTTGTGACCGCCAAGCGCGCCGGTCTTTTGCATGACCTGGGCAAGGCCATCGACCACGACGTTGAGGGCCCGCATGCTGTCATTGGCGCCGAGCTTGCCCGCCGTTATGGCGAGAAGCCCGTTATCGTTCACGCGATCGAGGCCCATCATGCCGATGTCGACCCTAACACGGTGCTCGACGTTCTGGTCCAGGCTGCCGATGCCGTCTCTGCTTCTCGTCCCGGCGCCCGTCGCGAGTCGGCCGAGAATTACATCAAGCGCCTTGAGAAGCTCGAGGAGATCGCTAACTCTCACGATGGCGTCGAGCGTACCTATGCCATGCAGGCCGGTCGCGAGGTTCATGTCATGGTCCAGCCGGACAAGATCTCCGATGCCCAGTCCACGGTGCTTGCGCACGATATCGCCCATCAGATCGAGGAAGAGATGGAGTATCCCGGTCAGGTGCGCGTTGTCGTGATTCGCGAGAGCCGTGCCGTCGATATCGCTAAATAACATGAACGACGCGAACGAGCTCATCTCATTTATCGCGTCGATGTCGGGGGAGGGCAACCTTCGCGTCGAGGAAAACCTTGGCGAGGGGTATGTCCGCCTCCGCGTTTCGGAAGCCGAGCGGCGCCAGGCAAAGCACGACATTCAGCATGTCGAGGATATCGTCATCGAAATGCTCCGTAATGCTCGCGATGCCGGCGCCGACAAAGTCTATCTCGCTACGACCAAGGAAGATGGCGTCCGCACGCTTGTCTTTCTGGATAACGGTTCGGGTGTTCCGCAGGATATGCAAGAGCGAATCTTCGATGCCCGCGTTACCTCCAAGCTCGAGAGCATGAAGATGGACCGTTGGGGCGTTCACGGTCGTGGCATGGCATTGTTTTCGATCAAGCAGAACACCGACGAGGCCCGTGTGGTCACGTCTGGTGTCGACCTTGGCTCGGCCTTTAAGGTGAGCGTTGCGGCCGACCGCCTCAGTGAGCGTGCCGATCAGTCCAGCTGGCCCCAGGCCGTCAAGGATGAGGACGGACGTTATGTCTGTGCTCGCGGCCCGCATAATATTATTCGCGCTGCTTGTGAGTTTGCGCTCGAGGAGTTGCGTGGTTGCGATGTCTATCTTGGTTCTCCGTCTGAGATTGCCGCGACCCTTTATGCTCAGGCGTCAAGTCGGCTCGATACGTCGCGTCTCCTGTTTATTGATGACGAGAGCGAGCTTCCGGTTGTCGACCGTTTAGGCCTTGCCTCTGATGCCGAGGACTTTATCCGTATCTGTTCGGGTTTGGGTCTTGAGATGTCTGAGCGCACGGCCCATCGCATTTTGGCAGGGCAGATTAAGCCCGTTCGCGGTGTGACTGCGCGTCTGCTGCGCGAGCGTGATTCGTCCTCGCATGCGCCGGCTCCTGTCGATCTCGCGAAGGATCGTCGCGGGCTACGTATTGCCAAGGATGACATGGCACAGTTTTCGCGTGCTGTGGAGCGCGACTTTAATGACCTTGCCGCCCGGTACTATCTCAACCTTTGCGGCGACCCAAAGATTAGTGTTTCGCGTGATCGAATCACCGTGACCTTCGATCTTGCCAAAGAGGAATAGTGCCTTTACCGAGTCCACTCGGTACGATACAGTTATTGCAGTTAAAACGTACTTTTAAACGCAGGAGTTTCTTCATGGATTGCCTGAAGGTATCAAGCAAATCATCGCCCGCGTCCGTTGCCGGCGCCATCGCCGGCATGGTCAAGGATGGTGTACCCGTCAACATCCAGTGTGTCGGCGCCGGTGCGGTCAACCAGGCCATTAAGGCCGTGGCTATCGCGCGCGGTTTTTTGATTCCAACCGGTTTTGATATTTCCTGCGCGCCCGTGTTCTCCGACATCCTCATTAACGGGGAGTCGCGCACGGCCATCCGCCTTTCTATCTACGTTCACCAGATCAATCGAGCTGCTATGGATAACGTCGTCATGGATGATGTTAAGCCTGTGGCATAGCTTCTGCTTGCCTCGATTCGCCTCCCTTCCATCGTTAGGACTTATGCACATGGACCAGCGTTCCGTACGCGATATTCTTGCCGGTAAAACCTACTTTATCCGCACCTTTGGCTGCCAGATGAATCAGCACGATTCCGAGCGCGTGAGCGGTCTGCTCGATTCGTATGGTTGCCTCATGGCGCTCGATCCCGAGCATGCCGATATCGTTGTCTTCATGACATGCTGTGTGCGTGAGGCCGCCGATACTCGCCTGTACGGTCAGTGCAATTCCTGCAAAAGCCTGCCGCCTTCGCCTTCGGGTAAGCGTGTGGTTGCCGTGGGCGGCTGCATCGCGCAGCGTGATGGCGAGGGCCTGCTCACCAACGTCGATAACGTCAATGTCATCTTTGGTACGCATTCCATTGCGCATGTGGCCGAGCTCATTGCCGAGGCGTTCCTGGACGGCAAGCGTCATATCCGCACCAATGAGCATGAGGATACGGATGCGATGAGCATGCCGTGGCATCGCGAGACCCAGTATCACGCCTGGGTGCCCATCATGACGGGCTGCAATAATTTCTGCACCTATTGCATCGTGCCGTACGTGCGCGGTCGCGAAAAGAGCCGCCCCTTCGAGGAGATTGTCGACGAGGTGACCGGTCTGGTGCGCCAGGGCGTGCGCGAGATTACGCTGCTGGGCCAAAACGTTAACTCATATGGTCGCGATCTGTTTGGCAAGCCGCGTTTTGCCGATCTGCTGCGTGCCGTGGGCGATACGGGTGTGGAGCGCATCTTCTTTACGTCTTCGCATCCCAAGGACCTGCTGCCCGAGACCATCGACGCCATGGCCGAAACGCCTGCCGTTATGCCGCAGCTGCACTTGGCCGTCCAGTCAGGTTCGACGCGGATCCTCAAAGAGATGAATCGCCGTTATACACGCGAGGACTATCTGGGCCTGGTCGATCGCATCCGCAATCGCATGCCCGATATCGCGCTCTCGACTGACATTATCGTTGGCTTTCCGGGCGAGACTGAAGAAGACTTTGAGCAGACGCTCTCACTTGCCGAGATGGTCCGCTATGCTCAGGCCTATACCTTCATCTATTCCAAGCGCGCCGGTACCCCGGCCGCCGAGATTGACGATCCTACGCCGCATGAGGTTATTCTCGAGCGTTTCAACCGCCTGGTTAAGGTTATCGAGACCACGGCACATGAGTATAACCAGGGTGAGCTTCATACTGTGGTGCCGGCGCTCATTGAGGGCACGAGCAAGAAGAACGATGCGGTCCTGCTGGGCAAGAGTCCCAAGAATCAGACCGTGCATGCGCCTATCCCCGAGGGTTACAGCATCGATCAGCTTGTTGGCAAGATCGTTGATATTGACGTTGACGTTGCCAAGACCTGGTATTTGTCCGGCTCCGTTGTGGGCGAGCCGCGCTAATGGTTGCTCCAGGGGCAGGTTTTTCCGCCGTTGCGATCGTCGGTCCGACGGCGGTTGGTAAGAGTGATGTTGCCGACCGTTTGGCCGCTCGTCTTTCGTCCGAAGTGCTGTCGTGCGATGCGATGCAAATCTATCGCGGCATGGACATCGGTACCGCAAAGATGGCGCCCGATGAGTGTACGGCGCCGCTGCGTCTCGTCGACATTGTAGAGCCGGGTGTGGCATATTCTGCTGCGCTTTATCAGGCTGACGCTCGCGCGCATGTTGAGGGTTTGCTTGGCGAGGGCCGCCTACCGGTGTTTTGCGGGGGCACAGGCTTGTATCTCAAGGCCGCCCTGGATGAGATGGATTTTCCCTCGGGCGAGCTTGAGGACGATCGTCGCGCGGGGTATCAGGAACTTGCCGAGCGCATAGGCGAGGAAGCGCTGCACGCGCTGCTTGCCGAGCGTGACCCCGAGTCCGCTGCGGTCATCCACCCCCATAATGTTCGTCGCGTGATTCGCGCGCTCGAAATGCACGATGATGGTGTGTCCTACGCGCAGCAAAAGTCGCAGTTTAGTGTTCCGCGCGAGCATTATCATGCTCTATGGTTTGGTCTGACGCGTAATCGCGAGGTGCTCTACGAGCGCATTAATCTGCGCGTCGATCTGATGTTTGAGCAGGGTCTTGTCGATGAGGTGTGCGGTCTTATGGACCAGGGACTGGGAGATGCCCTGACGTCGATGCAGGCTATTGGCTATAAAGAGATCATTGATGCTTTCAATGGCGTGATTTCTATGGATGAGGCTCGCGAACTCATCAAGATGCGTTCGCGTCGCTATGCCAAACGTCAGCTTTCGTGGTTTAAACGCGATGATCGCATCGTGTGGTTCGATATGGATGAATGTACGATCGATGAGGTCGTTGAGGAAATCCTGCATCGTATTGAGGCTGCCTAATGGCCCGTTTCCCCCTTGTTCCCACGGCACCCGAGCCCGAGCGTGCCATATTAGTTGGTGTTGAGTGGCGCGACAATGCATGGCCACTCGATCGATCGCTCGATGAGCTGGAGCGCCTTGCCCACACGGCTGGTGCCCAGTGCGTGGCTCGCTTGTCTCAGCGTTTGGTAAAGCCGTATCCCAAATCATTTATCGGTTCCGGTAAGGTAGAGGAGCTGTGCGGTCTGGTACATCGCATGGATGCCGATGTCGTTATTTTTGACGACGACCTGACGCCCTCGCAGCAATCCTATTTGGAGAAAGCCGTGGGCGAGCCGGTAAAGATTATCGATCGTACGGCACTGATCTTGGATATCTTTGGGCTGCATGCTCAGACGCGTGAGGGACGCCTACAGGTACAGCTGGCGCAGCTTCAATATCTGTTGCCTCGTCTGCGCGGCATGTGGAGCCATCTCGCCAAGGAACAGACGCGCGGCGGCATCGGCTCACGCTTTGGTCAGGGCGAAAGTCAGCTCGAGGTCGACCGTCGCCTCATTCGTAATAAGATCGCTGCGCTTCGACGTGAGATCAAGCAGGTTGAACAGCGTCGTGATGTTCAATCCAAGAGCCGTATTGAGTCACCGGCGTTTCGCGTCGCGTTAGCCGGTTATACCAATGCCGGTAAATCGACGTTGCTCAATCGTCTGACCGGTTCTACGGTACTTTCGCAGGACAAGCTGTTTGCTACGCTCGACCCGACGACGCGTTCATATCGCCTGCCTGGCGGTCGCGGCATGACGATTACCGATACCGTCGGCTTTATTCAAAAGCTGCCGCATGGTCTGGTCGATGCCTTTAAATCGACGTTGTCCGAGGTGTTGGGTGCCGATTTAATTCTCAAAGTCGTGGATGCGTCTGATGAGGACTATGAGCGACAGCTTGAGGCTGTCGACCGCGTGCTTGATGAGATCGGTGCCGGAGAGCGTTTAACGCTTACGGTGTTCAATAAAATCGATCTTCTCGATAGCGTCGATCGATTGAGTTTCCGTCGTCGTTATCCGGAAGCTGTTCTGTTCTCGGCCCAAACGGGCGAGGGGCTCGACGATCTCGTCGATCGCATTGCTCGCGAGGCGGCCGCCACCGATGTGCTGCTTTCCGCCGACATTCCATATCGTGAAGGTGCACTCATCACAGTCGTGCATGAGCAGGGGACCCTTTTGCACGAGGAATATCTTGAGGATGGCGTTCGTATTGTGGCGAAACTGCCGGCTCGTATTGCACCGCGGCTCGAGCGTTATCGCACCGAGTAGGCGAGCTCCAAAATGCCCAGTATGATGGGCTGATGTAGCAGATAAAAGGGGAGTGCATGACGTCCAAGGCTGGCGAGCGCCGGCAGGGGGTTGGCGTAGGCCCAGCTTGGGGCGGGATGTTCGCATCTTTGAGCGGTGCGCGCAGCAAAGTATCCTGTGAGATACATGAATATGAACGGGATGATTGGATAATAGTCGCCTGAAACAAACCGGGGGGCGGGTAATCCTAGCCACGCCAAATAGGGGAATGAATAGGTCGATTTCGGGATGCCCCATGTCGCTGCAAAGAGAGCGAGGCATATCGCAATGCCCCGCGTGCTGGGCACTTTCTTAAGCATCGGTCGTGCTACGGCTGTCACAGCGGTACACGCCGCCATGCAATAAATGATGCCAAAGTTCACTGAATCGTCGACCGATACGAGCGTTGTTGCGATCCAGACGACCAAAGCTGCGGCAGCGTACTTGGCCGCTCGTTTGGCATTGTTGCGTGAGAGCGTGCACATCCAACCCGCGATAAACAAAAATACCCAGCTGATGCTGGCGCGCCAGATGTCTTGAAAGACGGTCTGGGTAAACCAGGGCATATCCCAGTCGTACAGGTAGGCGAGATCGTAGCAAGCGTGAAAACCTGCCATTGAAATCATCGTAAACCCGCGGACGGTATCAAAGATGGTGATGCGTTTTTGCATTACGAGAACCGGCGCATCAAGCCGACGACTTTGCCCAAGATAACGGGATTCGTTGCATAGATAGGCTCCATGGTGTCATTCTCTGGCTGCAGGCGTACGCGTCCCTGCTCCTTGTAGAATGTCTTGACGGTCGCTGAACCATCAATCATGGCCACGACAATTTCGCCGTTCATGGCACTCTTTTGTTCACGGACGATGATGTAATCGCCATTGAAGATGCCGACATTGATCATTGAGCTCCCATGCACCTCAAGGATAAAGGAACCCTGATCAGTGGCGATTTCGGTCGGGATAGTAAAAGTGTCTTCTATATTCTGCTCGGCCAGAATGGGAATCCCAGCCGCGACGCGACCAACGAGCGGTAGCGAGACCGTTCCGCGAGGTGCGGTGGGTTCGTCAGATTTAGAAATTGAGACAGAGGAACCGTCCTCGTTAAAGAGTTCCAGGGCGCGCGGTTTGGTGGCATCGCGCTTGAGTAGCCCGCGCGCCTCCAGGGCAGATAGATGGGCGTGCACGGTGCTGGGGGAGGAAAGGCCCACGGCAGAAGCCATCTCGCGCACGCTGGGCGGATAACCTTTCTCCTGCTGATATTCCTTGATGAAGTCGTAAATTTGCTGCTGACGCTTGGTAATTTTGCGAGCCATCAGGGCATCCTCTCTACCCATGTCAAACAAATGTTCGGATTTTGCTTGACAGGAACAACTGTTCGAAGATAATAATAACCGAACATTCGTTCTCGCGCTAGACATTTTTGTCCGCGCGGCTTGATAAAACTGTTCTCAGCAAAACACGCGAGAGGAGAACATGATGAACGCAACGAATATGGTCCAGGGAAACCTTGCCCTTAAACTCGAGACGCCTGCAGAACCCACTTTTACGGTTGTTCAGGGTGGCCGCTCCGGCTTTCAGCCTTTGACCGTAAAGCCTGCTCGCAATCAGCAGGCTGTAGTTGCGCCGGCCCGCGTTGCCCTGAAGGTTCCGACGATTGTCGCCGTTGCCGTTGCGCTTACGCTCTTCGTTATCCTCGCTACGTCGGTCTTTAGCGCTCGTCACGCCGCGTATGCCGAGTCCGTTTCCAACGTTACCTACGAGACTATTCGCGTTCAGCCTGGTGATTCTCTTTGGTCGCTTGCCGAGGAATATCCTATCGAAGGCCTTTCCACGCAAGAGACTTCCGACATGATCCGTAACGTCAATCATCTGGAGCATGGTTCGCTCGCCGCCGGTGCGCATCTTAAGGTTCCTGCTCGTTCGTAATCATTATCGCGCTGCGCATGGTACCCTTGTTATCGTTTAAGAGGAGGTACCATGCGCTGTCCCAAATGTGGCAAGGCACATACCCGCGTCGTTGATTCCCGTATGCAGGAGTCAAATAACACCATTAAGCGCCGTCGCGAATGTTGCTCGTGTAACTATCGCTTTACAACGTTTGAGCGATGCGAAGACCCAATCGAGGTCATTAAGTCGGACGGAACCAAGCAGCGGTTCGATCGCAATAAGCTGCTCGTCGGCTTGATGCGCGCCACTATCAAGCGTGATATCGACACTAAGAAGCTTAATGAGATTATCGACGACATCGAGGTCGAGCTGCGCTCTCGCACGCTGACGGCTGTCACGTCCCATGAGTTGGGTGACATGGTGCTCAAGCGCTTGGCCAAGATTGACAAGGTGGCGTACATCCGCTTTGCCTCGGTCTACCGCGATTTCAAAGACGTCGATGAGTTTCTGCAAGAGCTCGACAAGCTAAGGTGATTCCATGTCCAACATTACCGTCAACATAAAGCGTCTCGACCCCACCGTCGAGCTTCCCAAATACGCCCATCCCACCGATGCCGGCTTGGATCTGCGCTCCAACGAGGACTGCGTCCTGAAGCCCTTCGAACGCCGTCTGGTCTCTACTGGGCTGGCCATCGCCCTGCCCGACGGTTACGCCGGCTTCGTCCAGCCCCGCAGCGGCTTGGCCATCAAGCAGGGCCTGTCTATAGTCAACACGCCGGGCCTCATCGACGCCCACTACCGAGGAGAACTCAAGGTTATCCTCATCAACCTGGATCCCTCCAACAACATCAAAATCAACAAAGGCGACCGCATAGCCCAACTCGTCATCCAAGAAGTCCCCACGGTCAACCTCATAGAGGTAGACGAGCTAGACAAAACCGACCGAGGCAACGGAGGCTTCGGCTCCAGCGGCGTCGCCTAGGGCGCTCGTATCCCTCCCGCCCGGGGCTTACCTATATCATTCCATGCTCAAACATTCTCGCGTCGCTTCGCTCGCTGCGAAACTGCGCGTGGAACGATATAGGTAAGCCCCGGGCGGGCGGCTACTCGCTTGAAACAATATTTACTTTTCTAGTAAGCCGATGCGACAAAGGGGCTGTCCCTTTGTCGCATCGGCTTACTGTATTTATATTTTCCTGTTTTACCTTTGCAGGTTCTAATGGAGGGGATACCGAAGTAGCTGCTAGTAAGTAAACGCAGCCGCTCTGCCGGAGCCGCCCTTATATCGTTCCACGCGCAGTTTCGCAGCGAAGCGAGAATGTTTGAGCATGGAATGATATAAGGGCGGCTCCGGCAGAGCGGCGGACATTCGACTAGCGGATATGCGCGGGCTTTCCTCCCCAGTAGAAGCGGCAGAAGGCTCGTTTGCGCTTTTGGGGTTTGCCTACGAGCTCCATGGTGGCGATGGCTATGTCTTCGGCTGCGTGGGGGCGGCGTAGTACTTCGCCGTTGATGAGTAGGGCTTTGAGTGATTCGGGATGGTCGTGCAAGTGACGTAGGGTTACGATGAGTTCACGTGCGGTGGTGACATGCATGCTGGCGCCCATGCCGGTGAGCATCGTGGTGTTGGCCTTTTCCTGGCCGTATGATTTGCCCAGCAGGATCATCGGCAGATGTGCGCACAGGCACTCGGTGACGGTGAGTCCGCCCGATTTGAGGATTGCCAGGTCGCAGCCGTGCATGAGGGCCGCCATGTCGTCCACGTAGTCCAGAACCGTGACGTTTTCGAGCTTCATGGCGTCGAAGAGCGTCTTGAGGCGGGTGGCGTATTCCTCATCCTTGCCCGGCAAAAAGACAAAGTGCATGTCCTCGAAGCTGCGCAGGAAGGGGAGTGTGCGGTCCATCTCCGCGCGAAAGCGAACGTACGGTTGAGGCAAACTGGCACCGGCCATCACCAACACAACGGTCTTGTCAGCGGGGAGATTGAACTTCTCGAGTTCTTCCTCGCGATTGTAGTCCGTATCAAACCCGGCGCGAATGGGGATGCCTGTAATGCGGATTTTGGTCTCGGGAACTTTACGGGGGCGAAGTGTCTCGGCCATAAATTCGTTGGCTACGCAGAACAGATCGGTGTCCTTGTGGGGCCAAAAGCCTTCGACTTCATAGTCTGTTGGTACGCAGATGACGGGATAATCGATACCCGTGATGACGCGGGCACCCACAGCGACGTTGGCCGCCGTGATGTGTGTTGCGACCACGGCTATGGGCCTGCGGGTGCGGACATATTCGTTGAAGGCAGGGAACATAATACGTGACCATGCCGTGCCTCCGCCCCAGAGCAGATGTCCCGTAAACGTGTATCGCCAGGTTAGGTCATATATGGGACGCGTGGCGCCGGTAAACGACGCTGCTGTTTTATTACCATCGAACCTAATGCGTCCAAAATCGAGGATATCCAGGACTTCGATCTCAACATCCTCAGGGATTCCCTTGGTGCCGCGGATAAGGTCAAATGCTTGTGCAATCGCGTTGGCGGCGGCTTTGTGGCCCGATCCAACCGATGCGTGTACAATGGTTACTAGGGGTTTTTGTGCAGGTGAAACGGTCATTTGCTCCGGTTGGGGAGTGCTTTGCGTTGGCAGGGGAGCGTCGTTGCTCGTCTGCGTTTGATCCATCGATAACTCCCCTTCATCTTTGTTTCGCAATGAATCATTGTAGTGCATGAGTGTCACGTTCGCCTAAATTTGGGTATGAGCGCAAAGAACGCCAATCTTTCGACAGGAGGTCTCTTCATGACTACCGATCAGCCGATCGATGTTGCGATTATCGGTGGCGGCCCTGCGGGCTATGCTGCGGCCATTTATGCGGCGCGCTCCAACCTAACGACGACCGTGATTGAACAGGGCATGTCGGGAGGGCAGATCGCCACAACCAATGAGGTCGAGAACTATCCGGGCATTCCGCTGCTGAGCGGTGCTGAACTTGGTGAGCGGTTCCAACAACATGCTGAAGGCTTGGGGGCTCAGGTTGAATGGAGTATGGTGACGGGCGTCGACTACGATGCCGATGCAGCGCTGTTTACGGTGCATCACGATATGGGCGATACGCTGGCCTCGAGCGTTATCGCTTGCATGGGTGCCACGCCGCGTCCGGCAGGTTTCGCTGGCGAGGATACGTATCGCGGTCGTGGCGTTTCATATTGCGCAACATGTGACGGCATGTTCTTCCGCGGCAAACAGGTCTTTGTAATCGGTGGTGGCAATTCGGCATGCGAAGAGGCTCTGTTCCTGTCAGAAATCGCCAACAGCGTGACCATCGTGCTGCGCCGCGATCAGTTTCGTGCGCCTGATGGTGTCGTTCAGAAAGTACTCGCAAAGGACAATATTACAGTTAGGTACCAAACTAGTATTGTGGAGCTATCGGGCGAAGTCATGCCAACGACGATTACCTTTAAGAACAATGCATCCGGCGAGACTCATACCAAGTCATTTGAGCCCGGCTCTTTCGGCATCTTTGTCTATACCGGGACGCAACCCCATACCGAACTTGTCGAGCATCTAGTCGATCTGGCGCCTGATGGCGGCATTCTGACTGATGAATCCATGGCGACCCGCACGCCAGGTCTATTTGCCGCTGGCGATATCCGTTCCAAGCGTTTGCGCCAGGTTGTGACCGCGGTTTCTGACGGAGCCATAGCGGCAACCAGCGCATACGCATTTCTCCGTAGATAAGTACGATAATATATCTTATGTAAGGTTGTTATCTTTTAACAAAGTGGTTGGACGGTGTATCAATGTGCTGTCCAACCACTTTTACTTGGCGACTATGTGGTATGCAAAACTAGATAACGTAGAATACAATATATAAATGAACGGAGGATCCTTATGAACCACGCCAAACGCGTTATCCCGATGTCCGATACATCGGTCAGCATTAAGCCTGAGGATATTCAGCCCACTGTGCTGCCCGATGCATTTATTCAGTCCGATATCGTACGCAAACTCAATACGTTGAGTCTGCCGCGCTATGACCAGTTGCCCAATGTGACGCTCTACCGCGACCAGGTCATTGAGTATGTCGCGCTGTGGATGGAGCCGCTGTCCCTTTGCGTTGAGCAGCCTATCATTACGCCATCGATGATCAATAACTACGTAAAGGTTGGCCTGGTGCCTGCTCCGGTCAAAAAGCAATATGGCCGCGAGCAAATTGCCCGCCTGATCGCTATCTGCATCTTTAAGCAGGTGCTACCTATTGCTGCGGTGCAGGCACTCTTTAACATTCAGCGTTTGAGCTACGATGCCCCGACGGCCTTCGACTATGTGGTTGATCAGCTCGAGGCATCGATTCGTTCGGCGTTTTCTGTCGAGCAGACGCCGGTTCCCGATACGGCGCATCAGGTTACGCGTGAGTCGCTGCTTGTGCGCAGTGCGGTTTCCTCCTTCGTTTCGAAGGCTTACTTGATGAGCTATCTCAAGTTCAACGGGTTTAATAGCTAGCCGACGTATAAAACGGGCGGGACAAAGAGCCATCTGTCGCTTTGTCCCGCCCGTATTTTGCTTGGTTGGACTTTATTTGCCTGAAGCTACGCCCATGCCGTAGCCGATGATGAGGCCGTGCATCTCGGCGTAATAGGAATCCAGGCCGTTGCAGGGCATGATGATGGTCTTGGAGCCGGGCCAATGTTCGACTATGCGATCAGTAAGCGCCTGGGCTCCAGCTTCGTTCTCAACGTGATCGATGATGACCTCACCGCCCGTAAAGCCCTCGGCTTCCATAGTGTCGATGATCTTGTTGAGCATCTTCTTTTCGCCACGCGTGTGCCCGACGAGTTCGATTTTACCGGCCTCACTCGCCGTGCCCAAAATGCGGATATTGAGCTTGTTGGCAATGACGCCGGCTGCCTTAGGGATACGTCCGGCTTTGGCGAGGTTTTCGTAATTGCACAAACTGAAGAGGATTTTGCTGTTCTGTTCAAGGCTATCGAAGCATGCGCAAGCATCCTCGAATGAGACATTCGGATTGCTTGCAAGATAGCGGTCGAACAGCAAGAAAATGAGGTCCATTTTGCCGCCAGCTGCGCGTGAATTGACTAGATGAATCTGTCGGTCGGGCTCCTCGGCAAGAACCATATCGCGAGCCGTGGCTGCCGCGTTGTAGCTGCCCGACACGCCCTCAGAGATCGGCATGCAGATGGTCTTGTCTGCCAATTTGAAGAGCTCGGCCCACTCCCCTACGCTGGGACAAGCGCTCGAAGAAGCGTTCGTCTCCGCCTGAACAGCGCAGTTGAGCTCATGAACATCGAGCGAAAGGTCATCGACGAATTCACGCTCCCCCACTCGAATTTTGAGGGGCGCAAATGCAAAGGTGGTATAGGGCGCGGTCGGTTGCCAATCGCGGAGGTTGCAGCTTGAATCGGAGATAAGTGCCCAGCTCATAGAGGGTCCTTTCTAATTGTTCATCAACAATTATAGCCTTCTTGCAAACCGAATGGACGGCTATCTAGTTTTGAATACTAGATAGCCGTCTAAGATGAGAGAGAAAAACGAATGGACCTCGCGACTTAAAGCCACGAGGTCCACATTCACACGCTGTGTAAGAAGACTTAGTAACGCACGAAGATATAGTTATTGTTCATGCCGGCGGCAACGGAGCTGATGATAACACCCGTGTTGTAGTCGGAAGCATGAATCATCTGACCACCACCGATGTAAATGCCGGTGTGGTACGAGTTGACCACAACGTCACCGGGCTGCGGATCGGACACACGCGTCCAGCCCATAAAGGTGCCCGTGGTGCCCAGGCGGCAATAGCGACCAGTGAGGCAATAGCTAACAAAACCAGAGCAGTCGAAACTGTTCGGGCCAATTCCGCCCCAGGAATAGGCGCAACCAAGCTTGCTGTATGCACGCGAGACAACAGAACCGCCATCGACGGACTGGCTCGGAGCAGAAGGCGTCGGAGCCGGAGCAGGTGTCGGCGTGGGCGCCGGAGCAGGTGTCGGCGTGGGCGCCGGAGTGTTGCCGCCCTGGTTGTTGTTATTGCTGGTCTGGCCACCGTTGTTGGTGTTCTCGGTCGTACCGGCAGTCTCGTTGCTCACCGTGGCCTTCTCGGCGGTGCTGGCGTTGATGCCGGCCTGCAGCGCGGCGTTGGCCTCGGCCTCTGCGGCAAGCTCGGCCTGCAGCTGCGAATCCAGGGAGTTTACGACGTTCTGGGCTTCAGCCTGCTGGGCATTAAGCTCGTCGACCTTTTTCTGCGTAGCGGCGACGTTCTTTTCCTGCTCGGCCTGCTTATCGGTGAGCTGCTGCTTAAGCTCCTTGACCTCTTGAATGGTCTGAGCCTGCTTATCGGAAACTTTGCCGTAGTAGAACAGACGGTTGAGCATATCGCTCAGGTCATCGACGCCCGTCAGAACCTGAAGCAGGCTCAGACCGCCGGTTTTGTACTCGCCGGCGACATAGGTCGAGAGCTTGGCCTGACCATCGGCGATCTCCTGCTGCTTTTGCGTGATCTCGCCGGCAGTCTGATCGAGCGCCTGCGTCTGCGTGGCGAGCTCATCGTAAATCTGCTGGGTTTGGGTACCGATCTGCTCGAGCTTCGTACGAGCAGCGGCAAGGTCGGATGCGGTATCGGCGTAGGCAGGAGCCGCGAGGCCCAAGCCCAAAACACAAGCGAGGGTTGCCGTAGCAGCGCAGCGTGCCATGTTTTTATGCGTGTTTGCTGTGCGCATGTAGCTTCCTTTCCAGTAACTAAGGGTAACGGCTAGTCTACCGTCACCAGGCTAAAGAGCTCCACATCGTCATCAGACGGCGTGAGCTTCTCGCGCGGGTTGAGAAACGCAAGCTCAAGGATACAACCGTAACCGACAAGCTTTGCGCCCATATCTCGCACCAGTTTACCTGTTGCCTCGACGGTTCCGCCCGTCGCGACCAAGTCGTCCAGAATCAACACGGTATCTTTAGAGCTGATAGCGTCGGCATGGATCTCAATTGAATCGGTGCCGTACTCGAGCTCGTAGCTCTGGCTCACGGTCTCGCGCGGCAGCTTACCCGGTTTACGTGCGGGAACAAAGCCGGCGCCAAGGGCTACAGCCACCGGTACGCCAACCATAAAGCCTCGAGCCTCTGGGCCCACGACCTTGGTGATTCCCATGCCGGCAAAGTGCTCGGCGAGGGCATCGGTCATGGCTTTGAGCGCCTCGGGATTGCCGAAGAGCGGCGTGATGTCTTTAAAGATGACTCCGGGCTCGGGATAGTCGGGGATGTCGACGATTTGAGATTCGAAGTCGTACATTGCATGACCTTTCAATGGGTTGCCGGATAAGCGGCAGCTGTTACTTGCCCGCGGTGACGGTGCCGGATTGCGAAGGGGCGACGACCTTGAGCGGCTTTACGAGAGAATCCTCGTGCGAAGCCGGCGCGGCTGTCTCTTCGTTTTTGGCCTTGGTGGACTCGGAACGAGTGATTTCCTCATCGAGTGCATCGATGTCGGCGTCTTCGACCACGGCGTTGAGCGACTCAAAAACGCGGTTCTTGAGCAACGCGGTGTGCACGCCCTCCGTCAGGTCGTGAAGCTTCTTAAACGCACGCTCGAGCTTGGCGTCGCGCTCGTCATCGGAGGTGTCCATGCCGAGCATGCTCACGAGCACCTGCTCAAACATCGAGGACTCGCGGTTGGCGGAAGACACGTACTGACGCAGGTTGCGGGGCTCGATATGGAAGCGCGACAGCTCGGAGCAGTAGCGGATGATCGGAAAATCGCGGCCATCGACGAGCTCACGATTCTGCGGACTCTTGATGATGCGAATGAGATCGTTCTCGGCGAGCGAGCGGATAAACGAAATCTCGACGCCCAGCATATCGGGAATGGTCTCGATGGGATGTAGCTTTTGCTTAGTCTCCTTGGGTTCCGTCTTGAGTGGAACATCGGACAGCAAGCCCACCTCGTAGGCGAGCGTTGACAGGTCCGTGGCGTTTTCCAAGCGCTGCTTAATTACGTTGAGCGGCATGTAGCGAGTCTTCTGCAAGTGCAGAATGACCTCCAGGCGATCAACGTCCTCCTTGGAGTACTGACGGTATCCCTTAGGCGTACGATGAGGGGTAATGAGCCCCTCATCCTCTAGAAATCTAATTTTTGAGTTCGAAAGATCGGGGTATGCGCCTCGAAGTAGGTTGACGACTTGGCCGATACTCAGATAGTTGCGTTCGGCCATGCCCTACTCACCGGTTTCGATGCGCTCCGGCGTGCTCTCGTGGTAGATGAGCGTAAACGTACCGATCTGAACGGAAGAACCGTCGTGCAGCGGGGCTGCATTGACGATGGCACCGTCAACCCAGGTGCCATTGAGCGAGCCCAGGTCCTCGATGCGAGCGCCGAGGCCCTCGCGAATAATGCGCGCGTGGCTGCGCGAAACAGTCATGTCGTTGAGGAAGATGCCGTTCGCAGGATCGCGGCCGATGGTGGTCACGTCGTCCTCGAGCTCAAAGGCGGCACCAGTCTGCGGACCCTTGACGATGGACAGAACGGGGGCGGTGATGCGCACGTTGGCCATGAGGTCGGGAACGGTGACGTCGCTTGAAGGCACGCGGAATACGCAGGTAGCGTCAGCAGTCTTATCATTCTGAGGCATATTGTTAACCATGTTGTCCATGACAACCCCTAACTTATCGCGGACGTGTCGCAAATAATGAACCGTACGTAATCATACCCCAACGAATCAGTCTTCGATTTCAGGGTTCAGAAAGTCGATGTCCTCGTCCTCGGGATGCGTGAGAGCCTGTTTAATGGCCGCTCCGCCCTTAATGGAGTAGATGACAGCCGTGAGCATGGAGAAGATCACGCCGCCGTACACAAAGAAGATGCCGAGGGGCACCGAGCTTCCGTTGAGGCCCGGGAAGGCCGTGAGGGTAGAAGGCAAAAGATGCAGGCCGTCAACAACGGGGAACCCGAGCAGCATGAGCGAGAAACCAGTCATGAGCAGCGCTGTGGCAATCTTTCCGGGAAAGACGACATCGATGGGGCGACGGTGATAATGACGAACGATTAGCGTGCCGATGCCCAGATAGATGTCGCGGCCAATAATGAGCACGCAGACCCAGATGGGTAGCTCTCCGCGGACCACCAGTCCAAGTACGCCGGTGAACAGCAGCGCACGGTCGCAGATGGGATCCATGACCTTGCCGAGCCATGAGACCGTTTTAGTCATGCGGGCGATCTGGCCGTCCATCCAATCGGTGGAGGCGGCAACGGCGTAGATAACGATGGCGATGACGCGGTTGTTATCCGTCACAAACAGGTACAGAAATACCAGGGTGAGGATCAGGCGCGTAAAGGTGATGAAATTGGAGATCGTAAAGATCTTATTCGACGGGTAATCGGAAGTGCCGATAAGCTCCTTTTTGATCTTCTTTTTGATGCCCACAGGACTCCCCCGCTGGTTAACGACAAAACTTTCGATACTATACCCGTTCCGGCGATGTCTATCCAGCCAAGCCATAGAGAGTCCAGACATGTGGAGGGTGTTGTTGGCGGGGCGGGAACTCACATTTATGTACATCAGCCTCCAAACATGTCGAAAAATGTCGATTTTGGTGGCTGATGTACACGTTTTGATTCGGTAATCACATCGAGCGGGAACGTTGTTGCTTTAAGCAAAATAATCATAGTGATTAAAAACAAAAAAGGTCAGGCACTAGGTGCCTGACCTGCAAACTTCTGGGCAGGACGACTGGATTCGAACCAGCGACCCCTTGACCCCCAGCGAGGTCAGAATGACCCTGACCTGTGCTTATTTTGTTAAAACACGCGCAGATAGCGCAAGTAGCGCATTTCCGCATTTGCAAATTTTACCAGCTCAGCGCGGTCTGTCCAGATAGCATATTTTCGGCTTCGAGGAGCGCGGTGCAGCCGATGATTTAATCAACGGGGGTAGGAGCCCCGAATCGTCGCCTCTCCGGGTTCCCGCAGGTGGGCCCGCCTGTTTCTAATCAACTGCGGACTTAGGAGCAGACATGCAGAACGAGAAATGCAGCAATAAAACCTTACGCGTATGCGGAGCCGGCGGCGTGTGGAAGAACAAGGGCAAATGGCAGGCAGTCGTGACGGTGGCCGACGAGATGACCGGGAAGAAGGTCCAGAGGACCAGGAACACCCGCGTGCCCTGCCTGAAGCAGAGCGCGCGGGGAAAGGCGGCGGCGATGCGCGTCCTCGCGGAATTCAGGTCGGAGGTCGAGCTGGAACTCGCCGAGGCCGAGGAGGCGAGGGCCGCTATCGGCACCGGGCTTCCCGCCGAACAGCGGGATGACTACGCCGCGCTGCCGCTTTCCGAGGCGCTCGAGAAGTTCATCGACTTCTGCCTGGAGATGAACAGGATCACCCCGACGACCCGCGACGACTACCACTACAGCGCCCTGCACATCGAGCGAGACGAGCTGGGTCTGGTCCCCGTGAACGAGGTGACGACCGACGACGTCAACGCGTGTTCGAGGCGCAGGATCGCCCTGGGCACGGCGCCGGACACGCTCAACAAGTCATTCAAGCTCGGCAAGCGGCTCTACGCCGTCCTGCTGAAGCGCAGCAACGACACGATCGGGAGGAACCCGTTCGACGGCGCCCTCGCGCCCAGGGTCATCGCCAGGCCCAGGAACGCGCTGCGCTCCGACCTCGTGCCGAAGCCCAACTCGGTGACCTCGATGATGCCGGACTCGACCTTCAGGCGGGCGGTCGTGCTCGCCCTGCACACCGGGATGCGCATCGGCGAGGTCTGCGGCCTGCGCTGGTGTGACGTCGACTTCGAGTCGGGGCTCATCACGGTCAGGCACTCGGTGGCCTACGTCAAGGACAGGGGCTCCTTCATCAAGGACACCAAGAACCACGACCTGAGGACGATCCCCGTCGACCCGGTGGGCCTGCTCCCCTTCCTGAAAGAGATCCACGAGATCGATTCGCAGAGGCTCCGGGAGGCATCGGCCCTCGGCCTGCGCGACCTCGCGGACAGCTACGTCGTGTCGCGGCCGGACGGCTCCTTCGCCACCACCAGTTACATCCGCAGGGCGTTCAAGACGTTCTCGGAGACCAACGGCCTCATGGGCACCAACGACGAGCTGATCACGTTCCACGGCCTGCGCCACACCTTCGCGACGCAGTGGATCCGCCACGGCGGCGACATCAAGGCGCTGCAGTCGATCTTCGGGCACAAGGACGCCATGGTCACGCTCAACGTCTACGCCGACATCGAGCCGATGTCCAAGATCCAGAACATGCTGCGCGTGTCGCCGAGCCTGTGGCGAGGCTACCTCGGCCTGAGGGTGGACCCCGGCCCCATGTTCCAGCAGAAGATCCGCGAGGCGATCGAGACGCTCGAGGCGTTCGGCTACGGCATCTCCGAGCCTGACGACCGCAACGTCCTCATCCGCGACGTTCAGACGATAAGCCGCCTCTACCCCACCGAGTACGCGGCAGTGCTGGGGGCCATCCCGACCGAGGCGACCGTGGTCGAGTAGAGGCTGAGACATGCGCTTTCCCAAATCCGTAGTGCAAGTACGGGAATGTGGAATCGCGTTAGATATATTCTACCCGGTCATCTCGGTGGCGCAAATCTTGGCACGGGTTTCCGCGAACGCGGACGCCCGTGCCCTTCTTTTTATGTTTACGCAAAGAGTCAGCGGGAATGCAGGTGAGGCCTCGCGGTTCAGGCCGGGGATTTTCAGCCGCGCCGCCCGATTTCGAATAAAGGCCTGCAGATGCAGACGGCTTTCGGGAGGCCCCGACGGCACCTCTCTCAAAAATGGGAGCATGGCCCGAGGGCGCCCATGGGCGGCCCTCCCGCCGTTCGGTTGGGCGGCGGCGTGTAGCCCCGTAGGCGTGTAGCCGTGTAGCGGTGTAGTGCGCTGCGGATGTAGACCTGTGGCGGCGTATGCCGAAACATATTCCCAATCCGGGAATGCACTTATATATAAGTACAATCGTCTTGCCATAGACGGGAAACCCGTCGGCCGGGCGGGACCGGAGGGCCGGGCGGCGAATGCGAAAGGCCGGATGCAGCCGATGCCCTGAATGAGGTCCCAACACATGGGAGGGGCAGGTGAATCCATCTCTTTGGCCGCTCCCGAGGGCATGGATTTCCCAGCCCTCGCCCCCGAGGACATCTTGCAGACGATTCGCAGGTCTCCGAGCGGTAGGTACCTGATGGAGCAGAGGGCCGCGCTGGCGTAGTTGCCGCACTTCGACGATATGGACGATGACGAGCTCCGCCAATTCGCCGCCCAAGTCAGGCCGTGATTTTATAGAATTCAGGGAGGACCGCTGTCACGTTCGCCGTTTAAGAAGGTGCCGCTTTGAAATATCTCGTCGAGGATTTCGATGATCCGGCAGATCCCGTCCAAGACTACGCCGAGGCCAAGCAAATCGTCCGAAAAGTACTCGGCTCCCACCCATCGGTGAGACAAGCTGCCACATGGCCATGGAAGCCTCATTTATTTGCGAAGAACATCGGCTAGCCGCAGGATTGAAATCATCGACCGATAAGTGAGTTCCACCTTTTCGCCAGCAAGCAGTCGTTTCGAGCCAATCTCATCTAGCCCCACAAGCCGTGAAAACAGCGGGCCGCTCATCGTGCCCTCGTCAATTGAGTCCCTTATGGTCTTCAAAACGTCCGTATCATGAAGCGATGCCGAGCTGTAGGGGGCAACACGAGCGGAACTCTCAATTAACGACGAGACAAAAGGATGGAGATGCTT
>JAXJJM010000002.1:0-69736 GCA_036298225.1 Collinsella sp.
CCTTCCATTCGTCACCTTCATTACTCCAACGACGAATTCTAGGCGGTGTCCCCTCCCTTTCAAGAAAGAGAAGAGGCGGGGCATGCCCCGCCTCTTACACCACATCTCTGCGCGCTACCCGTAAAGTAAGAAGATAATAAACAAATGTAGAATAACTAAGCATCAAGTTGGCGGCACTGAGCGCAAAATCTGTCCGAGAGGCCAAAATTACCTGTTACTAAATTGGTAACAGTACTCATATTTGCCATTTTTTGGCCACGGCACCCTAAGACGGGTGTGTTGGGGCTTTCCATAGGGGAGCGACGGGCTCAATCAGAGCGCGTGCGGCCCGTCCTGACCTGCGAAATCTGTACTCGCGATGCGAATAACGCCCCTAACCTTAAACTTTAGCTTGAACTTAGCTATAATGCGCTTCGTTCCTACCAGGCTGTGGTTGCGGACGGACGAAATGCCCGTCCTAGTCCAAGACAGACGCGGTCAAAGGGGTCCACGTAAGCGACCGCGTGCGCGCGGCGCGATCATGGCGCGTCCTAGATGTAAGCCGCACCGTCCGTTCTACTTTCTTTGGGGCAATACCGCCTCGCGGGCGAGCGGGTCAGTCGTGAAGGTGGCTGCGGCCTCCCGAGCAAACACCCCGGTGCGCAAGTGTGGGGTCAAATACCAGGTCAGCTGGTGGGAACAACCTGATATTCCGCGCAACGCACGGATTGTATACGACACAGAAGGCAGGGTAGTGGACATGGTGAGGGGCAGCTTGATGCACGCGGCTCGGTTGGGTGCTGGGACCGCAGCGGTCATTGCCGTTTTGGGCCTGAGCGGATGCGCGTTCAACCCGCTGTCTACGTTCACGACTCCCACGATCGACCAGATCGAGTACGAGATCGTCACGCCGGCGGTGTCGGACGATGCCCTGGTCACTCCCGGAACCCTGACGGTCGCCCTCGATACTTCCGATGCGCCGCAGGCCATGCAGGACGCCGACGGCGAGCTCACGGGGTATGCGGTTGACGCCGCCCGCGCTCTCGCAAGCCGCATGGGCCTTAAGGTCGCCTTTGTCGATGCGTCTTCGGCAGATTCCGCGCTCGGCGACAAAAAGGCCGATATCTTTATCGGCGAGATTAACTCCACGGACGGGGACATTAGCTCGCTCGGCACCTGCCTGTACGATGCCACTTCCGTGTTCGGTAAAACTAGAGATGGTGGGTCGCTAAGCGTTTCCACCGATACCCTTAGCACGTCCACCCTGGGCGTTCAGATGTCCTCGGCCTCGCAGGAGGCGCTTGCTAAGCAGAGCATTACCGCCAACCAAAAGACCTACTCCAACATCAACGAGTGCTTTGAGGCGCTCGAGTCCGGCGAGGTCGACTATGTAATCTGCGACTCCACGGCCGGCGGCTACCTTGCACGCCTGATGAGCGAGGTCTCCTATGTCGGTGCGCTCGAGGCGCCCTCGACGCTTGGTGTTGCGGGCCTCTCGTCCAATGACGAACTGTGCCGTGCCGTGAGCGATGCCCTCGACGACATCACGGTCGACGGTACGCTCGAGGCGGTCCACTCTGTCTGGTATGGCACGATGCCCTACGACCTCACCACTAAGACGGTTTCGGGCGCTAACGTGCAGCCGGGCGACTCTGAGTCCAGTGAGACCACGTCCTCCGGCAGCGAGTCCTCCGATTCCGACAATGAGACCGCATCCTCCGAGGACAAATCGTCCAGCCAGGAAGGCGCCATCACCGACGACGACATTAACAAACTCAATAGCTAGTTATTGCTAGGGGTGGTGTCTCCTATACGTTGGAAAGGACACCTCTTCACGGTTTCAACACGCATTGCCGGGTTTCCCCAATAGGGGACCCCGGCTTTTTCATCCCTATAAAACCAGCAGGTCAAAGCCAATTTTCGGGACCAAATACAAATCTGTGGGCTCCCTCCTATAGCGCACTTTGCCATGGAAAAGTACGAGACTTCGGTATGCGGTATCAAGCAATCGTTATTCGGGTCTTTAGGAATCCGCGTGATTAAATGCACGGCAATGGGTACATAGCCAGTACAGTAAGTCCCCGAGGCAGATTGGAGCCACGTATGGATATCAAGGTTTCTGGACGCAAGACGACGGTAACCGATGCTCTGCGTGCGCATGTGGATGAGAAGATCGGCGAGGCGCTCAAGGTTTTCGATATCGAGCCCATGACGGTCGACGTTGTACTTCGCTATGAGAAGAACCCCTCGAACCCCAACCCGGCAATCGTCGAGGTTACGGTTCGTGCCCGCGGTTCGGTGATTCGTGTTGCCGAGCACGGTGCAGATATGTACGCCGCCATCGACCTCTCCGCCGATAAGGTCACCCGCCAGCTGCGCAAGTTCAAGACCAAGGTTGTGGACAACCGCCAGGGCGGTGCCAGCGCCGCGGATGTCGTGCCGGTCGAGCGCGTCGAGGATCTGGCCGACCTGCTGCTGCCCGAGGAGGAGGACGACCTGCTCGTCCGCGAGAAGGTCATCGACGTCACCCCGATGACTGAGGAGCAGGCGCTGGTGCAGACCGATCTGCTGGGCCACGACTTCTACGTGTTCGAGAACGCGACGACCGGTCTCATCAATGTGGTGTATCACCGTAAGAATGGTGGATATGGCATCATCAAGCCCCGTATCGAAACACTTGACGAGTAAAATACGTTAACTTGCATGAGTTAACGGTTGGCGGCCATCCCATGCGGGTGGCCGCCTTTTTACGTAAGGAGTCGCTTTGATGGACAAGGCCGCATCTACCGGTCATTCGGACCGTTGCCGCATCGTCGTCGATACCTGCTGCGACTTTAGCCCCGAGGTCGCCGCGAACCTCGATGTCGATATCCTGGGTTTCCCCTTCATTATCGATGGCGAGGAGCGCACGGATGACATCTGGTCGAGCATCACACCCAAGGAGTTCTACGACCGCATGCGCGCCGGCGCTCGCGTGTCTACCTCCGCCGTGTCGCTCGGTCGCTATATCGAGTTCTTTACCGAGTGTGCCAAGGAGGGCACGCCCACGGTCTACCTGTGCTTTACCTCGGCGCTGTCGTCGAGCTACAACTCCGCGTGCCAGGCGGCAGATGCCGTGCGCGCCGAGTATCCCAACTTTGAGCTCTACGTGGTCGACAACGCTCTGCCCTGCGCGACCGGCGCGCTCCTGGCGCTCGAGGCCGTGCGCCAGCGCTCGGCGGGACTCACCGCCAAGCAGCTGGTCGACTGGGCAAACGAGGCAAAGACCTACGTCCACGGCTACTTTACGCTCGAGAGCTTCGACGCACTGGCTGCCGGCGGCCGCATTCCGCCCGCGGCGGCACAGCTCACGGCAAAGCTCGACGTCAAGCCCGAGCTCTCCTACGACCTTGCCGGCTCGCTGTCGCTGATCGGCGTCAACCGCGGCCGCAAGAAGGCGCTCAAGTCCATCCTCAAGTCGTTCCGCGAGAACTACGTGCCCGACCGCACCATGCCCATCGCCATCATGACGGCCGATGCCGAGAAGGACGGTGATTGGCTCGAGGCCGCCATCCGCAAGGAGGAAGGCTGCGCCGACGTCACCATCATCCGTAGTTCCGTCGGTCCCACCATCGGCTCGCACGTGGGCCCCGGCATGGTGGCTTGCGCGTTTTGGGGCAAGAACCGTGCCGAGAAAGCCTCGCTTTCCGACCGCATCGCGCGCCGTGTGCGCGGTGAGTAGACAGGCGCTGCGGCTGCAAGTGCCCTCAAGTCACGGCCGAAACGCTGGCACTGAGTATTCACCCTGGTAACAACACCCAACCCAAAAGGAAAGGTTTCATGGCAAACAAGCTCTCCGTCGCATTTATCGGCACCGGAATCATGGGTGCCCCCATCGCCGGCCACATCCTGGACGCCGGCTATCCTGTCGCGGTCAACAACCGCACCAAGTCCAAGGCCGCCGCGCTTATCGAGCGCGGCGCCGTCTGGGCCGATACGCCGGCCGAGGCCGTGGCGAACGCCGATGTCGTCTTTACCATGGTGGGCTATCCCTCCGAGGTCGAGGAGCTCTATCTGGCGGGCAACGGCCTGCTTGCGTGCACCAAGCCGGGCGCGGTCTTGATCGATCTCACCACGAGCTCGCCCGAGCTCGCCCGTGACATTGCCGAGGCCGCCCAGGTTTCTGGTCGCATGGCGTTTGACTGCCCCGTCACCGGCGGCGAGTCGGGTGCTATCGCCGGCACGCTCACGGCTATCGTGGGCGCTACCGAGAACGACATCGCCCCGGTCCGCGACATCCTTGCCACCTTTGCGGCCAACATCTGCTGCTTCGACGGCGCCGGCAAGGGCCAGGCTGCCAAGCTCGCCAATCAGGTGTCGCTGGGCGCCTGCATGGTCGGCATGGCGGACGCCATGGCATTTGCCGAGCTGAGCGGCCTTGACCTGGAGAAGACCCGCCAGATGATCCTGGGCGGCACCGGTAAGTCCGGCGCCATGGAGAGCCTGGCGCCCAAGGCGCTCGACGGCGACTACAAGCCCGGCTTTATGGTCGAGCACTTCATTAAGGACCTGCGTCTGGCGCTCGCCTACGCCGATGATCGCGAGCTCGCGCTGCCCGGCGCCGACGTCGCCTTTACGCTCTATGACATGCTCGACGCCATCGGCGGCGCCAAGCTGGGTACCCAGGCCATCACGGTCCTCTATAAGGAGGAGGCCGACGCCATTGCCGCCGGTCTGGACTGGTCGCAGTATCGTCCCGAAGAGCATGGCGCTCACGAGGAAGGCTGCGGTTGCGGCGAGCATGGCGACGACCACGAGTGCGGTTGCGGCCACCACCATGGCGAGGACCACGAGTGCTGCGGCGGCCACGGCCATGACGACGGCCATGAGTGCTGCTGCGGCCACCATCACGGGGAGTAGCGCCCATGAGCTGGACGTTCGTGGTGCTTGCGCTGGTGCTCTTTCTCTTTGCGATCTACATCGGCTTTTTGTGCGGCCAGTGGGCGTGCGAAAAGCGCGTCATCACCAAGCGCGACTACTGGATCGCCAATTTTGTAGGCGCGGCGGCAGTCGTCCTGCTGACCTGGGTGTTCTCGCTGTTCCCGCTGGTGCAGTTTGCGCCGATCGGCTGGCTCGGCGGTTTTATCGCCGGTCTTAAGATGAGCTTTGGCGAGTCCGTCGGTCCGTGGCGCAAGCACGACGAGGTCTTTAACGTCAACAAGGCTCACCGCGCCGCCGCCGATGCGGGCGACGCCGAGGAGCGCCGCCGCGCGCGTCACAATGGTGCAGCCGACCGACAGCTCATCTCGGTCACCGATGACAGCAAGGGTGCTGGCAAGCACGCTAAGAAATAGTAAGAAGAGGTAACTATGGCAGAAAACAAGGAAGAACAGCTTACCGACGAGGAGCTGGCACAGCTTCAGCTGGCAGAGGAGAACGAGAACGCCGTCGACCGTCTGGTCAAGGAGCTCGGCTGCCCCACGCGCCGTATCCGCCAGTTTGCCGCCCGCGTGCTGCACCTGCTGGCCGAGCGCGATCCGCAGCGCGTCGTGCCCTGCGTGCCCGCGCTGATCGAGGCACTCGACCGCCCCGAGGCTCAGACCCGCTGGGAGGCCCTCGATGCCCTGGCGGCGCTCGCCGCCACCTGCCCCGAGCAGCTGGGCGATGCCTTTGAGGGCGCCGAGACTGCGCTGTTCGACGAGATTTCCTCCACGCTGCGTTACGCCGCCTTCCGCCTGCTGTGCGTGTGGGGTGCCACGAGCGTCGAGCGTTCGCGCGAGGCTTGGCCCATCCTGGACGAGGCCATCCAGTGCTACCACGGCGACCTCGAGTATCGCGACATGCTCGGTTGCCTGTACGAGTTTGGCCAGGGCGAGATCGACGCCGAGGTCGCCGAGAAGCTTGCGCTGCGCCTTAAGTTCGATGCCGAGAACGGCAAGGGCAGCTATCTCAAGGCCCGTTCGAGCGAGATTTGCGAAATGCTTGTTAAACGTTTTGGCCTGGATCTCTCCAAAAAGAAGAAGCGTGCTAGCGTTAAAAAATCTGACGACGCCGAAGACGAGGAGTAACAGATTATGGCGCACGATGTAGTCCTGATTCCTGGTGACGGTATCGGTCCCGAGATTACGCAGGCTATGCGCCGCGTGGTCGAGGCCACTGGTGTCCAGATCAACTGGAACGTCCAGGAGGCCGGCGCCGGCGTCATGGACGAGTTTGGCACGCCGCTGCCCCAACACGTGCTCGATGCGGTCGCCGAGACCAAGGTTGCCATCAAAGGCCCCATCACCACGCCGGTCGGCACGGGTTTCCGCAGCGTTAACGTCGCCCTGCGCAAGCATTTTGACCTGTACGCCTGCGTGCGACCCTGCCTGTCGCAGCCGGGCGACGGCTCGCGCTTCCGCGACGTCGAGCTGGTCATCGTGCGCGAGAACACCGAGGACCTCTACGCCGGCATTGAGTTCGATGAGGGCGCTGCCGAGGTTGAGGAGCTCGCGCAGCTTGTCGAGCGCTCGGGTCAGAAGACCTTTGCCGCGGATTCCGCCATTTCAATCAAGCCGATCTCCATCGCCAAGAGCCGCCGTATTGTGGAGTATGCCTTTGAGTATGCCCGCCGCTGCGGCCGCAAAAAGGTGACGGCCGTGCATAAGGCCAACATCATGAAGGCGACCGACGGCCTGTTCCTGCGCGTGGCGCGCGAGGTGGCCGCCAACTATCCCGATATCGAGTTCAACGACAAGATTGTCGACGCCACCTGCATGGGCCTGGTCCAGAACCCCAACGACTTCGATGTCCTGGTGCTGCCCAACCTGTACGGCGATATCGTGAGCGACTTGTGCGCCGGCCTGGTGGGCGGCTTGGGGATGGCCCCCGGCTCCAACATCGGCGCCGACTGTGCCATCTTCGAGGCAACGCACGGCTCCGCGCCCGATATCGCTGGCCAGGATATCGCTAACCCCACGGCCGAGATCCTCTCTGCTGCGATGATGCTCGATCACCTGGGCGAGAATGACGCGGCCAATCGCATTCGCGCCGCCGTTTCTGCCACGCTCGACGAGGGTGAGCAGGTTACCGGTGACGTTCGTCGTGCCCAGACCGGCTCCGTTGAGGGTGCTGTGGGCACGCAGGCCTTTGCCGATGCCGTTATCGCGCACCTGGCCTAAGGCATGCAGACTGCAAACGCCTAAATAGTACTTAAGTGTTTGCGTATAACCTGAGAATCAATACGCCCGGCGCTCTGTCGGGCGTATTCTATTGCGGACTATGTTTCCTAACAAGGAGTAACTGATATGGGTCTGATTCAAAAGAAGGACGAGAAGGACGAGATCGACGGCATCCAGATTATCGAGCGCGGCGAAGGTCCCGACGGTGACGAGGACGAGAAGATCGATCTGGTCGCCGGTACGTCTGCCGAACATATTGCCGCCGGCACGACTGCCGAGGAGGAGGACGCTCGCCTGGAGGCAAAGATCGCCGCGGATGCTGCTGACGAGAATCTGATGCCCGAGGAGCAGGATGAGGACAACGACTCCGACGTGGACGACCACGCTTGCAAGCACAAGAAGACGATGATTGCCGCCTTTGTGGTCGCCGTCGTGATCGCTGCCGTGGTCGGCTTCTTTATCGGCAACGGTGGTTTTGGCGGCAAGGGCGTCGGCTCGGCGACCCTGACCGAGGACCAGCTCGATTCGACCGTGGCAAGCTACAGCTACAACGGCAAGAAGAGTGACATCACCGCGCGCGAGGCCATCGAGAGCCAGTACAGCCTCGATACCGTCAAGGACGATGACGGCAACTACACCGCTCCGTCTGCCGACGTTATCCTGTCCTACGTGCGCAACCAGATTCTGCTGGACGCTGCCGAGGACGAGGGCATTACCGTCTCTTCCAAGGAAATGAAGCAGTACGCCGAGGATTCCATCGGCACCTCCGACTACAAGACCATGGCCACGCAGTATGGCGTGTCCAAGGATCAGGCCAAGCAGATCGTCCGCCAGTCCGCGACGCTGCAGAAGCTCTACAAGAAGAAGGTTGGCGATAGCTCCGCAAGCATGCCGACCGCCCCGACCGAGCCTGCTGACGGCAACGAGGAGACCGCGAGCAAGGACTACGCCGACTACATCATCAACCTTGCCGGCGACGAGTGGGATAGCGAGAAGGGCACTTGGAAGGACGCCGATAGCACCTATGCCAAGGCCTTCGCTGACGATGCCTTTACGGCCGATAGCGCTACCTATAAGCAGGCCATGACCGCCTATTACACCGCCTACCAGCAGTATTCCTCGCAGGCCTCAGGCGCTAGCTCCAAGTGGACCGAGTATGCTAACGGCCTCTATGCCAAGGCCAACATCAGCATCTACGGCCTGTTTGCGTAAGGTTTGCCTGAGCCGCCGAGCGCGTAGCCGAAATATCTGAATAGCCCGCTAGAACGGATGTTGTTCTAGCGGGCTATTTGCGTTTGGGCGCTGGTGGCTACATTATGCCTATTAATCTTTAAGCCCAAAGAGGCTATCGGCTTCATCGTCAGGTATGTATTCCAGAACATCGCCCGGTTGGCAGTCGAGTGCCCGGCATATCGCGTCAAGAGTTGAAAAGCGCACGGCAGAAACCTTGCCCGTCTTGATGCGCGACATATTGACCTGGGAGATGCCCACGCGTTCCGCAAGCTCTTTGGATGAGATCTTGCGTTCGGCGAGCATGCGGTCAAGCCGCAGAATAATCATGGATTCCCCCTAGAGCAACTCGTCATCTTGTTTTTGCAGGATACACCCGTACTGGAAGACGCTGGCAATCAGGCTAATAATCAGGCCTGCAAAGACCATAGAGAGGTCGAGGTGCTGGCCGCCAAGCGCATCCGTAAAGTTGCCGCCAAATCCTGAGAGTATCAGCCCCGTGACTATGGCACCAAGAAGCTTCACAGCAACGCCGCCAATAAGGAACAAATGTCCTATTTGACGTAGTATGCGGATGCATTCGAGGTCAAAGGGCCTGCCCGCCTTTTCAATGGCGGAGAAAAACTTGTATGCGCTTAGCACGATGGCAAACGCAAGGCATGTCATCATGGCGCTCCCTATGGCAGTATGACCGTCGTGCGCGACAAGCATAAGAGGGGTGTGTTCATCGGCGCCGACGAGAGCGAGAATTGGCCCTTCGCCAGCCTCAAGCTCTACGGATTGGAGACAGAACCCTTGGGAGAGGCTAGGCAATATGAGTAGATCGTAGATTGCAATGACTGCGAGGAGTCCCAGAGCGAGCGCCACGGCGGTGCAGATTGTGGCCCATTTGCAGTAGCGAGTGAGCTTCCTCAGTTTGGCTATTGCCTGTTCACGGTCGATGGCTTCATTCGATTTGGATGCGTTCCAGCGGATCATAGCTCCTCCAACCAATGTCTTGGATGATACTAAATTTTATAACATACTTAACGATAAACGATAAACAATTACAGATTAGAGTAAGTAATGTTTATAAGACGAATAGCGAGAGCTTATGGCACATTCAGGGAGTGGGAGTTTGGCGCGCGGGGGATGGACGAGTATTGAAATATCCTGCAACCGCGCAAGTGCTTCATCGGGTCTCCCCAATTCATCTAGAAAAACGGCTGCAAACGACTGCAAATAACCGGTGAACGGTCAAAAACTACCGTTCACCGATAATTTTTAAACTGGTTCTAACTGGTATTAAGTCAAAAAGACCAATTCACAAATCTTCACAATGACCTGCAATTTTTCTACACGCTATTTTTAGCCGCCCTGCGTTGTTTAGGGACAGGAAAAGTTCCGATCTTTTGCCAAAGCATTTTGAAACGGTTTCAAAACCGCAGGTAGAAGTGTTAACGACCGGTAAACGGTCGATTTATCACCGTGAGCGGTGCAAAAACGTTTTACCGTATGAATCAACGAAAGCGATCTCTTCTGGGGTGATATAGTGACAACAACACGTCACGTGGTTACTACCAGTTTAGAAACCACTGGTCTTCAAAGAACGCTTTCTAAGAAGCTTTAAGGGCGAGCGCCCGCTGGCTTCCGAAAATCATCGGACTCAGATTGTACACACCTTCGGAAGGGAAATTTGAATGGTTGGCTTTATTCTTACCGGTCATGGACAGTTCGCACCCGGCCTAGCTAGCGCTATCGCTATGGTTGCCGGCGACCAGCCCGCTTTTACCGTCGTTCCTTTTGAGGGCGACCAGGCTGCTTCCTACGGTGAGGATCTCCGCGCCGCTATTACCGCCATGCGCGAGGAGTGCGATGGCGTGCTCGTCTTTACCGACCTGCTTGGCGGCACCCCGTTCAACCAGTCGATGATGATTGCCCAGGATGTCGACAACGTCGAGGTTCTGACTGGCACCAACCTTCCCATGGTTATTGAGCTTCTGTTCCTCCGCGGCAATGCCACGCTCGCCGAGCTTGGCGAGCAGGCCGTGACCGTTGGCCAGACGGGCGTCACCGCCCAGACGGTCGCATCCGTTGCCGGCTCCGAGGAAGAGGATATCTTCGGCGACGAGGACGGCATCTAATGGCCGATTTCGGAGCCAACGTCCTGAGCTCCTCGGTCGCCCTTTTAGGCCTGCTTGTCATCATGGGCTTGATTTACACCATCTGGTCGCAAATCAACATGAAGAAGAAGCAGAAGTACTTCAAGGAGCTGCACACCGAGCTCAAGCCGGGTCAAGAGGTTCTTTTCGCCGGCGGTATCTACGGAACCGTCAAAGGCATCGAAGGCGAGAAGGTCCAGATCAAAGTCCGATCCGGAGCCGTCGTAGATGTTTCGCGTTACGCGATTCAGGAGATCAAGTAACTGTCGTCAGCAAATAACGAAAGGAAGCTGATCAACATGGCAGAACCCAACATTCTTCTTACCCGCATCGATAACCGACTGGTTCATGGTCAGGTTGCCACCCAGTGGAACTCCACCCTGGGCTCCAACCTCATCCTCGTCGCCAACGACGACGTGGCGTCCAACACCATGCGCCAGAACCTCATGAAGATGGCCGCTCCCGCCGGCGTCGCTACGCGTTTCTTCTCTCTGCAGAAGACCATCGACGTCATTGGCAAGGCGAGCCCGCGCCAGAAGATCTTCATCGTGGCCGAAACACCGGAAGACGTGCTTACGCTCGTCAAGGGCGGTGTGCCTATAAAGAAGGTAAACATCGGCAACATGCACATGTCGGAAGGAAAGCGCCAAGTCGCCACCTCCGTCGCAGTTAACGACGAGGATGTCGCTGCGTTTAAAGAGCTGCAGGAATTGGGGGTGGAGTTGGAGATCAGGCGCGTTCCGAGCACGCCTGTTGAGGACACGAGCAAGCTCTTCTCGTAATCCTCGTGATCCACGTTGTCAGGAGTGAAACCCTGACGTTCTGTACGTGAAATCCAAAGTGCGTACATACATTTTGAAAGGAGGAGCAAGATGGAATACTCGATCATCCAGATCGCTCTGGTCTTCGTCGTCACGTTCATCGCGGCAATCGACCAGTTTGACTTCCTCGAGTCTCTCTATCAGCCCATCGTCACCGGCGCCGTCATCGGTCTTATCCTTGGCGACCTCAACACCGGTCTTCTCGTGGGTGGTACCTATCAGCTCATGACGATCGGCAACATGCCGATCGGAGGCGCTCAGCCGCCTAACGCCGTCATCGGCGGCATCATGGCAGCCATTCTCGCTATCGCCACGGGCCTCGAGCCCAACGCGGCAGTCGGCCTCGCCATTCCGTTCGCTCTGCTTGGCCAGCTTGGCGTTACCCTGGTCTTCACGCTTATGTCCCCGCTTATGTCCACGGCCGATAACATGGCTCACAACGCGGACACCAAGGGCATCGAGCGCCTGAACTACTTCGCCATGGCTCTGCTCGGCCTGATCTTCGCTGTCGTCGTCACCCTGTTCTTCATCGCTGGCGCTACCATCGGTCAGACCATCGCTTCTGCCATCCCGACTTGGCTGCAGACCGGTCTCTCCGCTGCAGGCGGCATGATGCGCTTCGTCGGCTTCGCCGTCCTGCTCAAGGTTATGATGAACCGCGATATGTGGGGCTTCTTCCTCATGGGCTTTGGCCTCGCGCTCATCACCGTTGCCAACGATTCGCTGGCAACCCCTGCTCTGCTCATCCTCGCTCTCATCGGCTTCGGCATCGCTTTCTGGGACTTCCAGCAGCAGACCGAGCTGAAGGGTGCAGCTGTTTCTGACGGAGGTGACTTCGAAGATGGCATCTAATGAGTATGTGATCCCGGAGCACTACGAGGATCTCACTCCTGCTCCGCAGCTCGACCAGAAGACCCTCAACAAGATGGCTTGGCGCTCCTGCTTCCTGCAGGCATCGTTCAACTACGAGCGCATGCAGGCCGCTGGCTGGCTTTACTCCATCATCCCCGGTCTGGAGAAGATCCACACCAACAAGAACGACCTCGCGGCTTCCATGAGCCACAACCTGGAGTTCTTCAACACCCACCCGTTCCTCGTCACCTTTGTTATGGGCATCGTGCTTTCGCTCGAGCAGAACAAGGTTGACATCCCCACGATCCGCGCCGTCCGCGTCGCCGCAATGGGCCCGCTCGGTGGTATCGGTGACGCCCTGTTCTGGCTGACGCTCGTGCCTATCACGGCCGGCATCACCTCCAACATGGCCATCAACGGCAACGCCGCTGCACCGATCATCTTCCTGGTGATCTTCAACGTCGTCCAGTTCGCTCTGCGCTTCTGGCTCATGAACTGGTCCTACAAGCTTGGCACCAGCGCTATTGACGCTCTGACCGCCAACATGCAGGCCTTCACGCGTGCCGCTTCCATCATGGGCGTCTTCGTCGTCGGTTGCCTGGTCGTCACCATGGGTGGCACCCAGATCAACCTCCAGATCCCCAACGGCACCACCCGTGGCCTCTCCGCTACTACCGTGATCGTCTCCGAGAAGGAGGCCGAGAACTTCACCGGTATGGAGGGTATCGATACCGAGACCGCTGAGGCCGGTACCATCGCCATGACCGATGAGGACGGCAACGCCCTCACCGCTTCCGATGCCGACGGCAACGCTGTCGAGTGCGGCGTCACCGATCTGGGCAACGGCATGGAGTCCGTTACCTACGGCACCGTTACCGAGGATCCGGTCAACTTCTCTGTTGCCGACACCCTCAACACCATCGTCCCGAAGCTCGTCCCGCTTATGCTTACGCTGCTGCTTTACTACATGTTCGCTAAGCACAGCTGGACCCCGACCAAGGGCATTCTCCTGCTCTTCGTCCTTGGCATCCTGGGCGCTGGCCCGCTTGGTCTCTGGCCGAGCATCTGGTAAGGCTCTAGCTTGAGGGGTGTGTCCCTACGCGGCTCACACCCCGACCCCTTAAGCCATGTGTATGTTAAAAGCCGCGTGCTCGAAAGAGCGCGCGGCTTTTGTTTTCTTGTTGATTCGGGTGTGGCAGACAGATAATGCATAACACCCTAGGTAGTTAGCCGAATTCGAGCAAAAGGGAGGATAGGATGGCGATCGGAGCGCGTAAGCAACCGCTGTACGATCAGCTGGTCGATATTCTGACCGAAAAGATTGACCATGAATATCGCGCCGGTGACATGATTCCTTCCGAGCGCGAACTTTCGGAGCGCTATGGTCTCTCGCGCACTACGGTACGCCTGGCTCTGCAGGAACTGGAGCGTTTAGGACTGGTGGTTCGGCAGCACGGTCGCGGTACCTTTGTGACCGACCGTTCGGCAAAAGCAACCAATCTTATGCAGTCCTACAGCTTTACCGAGCAGATGCGCGCGATGGGTCGAGAACCCGAGACCACGATTCTCGAGTTTTGCGAGATGGAGGCCGATAAGAATCTGGCCGAGCATATGGGATTGCGCATCGGTGATCGCATTTTTAAGCTCAAGCGCCTTCGCTCTGCCGACAACATGCCCATGATGGTCGAACGCAGCTATCTACCGGTTCGTCAATTTCTGTCCCTAAAGCGACCGCTGCTGGAGCGTAAGCCGCTTTACGATGTGATTGAGCAGGACTTTCAGCAAAAGATTCGCGTGGCCGAAGAGGAGTTCTATGCGAGCATAGCCCGTCCCACCGATGCCCACCTTTTGGGAATTGTCGAGGGCTCGCCTGTGCTCGATTTGGTCAGGACTACGTATAACGAGTCAAACGAGGTAGTGGAGTACACACTCTCGGTTGCTCGTGCCGATCAGTTTAAATACAAGGTTTACCACCAGCGCAGTAACTAGTGCTCGCATCGTTTCCATATGGTGATTCTTTGCATTTAACTGGTTACTACCAGATAACCAACCGAAGTGTATAATTGCACGTCAGAGGATTACTTCTAGAGAGAGGTATTAGAAATGTTCGAGAAGAGTGTCGAGGAGCTCACCGAGCTCGGCGCCCAGATCACCACGGCCGAGATTGCTCAGCAGCCCGAGCTTTGGCGTGATACGCTCAACATCTATCGCGAGAACAAGGAGGCCATCGAGGCCTTCCTGGCCGAGGCTCGCGCTATGGGCGAGGGTCGTCTGTCCGTTGTCTTCACCGGTGCCGGTACGTCCGACTACGTTGGCGATACCTGCGCCCCGTACCTGCGTCACGCTGGCAACACTGATCTCTACGACTTTAAGCCCATCGCCACGACCGACATCGTGAGCGCCCCGCGCGACTTCCTGCGCGCCGAGGATCCCACGCTCGTGGTTTCCTTTGCCCGCTCTGGCAACAGCCCCGAGAGCCTTGCCGCCGTTGCCGTTGCCAAGGAGCTCGTCCACAACGTCAAGTTCCTCAACATCACCTGCGCTCCCGAGGGCAAGCTTGCCGTCGAGTCTGCCGATGATCCCAATGCGCTGACGCTGCTCATTCCGCGCGCCAACGACAAGGGCTTCGCCATGACCGGTTCTTATTCCTGCATGACCCTGCTCTCCACCCTTATTTTCGACACTGCCTCTGACGAGCAGAAGGCCGAGTGGGTCGAGACGATTGCCAAGATGGGCGAGGAGGTCATCTCCCGTGAGCCCGAGATCGCCGATTACCTGGCTGGCGATTTCAACCGCGTGACCTACTTGGGTTCTGGCTCCTTCGGTGGCCTTGCTCAGGAGAGCCAGCTCAAGATCCTCGAGCTCGCTCACGGTCTGGTCGCTACTTCCTACGACACCTCCATGGGCTATCGTCACGGACCTAAGTCCTTCGTCGACGATAAGACGCTCGTCTTCGTGTTCGTCAACAACGACGCCTACACCCGTCAGTACGACATCGACATCCTCAACGAGATCGGTGGCGACGAGATCGCTCAGCACACCATCGCCGTTCAGCAGGAAGGTGCCACCGTCTATGAGGGTGAGTCCTTCACCTTTAAGGGCTACGAGGCACTTCCCGAGGGTTACCTTGCTCTGCCGTTCGTGATGTTTGCCCAGGCTATCAGCCTGCTCAACTCCGTCCGCGTGGGCAACACGCCCGATACGCCGAGCCCCACCGGCACGGTCAACCGCGTGGTTAAGGGCGTGACGATTCACCCCTTCACCGCTTAATCGCGTCCCCCTGTAAGGGCGCCCGTCCGCTCATAACGGCGGGCGGGCGCTTTTTGTTTTACGTGAGCTGGGTATAAGCATTACCACAGTCAACTGCTTTAGAAGCGAGGAGTGCATATGAGCACGTACGCAATTAAGGCTGACAAGTTCTTCTTGCCGGCAGGCCCGCAACTGGGCGGCTATCTTATGGTCGAGGATGGCGTTTTTGGCGCCTGGCAGGCCGACGAGCCCTCTTGCGAGATTAAGGACTACACGGGATCGTGGATCGCACCGGGTATGGTCGATACTCACATCCATGGCTTCTACAACCACTCAACTACCGATAACGATCCCGAGGGCATCGATATCAGCTCGACCGAGCTCGCCCGTCGCGGTGCCACCAGCTGGCTGCCCACGACGTTCACCGATGGCGTCGAACAGATCAAGGACGCCTGCGCTGCTATCGCCAAGGCGGACGAGGGCCGCGGCCCCGACTTCTGCGGTGCCCGCATTCAGGGCATCTACCTGGAGGGCCCCTTCTTTACCATGAAGCACGTGGGCGCGCAGAACCCCGCTTACCTGATTGACCCCTCCGAGGAGGTTTTCGACCAGTGGCAGGAGGCTGCGGGCGGTCGCATCGTTAAGAGCGCCATGGCCGCCGAGCGCGACGGTGCCGCTGCTTATGCGGCTGCTCTGAACGCCAAGGGCGTGGTGACCAGCATCGGTCACTCCGACGCCACCTACGATGAGTGCATCGCCGCTATCAATGCCGGTGCCAGCTGCTTTACGCATACCTATAACGGCCAGCGCGGTCTGCATCACCGTGAGCCCGGTGTCGTGGGTGCTGCCATGTCCACGCCCGAGACCTACGCCGAGATCATCTGTGACGGCAAGCACGTAAACCCTGCCGCCATCAAGGCACTGCTGCAGGCAAAGGGCTGGCAGCACACGGTGCTCATCACCGACTGCCTGGGCTGCGGCGGCATGCCCGAGGGCAGCTACACCAGTGGTGGCATGGACGTCATCATGAAGGACAACCTGTGCTGGCTCGCCGACGGCAAGAGCATTGCTGGCTCGGTGCTCACGCTTGCCCAGGGCGTCAAGAACATTGTCGATTGGGGCATCGCCAGCGCCGATATCGCCATTCGCATGGCAACCGAGGTGCCGGCTCGCTCTGTACACATCGAGGATAAGTGCGGCAGCATCATGCCGGGTCGCGACGCCGACTTTGTCGTGTTCGACCATGAGCTCACCCTCGTCGAGACGTATGTTGGCGGCCAGAGCGTCGGCAACGCCTTTACCGAGTAACGATAGAAAAAGACGGCGGGCCCGAATCTGCTCGGACCCGCCGTATGGGTTAAACGCTCAATAGCACCTTCACAGTTACAGCTTGTTAGCAATCTTCTTTGCCGTGCGCTTAACGCCGGCCACAAGACCTCCCGCAGGATGCTCCTTCTCGTATGCTAGGCGCTTCTCACGCTTGGCGTACTCTTCGACAATGATGTCGCCATATTCGTCTTCGATCTTGTCGAAGAAGTCGACGGCGCCCTTAATTTCCTCAGCGGTCGGGTGTCCCTTTTGGACACCGCCGGTGAGCTTGAACGGTCCCCACGTATCAAAGCCGGGGCAGCCGTAGACACCCATAAAGATGGCCTGCCTCATGCGGCAGATGCCATCGATATCCTTGCCGTACCACTTGTTTTTGCCACCGTAAGTCATAAGGCCAAACACCTTGTCCTGCGGCTGCAGCACGTTAGTGAGCACGCGTGCCATGTCCTTGTCGATCTCGGAGTAATAGATTCCCGTGGCGACACCGATCAGATGATATTCGTGCAGGTTGGGATACTCGTTTTTACCGAGTGACTTCACGTCGAGGGTATCGATCTCGGGGTGTGCCTCGACGATGGCGTCCACGAGCTTTTTCGTATTGCCGTGATGGCGCGAGGCGTAGAGGATGATGGTTCGCATAAGAAGGCCTTTCAGCTGTAATTGCATCAATGTCTGTATGGTACCCCGTTGCATGGCTGGGATACCGGACGTATCGATGAACGTGCGGGTTTGTCCTTTGGTCAGGGTCGAGACGGGTTCTTGCGAGCAAAAAAGCAGTTGTTCGAAAGGATGGGCAATGGAATACGCTCTCTCCAACGATTCGATTTCTATTAAGGTGTCCACGGCTGGTGGTTCGTTTACCTCGATTGAGGCCGGAGGTCGCGAGTACTTGTGGCAGGGCGATCCCGCCGTGTGGTCCGGCCAGGCACCGATTTGCTTCCCGATTTGCGGAGGCTTGCGCGACAACAGCGCCATGACATTTGCCGGGCATCATGTAAAGCTCGCTCGCCACGGGTTTGCGCGCAAACAGGAGTGGAAGCTGCTGAGCCAAGGCGAGAACGAGTTGGCGATGTGCCTGGCTTCGGAGGATAACGCCGCGCTGCTGAGCGATTATCCGTACCCGTTTAAGCTTGTCGCTCGTTATACGCTTGAGGGGGATGCCGTGCGCGTCTCCTATGAGGTGACCAACGAGGGAACCGAGGACATGCCGTTCTTTATCGGCGGTCATCCCGGCTTTAGGTGTCCGCTCGATGAGGGCGAGGCCTATACGGACTACGAGTTGCGCTTTGAGAAAGACGAGGCTGCGGAGCTCTGCACCGCCGTTCCCTCGACTGGATTGATTGACGTGGCAAACCGCTCCAAGAACCCCATGGTGGGAAAGACGCTGCCCCTGTCGCACGAGCTCTTCGATTTTGCGGAGACCATCTTTGATGTGCTCGAGAGCCGTCAGGTCACGCTTTCCAAGAAGGGGGAGGACAAGGGCGTCCGCCTGAGCTTTGAGGGCTTCCCGTATCTCATTGTGTGGAGTAAGCCCGAGGGCGATTTTGTGGCGGTTGAGCCCTGGGGCGGCCTTTCGACCTGTTCCGATGAGGACGACGTACTTGAGCATAAGCGCGGCTGCCTTGTCGCTAAGCCCAAGGAGACCGTCGTTCGCTCGTTCACGATTGAGATTCTGTAATTCCGTTTTGTCGACTCGTATCGCGAGGCACAAGGAGCCTGCGAGATAAGGAGCTAAAAATGATCCTCACCGTTACGATGAACCCGTCTGTCGATACGCGCTATCAGCTCGACGAGCTCGTTATCGACGACGTCAACCGCGTGACGCCCGAAAAGACCGCCGGCGGCAAGGGCCTCAACGTGGCCCGTGTGCTGGGTCAGCTGGGCGACGACGTTGTGGCAACCGGTCTGCTCGGCGGCCACATGGGCGCCTACATGGCTGAGCTCATGGACGCCAACGGTATTAACAACGACTTTGTGCCCATCAAGGGCGAGACTCGAATTTGCCTCAACATTCTCCACGCCGGCAACCAGACCGAGCTGCTCGAGAGCGGCCCGACAATTGCCCCCGAGGAGCTCGATGCCTTTACCGCCAAATTTACTGAGCTTGCGGGCAAGGCCGACGTTGTCACCATTTCGGGTTCTCTGCCCCGCGGTGTCGAGGCAGACTACTATGCCAAGATCACGGGCATTGCCGAGAACGCCGGCGCCAAGGTGCTGCTCGATACCTCGGGCGCTTCGCTCGAGGCCGCCCTTAAGTCCGAAATTAAGCCCGAGCTGGTCAAGCCTAACCTGACCGAGATCAACGGCCTTCTGGGCACGAGCTTTACCACCGACGATGTGGACGAGCTCCGTGCCGCGCTCGCCTCTGACGCCCGTTTCTCCGATATCCCCTGGGTCGTCGTATCCATGGGCGCTGCCGGCTCCGTTGGCTTCCACAATGGCCGTGCGTTCCGCGCAAAGACGCCCGATATCCCTGCCGTTAACGCCACGGGCTCTGGCGATTCGACCATTGCCGGCTTCGCACATGCGATTGCTGCCGGAGCCGACGACGAGACGGTGCTGCGTACCGCCAACACCTGCGGCAAGCTCAATGCCATGGATCCCATGACTGGCCACTTGGTTATGGATCGTTGGGACGAGGTTTACAACGGCGTTGTCGTGACCGAGCTGTAGGAGCTTGTGCTGCGGCCCCGGCATCGGTTGCTAGCTCATGTCGACGACAAGTGCAGTAGCATTATGCCCGGTCGCGACGCCGACTTTGTCGTGTTCAATCCCGACCTTACCCTGGTCGAGACGTATGTGGGTGGCAACAGCGTCGGTAACGCGTTTACCGAGTAGCCGCCAAAGAAACGATCCGAAAGGGGATTTAGATGATTTACGGTGCATTAGGCGATATCGAGGAGTATCGCGGAATGCTCAAGGGCCTCGACGTGCTGATTGACTGGCTCGAGGAGAACGATCCGGCGGACCTCGAGGTCGGTAGCCATCCGATTCTTGGCGACAAGGTCTTTGCGAACGTCATGGCTCCCACGACGCGTCCCGAGGCCGAGGCTCACTACGAGACGCATCAGCGCTATCACGACCTGCAGATTGATGTTGAGGGTCGCGAGGCCTTTAAGGTCGCCACGGGCAGCCTGACGCTGATCCAGGAGTTTGACGAGAAGGACGACTACGATCTGGTCGATTCCGACGCTTCGATCGCCGGCGATCTTGCTGACGACAAGTTCGCGCTGTTCGTTGCCGGCGAGCCTCACATGCCCACGCTCGAGTTCCCGGGCGATGGCGCACAGCCGGTCAAGAAGATCTGCTTTAAGCTGCTTGCAGACGCTTACTGGGAGGAGTAACGCACTGCTCGGCTGAGCTGCTCATCTGATGACGTGATTCCATTGAGGAGCGCGCTTGAGCCCCGTTAATCGCGGTTCCCTTGGGGATTGCGGTTGGCGGGGCTTTTTTGTTGAGTAGGGGAGTTGCCGGCGGCGTTTTGCTTGGATTTATTTGCGAAGAACATCGGCTAGCCGCAGGATTGAAATCATCGACCGATAAGTGAGTTCCACTTTTTCGCCCGCAAGCAGTCGTTTCGAGCCAATCTCATCTAGCCCCACAAGCCGAGAAAACAGCGGGCCGCTCATCGTGCCATCGTCAATTGATTCCCTTATGGTCTTCAAAACGTCCGTATCATGAAGCGATGCCGAGCTGTAGGGGGCAACACGAGCGGAACTCTCAATTAACGACGAGACAAAAGGATGGAGATGCTTTGGACATAGTCCATCAAACACCACATCCCCATTGTCGTTCGAGCCGACCAGGCGCCAAGTATAATGATCGACCCAGTCATCTCCGTCATATATGGCGTCCATGAGCAACTTCCCGTCTAGAGAGAGAAACCTATTTGGACATCGGGGCGCAAGACCGCAATCCATATCGGGCCTGCAGCAGCTCCAACCCAACGCACCACATAGGTTCCCTTTCGTACATGTGTATCAATCTGCCCCGAAATGCCGGTGAATGCAATTCCAGACCCGTTTGTCGGATAGCAATCGACGTATTTATGTTTTCCGCTCACAACCTTGTATAGATATATCGTTCCAGCAAAAGAGAAGGTATCGTGACTATTTTAGATCTATATGGCCAATTCGAGCCCTCGCCATGGCAATTGTTGCAGCTGGGTTTCTTTTCATTAAAATTTCACTTTGGTAAATCCCCGCCCCTAAGCATTAAACCCGAAGTCCACCGAGTGGGCGAATTCCGGCGGATGTGCGCCTGAAATCGGCAACAAAAAAGCCGCCCGAAGGCGGCTATCTTGTGCAATGGAGCCAGCGACCGGGCTCGAACCGGTGACCCCCGCTTTACGAGAGCGGTGCTCTACCAACTGAGCTACGCTGGCGGCCATGTGGTGACGCAACTGAGGCGTCAACGGCTGTCTATGATACGGGACATCGCAAATCCGCGCAAGTGTTCTGACGGCTTTTCTCACTTTAAATGCACTAATATTGGAGACGTGATGTCTTGCTCTTACGGGTCTCAAGCAGAATGGGGCAGTGATGGCTCAACCCAAGATTCTTCTCACACGCATCGATGATCGGTTTATTTACGGGCAAGACGTTGAGCTGTGGAATGAGGCGGTTGGTTCCAACCTCGTCCTGATCGTTAACGACGAGATTGCGGCGGATTCACGCAAGTGGGCGCCTATGAGGGTCGCGGCGCCCGAGGGCGTGTGGACACGGTTTTTCTCGGTGCAAAGGACCGTCGACATCATTCATACCGCAACGCCGCGTCAGTTGATTCTGATCATGGTGGCCTCACCCGCCGAAGCGCTCGCGCTGGTTAAGGGTGGTGTGCCGATCACCAAGATCAGCATCGGCCATATGCAGGCAGGGGAGGGCAAGCGCCCCATAACGCCCGCAGTCGCCGTAGACGACGCAGATGTCGCCGCCTTCAAAGAGCTACAAAAGCTCGGCATAGAGCTGGAAATCCGCTATCTCCCCAGCTCCAATCCTGATCCCCTCCGACTAGTCATTTAAAAACGTCCCCAATGACTGGGTAGCAAAACGCCCGTCGGCGGTGTGCCGGCGGGCGCTGTTGTGCGATATGTTGCGCTGTGGGCTTAGTGCCTCATAAAATGGTATTCGATCACATTGCTGTAGGGATGACCCGGGCCCACAATGCCCTGCGGGAACAACGGCTGGTGCGGCGTGTCGGGGTACATCTCGGCCTCGAGGGCAAAGCCGGCGCCCCAGCCATAGTTGGCGTCGTCCTTGGCGTGCTCGTCGTCCAGCCAGTTGCCGGTGTAGAGCTGTACGCCCGGGGCGGTGGTGTAGTAGTCCAGCTCACGACCGGTCCACATCTCCTCGACGTGCATTGCGCGGCGCAGGTTGCGGCCGTACTGATAGCCATCGATGCACAGGCAGTGGTCGTAGCCACGGGCCTGCTTAATCTGCGGGTCATCGGCTTCCATGCCGGGCGCGACGGGGCGCAGCTCGCGAAAGTCAAACGGGGTTCCCTCGACTGGAGCAATCTCGCCGGTGGGGATGTTCTGCTCGTTGATGGGCAGGTAGTGGGCAGCGTTGGCAACAAAGAAGTGCTCACAGTCCATGCCGGCGTTATGACCGGCAAGGTTAAAGTACGTGTGGTTGGTCATGGACACGTAGGTGGCGCGGTCGCTCTCGCAGCCATACTCGATGCGAAAGACGCCGGTGCGCGTCACGGTAAACACGGCCGTAAAGGTGCGGTTGCCGGGTAGGCCCAGCTCGCCATCCTCAAGCGAGGTGGTCATGCGCACGGCATTGTGGACCTCGTCGAGCTCAACATCCCATACGCGCTTGTGCAGGCCGTGCTCAAGATCGCTGTGCAGGTTGTTGACGCCCTCGTTGGCCGGCATATGCCAGTCCGTGCCGTCGATGGTGATCGTGGCGCCCGCGGTGCGGTTTGCCACGGGGCCGATGGTCGCGCCAAAGCAGGCGGGGTTGTCAAAGTAATCCTCGAGCTTATCGAAGCCCAGCACCACATCGCGCACGTTGCCGGGAATGTCGGGCACATCGATACCCAGCACGGTGGCGCCATAGTCCATAATGCGAACGCAGATCTCGGGCCCGTTGAGGGTGTAACGATGAACGGGGGTACCGCACGGCGCGGTGCCGAAAAGCTCGGAAGTGATCATTTGGTTCCTAACATCGAGGTATTTCCGACAAACTGTAGCGCGAACACGCGAGATTATCACTACACCCCACTAAAGCAGGGGGTATTTTTCTCAAAAAAGTGATGATTGGAGCTGTGCGGGCGTTCATTTTTGACGCGCACGGGTCTGATACAATTTGTTCGTTACTGTTTGAATGATATGCGCGCAAAGAACGGCGAGGATTCATCGTGATTAAGGCAGAGCGACAGGATAGGGTTCGTCAGCTGCTCGAGGAGCAGGGCACGGTCTCGGTCAAAGAGATTTCTGATGCGTTAGGTGTTTCGGATATGACGATCCGCCGCGATCTTGAGGAGCTTGCGAGCCTAGGCGAGATCGAGCGTGTGCACGGCGGAGCCCGCAGTGCACAGGGCCGTCCCCACGCTATGCTGCGCCACGAGTACTCGCACAGCGAAAAGCGCACCAAGCATGCCGAGGAAAAGCTGCAGATCGCGCGCCGTGCTGTGGAGCTTATCGAGGAGGGCTCGACCATCTTTTTGGGTACGGGCACCACGGCTGAGCAGATGGCCTCGATGCTGCCGGCGTTTCGCCTGCGCATTGTGACCAATTCGCTTTCGGTGTTTAACCTGCTCGAGGCGCGCGAAGACTGCGACCTGTGCCTCGTGGGCGGCATGTATCGCCGCCGCACCGCCGCCTTTGTGGGACCCATGGCCGAGGATACCCTGCGCGCGCTGGGAATCGACGCAGCCTATATCGGCGCCAACGGCATTTTGGACGGCGACGTGTCCACGTCTAACATGGAAGAGGGCCGCATCCAGCAGCTCGCCTTTAGCAAGGCCGACTCGCGCTACCTCATCGCCGACTCCAGCAAGATCGGCAAGCGCGACTTCTACACCTTCTGCCGCCTGGACAGCCTGGACGCCGTAGTGTGCGAGCCGAGCATCTCCGCCGAAGACCGCGCCGCCATCGAGGAGCACGCGCAGGTCATTTGCTAACTAGCGTAGCAGGCGATACTTCTGCCCTCTGCCGGTGCCTTCAACTGTCGCCAGGCCTGTCTCAACGAGTTTTTTGAGGATGCGAAGAAGCTTCGAGCGACTAAAGGTGACTTTGGCCGCAAGCTCGCTTGTCGATTGAGGGTGTACTCCGCTCAGCAGTCCGAATACGATAAGTTCGTCGCCTTTGAGCCCCGGGTTATCCATGAGTAGGGGAAGTGTTACCACAATGGCGTTATCCGAAACTTGAAACCGGGGCTTTCTGACGCTGTCCTTATAGGTATCGCGAATTCGCATGATGCCCGTTCCAAAGGCTTCGATAAGACCCAGGCGCAAAAAGACTTCGGCAAGAATACGATTGCGTCTAACGGATAGCATGTCGGACAGATATTCATCGACGGTCATGCTTGCCGGCAAGCCGCCGGGCGAAGCGACTTCCACACGGTCGTCGAACATCGAGATGCGGATGTGTGCGGGCGCATCCCAAGTCCTATGAACGACTGCATTGGTAATGGCCTCGCGGAATGCTTCGAGCGGAATGAGCTCCTTGCGGATCCGCTCCATCCCCTGGATCTCTTCGTAGCAGTACTGGGCTTCGAAAAGCTCAAGGGCTCCGTCAATTTCCGCTAGAACGGATGCATGTTCAAGAGTCTTGCGCTGCTTAATGAGGTTGATAGTTTCACCAAACACTGCGATGTCGATACCCGGGAAGCCATTCTCGTCCGCGAGCAGTTCTGCCGCGTTGTTGTAGGTTCCGGTTTCATCAAGCAGGCCAAGGGTTTTGAGAGTATCGGTTGTGAATGACTGAAGCGAAAGCTTTGCTGTTAGACGATTCTCTAAAACGGTGAAAGATAAATCTTGTTTGTTTGCCGGGAGCTGCTCAAAGGAGAGGTTTTGACCCTCGAGTACAAGACGCGAAAGGCCTAGGGTATCAACTGGAATGGTCGCGGTGTCATTGCGCTTGTATGCCTTCGAGCGGTATAGGTAAGGCTTCGATCTGCCGGGAAAGACCGTAAGCTCCACGGTTGCATCGGGCTCGTCGATCTTTAGGGAGTAATCGGGCTGGGGGATGATCGAATCGTTAATCTTGTTTTCGATATCCAGGCAGGTCTGCTTGGGGTCATCGAGGCCAACGGCTTCTCCGTCGTCGTTAATTCCAAATAGAACGCGTCCTCCCGTGCCATTTGCATAAGCGGAGACGGTTTTAAGGAACGAATTGGTGACGCATTCCTTGAATTCAAGATCTTTGGATTCTTGCATTGTGATGCTCCGTTTCGCTTCAATTTGACGTGAAAAATAACACGTAAAAATTTTACACGTCATTTTACGCGTCAAAATTATGACACGAAAAAATTTGCGTGTCATTATGCGCGTCAAAGTGACGCGAAATGACGCGCAAACGCGAATGCATTGGCATTCTGAACAATAACGGAGTTTGTAAGCCTGGGGCTTGATTGGGCTAACGCATGGAATTATCCGTATTCTCGAACACGCTTTCGGTATCATTTTGGCATTAAAAGATACCGAAGTGTGTTCGTGATGCCGATAATAATTAAGAAAGAGGAGCGCTTCGTAGCTGCCTGGAAAGTGAGGATTTGACCATCTGATTGTCTCGATCTGTAACAACTAGGCGATCAAATGCTCGTTAGATGTTACAGATTTAGATTTTCTGCCTGGCCGATTCCGTTTGTCTCAATCTGTAACAACTGGGACCGAAAAGCTCGGCTAGATGTTACAGATCGAGATTGAGCGGATTGACCTGTGCGTTTGTCTCGATCTGTAACAGGTAGATGGTCAAAAGTGGGCTAGGTGTTACAGATTTAGATTATTCGGACCGGCCTGCGCGTTCGTCTCAATCTGTAACAATTAGGACCGAAAATCCCAGCTAGATGTTACAGATCGAGACAAACGATCCGCGCGGCTCGGCAAAAAATAAAAAAGCCGCATGCGAACCCGTGGAGGGATTCGTATGCGGCCGACAGGGGGTATGCGGCAAAAGTTAGGCCATAAGCAGGCCGGTCTCCGAGACGTTCTTGTACCAGTACGCGCTCGCCTTGGGATAGCGCTTCTGGGTCTCAAAGTCGATGTAGAACAGGCCATAGCGCTTGTTATAGCCGTTGGTCCAGGAGAACTGGTCCTGCAGCGACCACACAAAGTAGCCGTCGACGTTCACGCCGCCGTCGATTGCCTTGAGGATCCATGCGAGATGCTGACGCATGTAGTCGATGCGAGGGGCGTCGTCGATAAAGCCGTCCTCAAAGTCGTCCTTATAGCCCATACCGTTCTCGGTGATGTAGATCTTCTTGTAGTTGGGGTAATCGTTCTTAATGCGGAGCAGCAGGTCGTAGAGGCCCTCGGGATAGATGATCCAGTCCCAATCGGTGGTGGGTACGCCTTCGCGCACGCATGACTCGCCCACGCCCTTGAGGAACCAGCGCGAGGAGCCCTTGTCGCCGGTGCCATTGTGGTTGATGTCGTTTTCGCCCTCGGCGGCACGCAGGAACTGGCACTTGTAGGTGTTGACGCCCAGGCAATCGTTGTAGGGGAGCGCGGCGGTCAGCGCGGCGATGTCCTCGTCTCGGACGTCGAGCTCGCCGCCGGCGATATGGGCCAGCTTGGTTGCGGCTTCCATGGTGTCGGCTGCATAGCGGCCGCGGAAGGTGGCGTCGAGTACCCAGCGGTTGTTGATGACGTCGGCCATGCGAGCCGCCTCGCAGTCGGCGGCGTTGTTGGGGTCGAGGGGATACTTGGGCTCCAGGTTCTGGACAATGCCGATCTCGCCCTCAAAGCCGCCCTCATGGAAGGCGACGACGGCCTTGGCGTGGGCCACCATCATGTTGTGCATGAGCTGGAAGGCCTTGTCCAAGCGATACTTCTCGCCGTGCGGCCAGTTGCCGACGATAAAGTTGCCCTCGGCGGTCGCGGGAATCTCGTTAAAGGTAAACCAGTGCTTGACCTCGGGGAACTCGGCAAAGCAGAACTTGGCGTACTCGACAAAGGCGTCGATCGTCGTGCGCGTCAGGAAGCCCTCGCCGCCGTTCTGGTAAAAGGCCTCGGGCGTATCAAAGTGATCGAGCGTGACATAGGGGATAACGCCGGCTTTGTTGCAGGTGGCAAAGAGCTCATGATAGAAGGCAACACCCTCGGGGTTGATCTCGCCGGTGCCACTGGGGAAGATGCGGCTCCAAGCGATGGAGACACGGATGCCGTTGATGCCGAAACGCTGGCACAGGTCGATATCGACCGGGTACTTGTTGTAGAAATCGCTTGCGGGATCGGGGGAGAAGCGACCCTGAGCAGCCAGGAAATCGTCCCAGGGCACTTTGCCCTTGCCGTGCGTGCGGGTCTCGCCCTCAACCTGGTAAGCGGCGGTGGCGCCGCCAAACACAAAGCCGTCGGGGAACTGCATGGGGTTGGTCATGAGTCATCCTTTCTGTGGGATACGAATAGGGAGAGGTGCCCGAACTGGGGATCCGGGCACCAACAGAGGGAGGAAACTAGTCGAGGTTCTCGCGGAGCCACTTGATGGCGCCAGCGGGGTCGCGAGTAAGGCCGATATATTCCTTACCGCGGGGAGCGAGCAGCTTAATGCCCAGACGATCGGTGTCGGCCTTCATGTCGTTGTAGTAGCTACGGACCTGCGGGGCAAGCACGATAACGTCGTACTGATCCATGATGGCAGTGTGCTGGCCATAGGCGCCTGCGGAGGAAGCGATGTTCTCTCCGGTCTGCGCAGCACCTTCCTTGATGGCGTTGGCAAGCATGGCAGAGGTGCCGGCGCCGGCGCACAGGACGAGGACCTTCAGGCCATCGACGTCCTTCTTAGCGGATGCGTCGGCGGCGGGCTCGGGCTGATCGGCGACAGGCTTGCTGTCGGCGGCAGCGGCGGTCGGCTCGACGGAAGCGGTAGCCTGCTCGACAGCGGGCGCAGGGGCGTTGGCGGCGATGGTGGCAGCACCATCGGACTCGAGACCCAGCTCGGCGGCGCGCTCGGCCTCCTGGTCGCAGAGCAGCTTATCGTATGCCTTCAAGAACGGCAGGTAGATGATGGCGTCCAGCAAGATGATGATCGCGACAAACACCAGGGCGATAAGCTGGAAGTTCGTGGTGATGAAGATGCCGATGGGGGCAGGGGTAGCCCAAGGCACCACGAAGGAGAAGCCGTTCATGCCCACGTTGTCGATAAAGAACTTGGCAACACTCACGTTGACGCAGCCGGCGGCAACAAAGGGGATGAGCATGTAGGGGTTAAGGATCATCGGCGCGCCAAAGAGCAGCGGTTCGTTGACGGCGAAGGCAACAGGAACAATCGAGGCCTTACCGACGGCCTTGAGCTGCTTGGACTTCATAAAGAGAATCAGTAGAAGTGGCACGATGAACGTGGCGCCGGTGCCGCCGAACTCACCCACGAGCGACATGTTGAAGGTGAGGGAATGGGCGGGGTGACCACCGGCCAGCAGAACCTGCAGGTTCTCGGCCTGGTTGGCAAGACGGATGGGGTCGATGCCCGGCTGGACGATCGAGGGACCGTGGACGCCGATGAACCAGAAGAACGCGGTGGCTGCCTGGATAAGGATAAGGCCAGGATAGGTTTCTGCAGCGGTAAAGAGCGGGGAGAGCAGTTTGATAAGCAGCTCGGAGAACGGAACGCCCATGAGGTTGCGCACGACGACATCGATAATGCCGCAGATGATGACGGCGCCGCCGAAGGGGATAATGTCGCGGAAGTTCTGAGCGATGGCGCCCGGAACCTCCTTGGGCAGCTTAATGGTCAAATCGCGCGAGACGCAGAATTTGTAGACCCACACGGTAATGAACGCGGCGATATAGGCCGAGAACAGACCGCGCGTGCCCATGCTGGTGCAATCGAAGACCGAAAGTTCGGAGCCGTTGAACTTGGTGGTGAACTGCGTGACTGCGAGCAGCAGCATGCTGCACTGGGCGGCCACCATGGTGGAACCGTCGTTGAGCACTTTGCCGGCGGGCATGCGACGGTTCATGGATGCCGTGAAGTTCTTGGCGGTGGTGCCGGCAACCATGATGCCCATGACGCCCATGGTGAAGTTGTACAGCTTGTTGCACCAGTCGATGAGCGGCTGGGGCAGCGTGATGCCAACTACGCCGGGAAGGGTGGCAATGAGCAGAAAGATCGAAGAGGTGAGGACGATGGGCATGCACCCAAGGAATCCGTCCTTAATAGCCTGGAGGTAGATGTTCCTCGAGATCTTCTCAAAGAACGGCTGATGCTTTTCGAGCATCTTTACGATGGCGTCCATAGAGCTCCTTTGCTACTTGATGCGCGATGCATGTGGATGGAACTGGTCGTCGATGGATGGTCAGGACTGCCCGGAAACCTTCCTGCTCAAGGAAGGCATTGCGAAATGACAACGTTGTCATTTCGTTAATGACAACGTAAGACATTTTTGGAAGAGCAACAAGGATATACGGGTGAGCGGTCGATATTGTCCGGTAAACGGTTGATTTATCAGTCAGGCAGGTGGTGTATGCTAGAACGCAAAAAACAAGCGATAGAGAACCGAGTGGAGAAGTAGTGGCAACGATGGACAAGAAAAATGTCTCAATGAACGATGTGGCGATTGCCGCGGGTGTTTCTCTCAAGACGGTTTCGCGTGTGATTAACGAGCCCGGTAGCGTGCGAGAGTCGACACGCGATAAGGTCCATTCCGCAATGGAAGCGCTCGGGTTCCGGGCGAACTTTGCCGCGCGTTCGCTCAAGTTGGGCCGTTACGGGTGCATCGGCGTGGTGCTGTTCCACTTGTCGGGCGGTGCCGTGGACATGATTGACGGTATCGCAGATGCCGCCGAAGAACGCGGCTTTGCGCTCACGATGATCAAAAAGCGGGCGGGGGAGAAGATGACCCTTGCCGAAGCGGCGCGTAGGATGTCGCAGCTGCCTGTTGATGGCATGATCTTCAACCTGCGTCAGATGGTCGATGACTTTGATACTTTTGAGGCACCGAAAGACCTCAAGACGGTGATTATCACACCGATGGAACATCCTACCTGCTCCACCGTCAGTGACGATCAAGAGGGCGGCGCGCGCATGGCGTGCGAGTACTTCTTGAATCACGGGCACAAGAACGTGTACTTCGTCTCTGGTAAGAAAGAAGCGCTGTCGAGCCAGTGCCGTATGAAAGGTTGGCGAGCGGCACTCGAGGCGCATGGCATTGAGCCGCCCGAGCCTCTGCAAGGCGATTGGAATGCGGATAGTGGCTATGCCGCGGGCCTTGTGCTTGCCGATAAACCCGATTGCACGGCGGTCCTCGCGGCTAACGACTGCATGGCAAACGGCGTGATGATGGCTTTACGTGACAAAGGGCTCAGTGTGCCCGATGATGTGTCCGTGATCGGCTTTGATGACGAGCTTTACAAGACGATTCCCAACTCGATTCTGACGTCGGTGAAGTTTCGCCACCGCGAGCTGGGCATCCGTGCGCTTAACGAGGTCGTCGCAGGTCTGGAAGCCCCGAGCTCCAGAAGCCGTACGCTCGTCTCGGGCGTGTTGGTCGAACGTTCCAGCGTAAGGGATCTGCGGGCGTAGACGTGCTCGGCCTGCTCGTCTAAATCTGTAACAGGTGGGACCCGAAAACTCGGCTAGATGTTACAGATTTAGACAATTCGGCCCGGCTTATTCCGTTTGTCTCGATCTGTAACAGTTAGGAGTGAAATGACCAGCCAGGTGTTACAGATCTAGATTGATTGGATTGACCCATCTGTTTGTCTCGATCTGTAACATCTAAGCGGTCAAAAGCGGTCTACATGTTACAGATTGAGATTTTTGGCTTGGCCTGTGCGTTCACCTCGATCCGTAACAGCTGGGACCCAAAAACTCGGCTAGATGTTACAGATTGAGATGAACAGGAGGACGGGTGCGGTCTAAACAAAATGGCCCGCGCATCACACATCGATGCACGGGCCATTTATTGTCTGCAAGCGGCAGGTGGTGTCAGCGTCTTATGCCTCGAGGTTTTCCTCGATCCAGGCGACGGCGCCCTTGGGATCCTTAGTGAGGTCGATGTACTGTTTGCCCTTGGGCGACAGCAGCGTGATGCCCAGGCGGTCGGTGTCGGCCTTCATCTCGTTGTAATAGGTGCGAACCTGCGGAGCCAGGACGATGACGTTGTACTGGTCCATGATGGCGTAGTGGCTGCCGTAGGCACCGGCGTTGGCGGTAATGTCGATGCCCAGCTCGTCGGCGCCTTCCTTAAGCGCGTTGGCGAGCAGTGCAGAGGTGCCGGCGCCAGCGCACAGAACCAGAACCCTCAGATCCTTGCCCTTAAGGGCGGACGGAGCTGCGGAGGCCTCAGTGGCAGAAGCGGTCTCGACAACAGGAGCCTCAACGGCGGGGGCGGCAGCGGTCTTGACGGCCTTGGTCTCCTCGGCCTCTTCTTCGGCCAGGGTCTCGGCCTCCTGCTTGCACAGGACGTTGTCGTAGGCCTTGCAGAACGGGTAGTAGATCAAGAAGTCAACGACCAGCAGGACGACAACCAGGACCAGAGAGATCGGCTGGAAGTTGGTGTCGATGAAGGTGCCGATCGGTCCGGGGAGTGCCCACGGCATGGCATAGATAAAGCCGTTCATGCCCAAAAAGTCGATGAAGAACTTACCAATGAGGACGTTGGCCACGGGGGCAAACAGGAACGGGATCAGGAAGTACGGGTTGAGGATGATGGGCGCGGCGAACAGCAGCGGCTCGTTGACGGCGAACATCACGGGCACGACAGAGGCTTTGCCGACGGCCTTGAGCTGCTTGGAGCGCATAAAGAGCAGGAAGATAATCGGGACAATGAACGTGGCGCCGGTGCCGCCGAGTTCGCCGATGTAGTTACCGAAGTTTTCGGTCAGGGCGAGGGCGGGGTGACCGCCGGCCTGCAGCGTGGCGAGGTTGGTAGTGATGTTGCCAAACAGCGCGGCGTTGAGGGCAGGCTTAACGACCGAGGGGCCGTGGATGCCCATGAACCAGAACAGAGGGATCATGAACCAGATGAGGGCGAGGCCGGCGTAGGAATCGGCAGCGGCGAACAGCGGGCTCACCAGCGTGGAGATGACGTTGGCAAACGGGACGGCCAAGCAGGTGCGGCAGATAACGTCGATGACGGCGACAAACAGGATGGAGAAGCTGAAGGCGAAGATGTCGCGGAAGTTCTGGGCGATGGCGCCGGGGACTTCTTTGGGCAGCTTGATGGTGATGTCTCGCTTAATGCAGAAGGCATAGATGTTGACCGTGGCAAATGCGGCGACAAAGGAGCTCAGCAGGCCCTTGGTGCCCATGTTGTCGGTAAAGAACACCGAGACATCGGCGCCGTCGATCTTGGCACTCGTCTGGGTAACGGCCAAGATGAGCATAGCGCACATGGCGGCGACCATGGTGCTCGTGGCGTTGATGGCCTTGCCGGCAGGCATGCGGCGGTTCTTGGAGCCGGTCAGCGCGCTTGCGGTGGTGCCGGCGACCATGATGCCCACGACGCCCATCGTGAAGTTGTAAACCTTGTTGCAGAAGTTCACGACGTCGACGTTCCACCAGTCGGGCAGCGTAAAGCCGCCGACCGTGGCGACAACGCCCGGCAGGGTCGAAATAAGCAGGAAGACAGAAGAAGACAGGATGATGGGCATTGCTGCCAAAAAGCCGTCTTTAATGGCCTGAAGGTAGATGTTCTTAGAGACCTTGTCGAAGTACGGCTGACCTTTCTCCAAGAACTTAACGATCGATTCCATAGTTCACGCTCCTCTTTGCATGAAATCTTAATGGCATGGACGTTGAAAACCTATATGGTCTCCCGCTTGCTAAAAGCCCGGGTGCAGGCGGGGTCGGTCCCAGGGGGAGAGAGGGGAGCGGCTGGGTTTGTATCGCATAGGGCCGCTCCCCTCTCGGGGGAAAGCGAGGCGATGCGCTACTGCGCGTCCGCCATAGTGTCGGCGAGCTCCTTGTACCAGAGTGCCGACTGCTTGATGTAGCGTTTTTGCGTGTCGAAGTCGATGTAGAACAGGCCGTAGCGCTTGTTATAGCCGTTGGCCCACGAGAACTGGTCCTGCAGGCTCCAGATAAAGTAGCCCTGGACGTCGACGCCCTCGGCGCGCGCCCGGAGCACCTTCTCCATGTGCTGGTCGACAAAGTCGATGCGCTCGGGATCGGCGACGATGCCGTTTGCGTCGGGCTCGGGGTCCTTGTGGCCCAGGCCGTTTTCGGTGATATAGATGACGGGGAGGTTGGGATAGGTGGCGCTGATGTGCTTGAGCGTGTCGTAGAGGCCTTGCGGGTAGATGAGCCAATCCCAGTCGGTGGTGGGGATACCCGGCATATCGACCTGCTGCCCGACGCCCTTAAACTTAAAGCACGAGGTGCCCTTGTCTCCGGTGCCGTTAAAGCTGTTGGTGGACTCGCCATCGTAGGCGGCGATAAACGCCGACTGATAGTAGTTGAGGCCGAACATATCGTTGCGGGGCGCCGCCTTGGCGAGCTCCTCCATGTCGCTGTCCTCAACCGTAAGTGTGGCGTTGTTGGCACGCAGAATCTCGTTGATGAGTGAGAGGGTGCGCGCGGAGTAGTGACCCAGGAAGGCGCCGTCCATGATGAAGTCGGTGTAGAAGGCGTTGTACAGGTCGGCGGCGTGCTGGTCGGCGGGCGAGTCGGTGGCAGGATATGCCGGCGTCAGGACGTTGACCATGCCAATGCGTCCGCCCAGGTGCTCGGTCTCGTCAAGATCCTTATACAGGTTGACGGCGCGGGCGTGGGCAACGAGCTCGTTGTGCTGGCTCTGGATGCCGCTCGTCACATCAAAGTGATGGTTGGGCGGGAAGTTGCCTTGGATGTATTGGGAGTGCGAGAGGCTGATGAGCTCGTTGATGGTGAACCAATTCTTGACCTCGCGGAACTCGCGGAAGCAGAACTCGGCATAGCGCACATAGGCGTCGACGGTCTTGCGGTTGAGCCAGTCGCCCTGGTTGAACAGGGCGGCGGGGGAGTCAAAGTGATGCAGGGACACATAGGGCTCGACGCCATACTTTTTGCAGCAGGCGAACAGCTCGTGGTAGTGCTTAACGCCCTCGGCGAGGGGTTCGGCATCGTCGCCGTTGGGGAAGATGCGGGTCCAGGCGATGGACACACGAATGGCGTTGAGTCCATGCTCGGCAGAAAGGCGGATATCCTCCTCGTAGCGGTTGTAGAAATCACTGGCCGGGTCGGGCAAAAAGCGACCCTGGGCGACAAGGTAATCGTCCCACATGGTCTTACCCTTGCCTGCCACCTTCGTGGAACCTTCCGTTTGGTACGCGGCGGTTGCGGCGCCCCAAACAAAGCCCTTCGGCAGCTGCTGTACGCGGTTTAGCAAAGACATATGCATACATCCTCTCGTCTCGCTGTTCGATATTGTGCGTTTGCGCTCAGGAGGCTCCCTGGTTAGCGTTCAGCGGTGAAAAAGCCCGATAAACACTATCTTAAAATGATTAGAACCAAAATGAGCACGTGAACATTTGACAACGAGCACGTTAACATCCGGCTGGGATGTATAGAAACAAAACAACTTCAAACAGCTGCGAACGGTTGTATTTGTTCGGTAAGCGGTTTTGATTGACAGAAGTTTTCATGTTGTGGTATATGGCTCGGGTATCATGAGCACGTTATCAATGTATGTACGATGCGCCATGGGCGCGGGGAATAGTTGGGAAGCAGGTTAGCGTGGAAGGCATGGATCAGCAGACAAGGAATGGTCGTTCGGCGAGCGCGGCAGAGGTTGCGGCGCTCGCTGGCGTGAGCCGCCAGACTGTGTCTCGCGTGGTCAACGGTATGCCCAACGTGACGGAAAAGACGCGCAAGCGTGTGCTGGCCGCCATGGAAGAGCTGGGCTTTCGTCCCAATTTTGCTGGAGCGGCGTTGCGCGGCGGGTCGTATCGTTCTATTGGCCTGTGCATGTACAACATCACACGTGTCGGTAACCTGGCGACGCTCGAGGGTATCATGCAAGCGGCGCGCGAGCATGATTTTGCCGTCACTATGATCGAGATGGGCGGCGACAAGCCCTATGCACTTGCCGATGCCTCGCGCCGCATGGTCGAGCGACCCGTCGACGGCATGATTCTCAACATGAACCGCATGGCTCCCGATTTTGAGGAGTTTGTTCCCCAGCCGGGAGTGCGAACGGTCATCCTGTCCATGTATGCGCATCCGCGCTGCACGACGATCGACTCCGACCAGTATGGTTCGTGCGAGCTGTTGACCAATTATCTGCTGGAACATGGTCACTCGAATATGCGGTTTGTGGCGGGTCCGGAAAACTCGATTTCCTCGCGTTTTCGTGAGGCCGGTTGGCGCGATACGCTGGGTCGTGCTCATGTCGATGCCGCTCCGATGCTGCGTGGCGATTGGAGTGCGGACAGTGGGTACGCCATGGGCGAGCGGATTGCGGCCGAGGTGCTTGCCGGCGGGTCGCAGACGCCGACTGCCGTGCTTGCGGCAAATGACCAGATGGCGCTGGGCGTTATCGCCGCGCTCGAGAACGCGGGCCTGTCCGTGCCCGACGACGTGAGCGTGGTTGGTATCGACGACGCACTCGAGGGACTTGTTCCTCACAATCGGCTGACGACGCTGCGATTTGATTTGCGCGGTGTCGGTAAGCTTGCGTTTGAGGCGGCGATTGGAGAGAGCTCGTCTATCGAGGCGATTCATGTGCCGAGCACGCTGGTCGAACGCTCGACTGTTAGGGACATACGGGGTTAGGTCCTACTCCGTCTGTCTCGATTTGTAACAGGTAGACGGTCAAAAGCGGGCTACGTGTTACAGATTTAGATTCTTCGGAAAGAGCAATCCTGTTCGTCTCAATCTGTAACAGCTAGGACCCAAAAACTCGGCTAGATGTTACAGATTGAGACAAACGGACCCCGAACCGCCCAAAAACAAAAAGGCCGGGGGCGGCGCGTCGTGTGACGTGCCGCCCCCGGCCGAGAAATGGGGACAGGTTATGTGAGCGGGCAACCCCGCCAGTCACTAGTCCAGACGACGGGTCTGCGCCACGTGCTTATACCAGTAGGCGCTTGCCTTGGGCGTGCGCTTCTGGGTTTCAAAGTCAACGTAGAAGAAGCCGTAACGCTTGTTGTAGCCATTAGTCCAGGAGAACTGATCCTGCAGGCTCCACAGGAAGTAGCCGCCCACGTTGACGCCCACCTCCATGGCCTTGAGCAACCAGCGCAGGTGCTGCTCGATGTAGTCGATGCGCGGCTGGTCGTCCACAAAACCGTCCTTGTAGGGGTCCTTGTAGCCCATGCCGTTCTCGGTGATGAAGATCTGCTTGTAGTTGGGGTAGCGCTGCTTAATGTAGACGAGCAGATCGAACAGGCCCTCGGGATAGATGATCCAGTCCCAGTCGGTGGTGGGGATGCCGGGCTTGTTCACATGCTCGCCAATGCCCTTGACGCGCCAGCGGCCAGTGCCCTTCTCGCCCGTACCGTTGTGGTGCAGGTCGTTCTCGCCGTCGTAAGCCTTCAAGAAGCGGCACTGGTAGTTGTTAACGCCCAGGTAGTCGTTGTAGAGCGCGGCCTCGCGCATGATTTCCAGATCCTCGTCTAGGATCTCGATGGTGCCGCCCGAGACGGCAGCCAGGCGGTTGGCGCACTCGAGGGTGTCGGGCGCATAGTCGCCGCGGAAGGTGGCGTCGAGCAAGAACTGGTTTTGCAGCACGTGCTCGTTGTTGGCGGCTTTGATGTCGGCGGGGTCGTTCTCGTTGAGCGGGTACTTAAACTCCAGCGACTGGATGACGCCGATTTTGCCCTTAAAGCCGCCGTTGTGGAAGGCCAGCACGGCCTTGGCGTGGGCGAGCATCATGTTGTGCTCGCACTGGAAGGCCTCGGCCAGATGCGCCTTGACGCCACCGGGGAAGGTGCCCTCGATGTAGGTGTTGGAGGCGTCGGCCCAGATCTCGTTAAAGGTGAACCAGTAGGTCACCTGGTCGGCGTACTCCTTAAAGCAGAAGGTGGCAAAGTCCACAAAGGCGTCGATGGTCTCGCGGTTGAGGAAGTCGCCCTTCTCAAAGAGGGGAAGCGGCGTGTCAAAGTGATGCAGCGTGACGAACGGCTCAACGTGGTGCTTGTGGCACTCGGCGAAGAGATCGTGGTAGAACTGGACGCCCTCGGGGTTGATTTCGCCGGTGCCGTTGGGGAAGATGCGGCTCCAGGCGATGGAGAGGCGAATGCCGTTGATGCCGAACTCCTCGCACAGCTCCAGGTCGACGGGGTACTGGTTGTAGAAGTCCGAAGCGGGATCGGGGGAGAAGCGCCCCTGGGCCTCCAGAAAGTCGTCCCAGGCAACCTTGCCCTTACCGTGAGTGCGGGTCTCGCCCTCTACCTGGTAGGCAGCGGTGGCGCCGCCAAAGACAAAGTCCTCGGGAAACTGCGCGGGCGGGTTGGTGACGCTAGCAGGATTAACGGACATGATGATCCAATCGTCTAAATCGAAGGGCCAGCCGGTCTTGGATGGTCGGCTGGCCCTGGGCGTTACTTACTTCGAAAGTTGCTCACTCACGAAGGCGAGAGACTTGTCGCCGTTCTGGGAGAGCTCGATGTACTGCTTGCCACGGCAGGCGACGCACTTGTTGCCCACGCGCTCACAGTCCTTCTGCAGGTCGGCCAGGTAGCTTGCGGCCTGCGGGGCCAGGACGACCAGGTCAAAGTCGGGGAGCATGTCCACGTGGTTGCCATAGGCCTCGGCAGCGGTCTCGAGGTTAATGCCGCGCTCCTTGGCGGCCTTGGCCAGCGCGTTGGCGAGCAGGCCCGAGGTTCCGCCGCCCTGGCAGAGCACGAGCACGCGCTTGCCGTTGAGGTCGCTGGCGGTCTTTGCCTCGGTAGCGGCGGCGGGGGCGTCGGCCTTCACGGCCTCGGCAGCAGCGCCGGCGGCAACGCTCTTGGCGTCAGCCTTGCCCTGGAAGGCATCGTTGAGCTTGGCGGCCTTCTCGGCGTTTTTGGCGGCGAGCTCCTCCTGGGAAATCTCGGCCTCCTCGGCGCACTTCTGGGCGTCATAGGCACGGAAGAACGGGTAGTACAGAACGAAGTCGACGATCAGGATAAGGGCGAGCATCACAAAGGCGAGCGGCTGGAAGCCCAGGCCCATGATGGTGCCGATGGGGCCGGGGACGGTCCAGGGCAGGGTGTACATAAAGCCGTTCATGCCCAAGAAGTCGATAAAGATCTTGAGGATCCAGATGTTGGCGATCGGGGCAAAGACAAACGGGACAAAGAAGACGGGATTGAGCACGATGGGTGCGGCGAACAGCAGCGGCTCGTTGACGGCAAAGCACACGGGGACGATAGCGGCCTTACCAACGGCGCGCATCTCCTGGGACTTGGCCAGGAAGCAGAACATAAAGACCAGGACGAGCGTGGCGCCGGTGCCGCCCATGCAGACGACGAAGTACTGGGCACCCTGGGTCAGGACAGCGGAAGCGTGCTGGCCGGCCTGGAACGCAGCCAGGTTGTCGGTCATGTTGGCAACGAGAGCGGCGGCGATGGCGGGCTCGACGATCGAGGGGCCGTGGACGCCCACGAACCAGAACAGGCTCATGGCGCCGTAGATCACAGCGAGGCCGATGTAGCCATCGGCAGCGGTGAACAGGGGCTGGAACACCTGGATGACACCCTGGGCAAAGCAGAAGCCAAAAGCAGCGCGGAAGACGATGTCAAAAACCCAAAAGACGGTGATGCAGACGGAGAAGGGGATGATGTCCTTAAAGGTCTGCGAGATGTTGGGCGGAACCTGCTCGGGCATCTTGACGGTGATGTTGCGCTTAATGAAGAACTTGTAGATGACGCCGGTCACAAACGCAGCGATGAAAGCGGTCAGCAGGCCCTTGGAACCAAGGTAGGTGGTGTTGAAACCGCTGGCAGCGTCCGTGGCGATGGTGTCGCTCGAAAGGAGCAAGAAGCCGATGATGGCCGCGCACATGCACGAGATAAAGTTGATCTGGTTGTTCTTGGGCAGATCGCGGTTCTGAGCGTCGGCGAAGTGCTTGGCCGTGGTGGCGGCGCAGGCGATGGCCAGGATGCCCATGGAGTAGTTGTAGCACTTCCACAGGGCGTTGTTGATGTCATCGGGCCAGTAGAAACCCCAGATGTTGGGGACCGAGGCTACCAGGCAGAAGATGGACGAGAAGATGATGATGGGGATGACGGAGATAAAGCCGTCGCGGATCGCCTTGAGGTACTTGTTGCGGGCGATCGCGTTGAAAAAGGGCTGGCCCTTTTCGATGATGGCGATGAGTTGCTCCATGCAATGCTCCTAAGAGTCGGTGGGTTAGCAACGATGGTAGCTTTTGACGTTCGGTTGCCAAAATGTTGACGTTGCCATTTTGTGACACAAAAAAAGACGCGAACCGGTGGTTCCTGTGCCTGCGAACCGTCGATTCCTTACGCGTAAACGTTTGAGCCGCCCGGTGGCTCTGTGTTTGCACAATGGCAACGTTAACATTTGGGCGACAAAAGCCGTTCGGGGAAGCAAGATTGTCGGTGAACGGTAGGTTTTGGGTGGTGAGCGTATTGAGGGGGAGGCGTTGGATATACTTGAAGACGTTTAAAATGACTGCGCAGGATGTCATCAATGGCATCGTTGACATAGAAAGATCCCCTATGGACGCTGTTAAAAAATCGGTATCCGTCAAAGACGTGGCGCGCCTCGCGGGCGTCTCGGAGCAGACGGTCTCGCGCACCGTGCACGATTCGCCCAGTGTGCGCCCCGAGACCAAGGAACGCGTGCGTGCCGCCATGCGCGAGCTGGGGTATCGCCCCAATTTCGCCGGTCGATCGCTGCGCCGTGGCAAGTTTAAGACCGTCGGCGTCGCCATGTTCAACATTACCGGTACCGGCAACCTCGACCGTATGGAGGGCTTTGCCGCCGCGGCCGACAAACATGGCTATGCCATCACCCTCACTAAAGTAGATGGACATCCCTATACCCTCGAGAGCGCATCGTCGCGCATGAGCGCGCTGCCGGTGGATGGCATGGTCGTGATCATGAATCGCATGCCGGCGGACTTTGGCACCTTCGAGCCGCTGCCCGGCATGCAGACGGTGCTCGTTACGATGCTGGAGCACCCGCTCTGTTCAACGGTCGATAACGACCAGTTCGATTGCTCGCGCCAGGTGGTCGAGTACTTGCTGGGGCGGGGGCACAAAACCGTGCACTTTATCTCGTGTCCCGAGCGCTCACTTTCGGGCATGCGGCGCGAGGAAGGCTGGCGCGAGACATTGCGCGCGCATGGAATTGAGCCGCCGCGACTCGTCCGTGGGGATTGGACGGCACAGAGCGGATATGCTGCCGGTCAGGCTCTGGCGGAAGATCCGACCTGTACGGCCATTTATGCTTCCAACGATGCCATGGCATACGGCTGCATTCGCGGGCTCGAGTCGTGCGGAAGGCGTGTGCCCGAGGACGTGAGCGTGGTGGGTGTTGATGACAGCCTGGGCGATATCGTGCCCGACCGTCGCCTGACCACGGTGCGCTTTGACAACAAGCGCGTCGGCATGTGGGCGGTCGACAAGATTGCCGGCGCTGATGGGGGTGCATCTGGCGTGGAGCACATGCTGATCCCCGGTGTGCTCGTAGAGGGCGATACGGTGCGCGATTTGCGTTAGGTGCGGCCCTGTTTGGGTTGCCGCTAATTGTGTTCGATATTGTTCAGATTGGTTTAAAAACCGTTCACGGGCGAAAAGTGACCGTTCATAGTTTGAAATTACGTTTTGAGCTGTTCTTTTTTGTTTGAATGTTATTGTTTCTGTCATACACAACGCAGCGCGTATGCCCGGACGCGATGCTCTCCATTGGTTCATATGTGAAAGGAACGCAATATGGCAACCAAAGAAGAAATCTCGATGGTTGGATTCGAGATCGTCGCATACGCAGGTGACGCCCAGACCGATCTGCTTGCAGCGCTCGATGCTGCTCGCGAGGGTGACTTTGAGAAGGCCGAACAGCTGCACAAGGATGCCAGCGATGCGCTCATCGGTGCCCACGACACGCAGACCAAACTGCTTTCGCAGGAGGCCGGCGGCGGCGAGATGGAGATGACCTTCATCATGGCTCACGCTCAGGACACTCTCATGACCACTATGATTCTGGAGAAGCAGACCCGCTTTACCATCGATGCCTACAAGCGCATCGCCGAGCTCGAGGCCAAGCTCGCCTAACGAGCCCTCACAACCAAGTCCCCTTCCAAAAGCTCTGCCGCTACCCGCGGCAGGGCTTTTTCTGTCCCTCAGCCTAAGTTGCGGTGAAATAGGGACTGAAAAGGGGTTGGCAGGCATAAAACAGTCCCTATTTCACCGCAACTTATTGGGCGCTGTTGGACATTTTGCTTCGTGGGTATACTTCCATCCGCAATACAGACCGGAATGAGGAGGTATCCAAATGCCGGACAATGGATCGATTCAAAAGAGAGGCGCGCACGAGATAGTTCATGGGCGTCCTGTCCAGATAACCGAGCACACGACGGTAACCGAGCTGCAGCCCAGTCTGTCCGATGTCGTGTGCGCAAACAAAAAACTGCAGATTGGCTTTATCGTTGCGCTCGTGGTACTGGCGCTGCTGTCGGGCTTTGTGGCTCGTCCGCATTTCGCCGATACCAAAACTTGGGACTCCACCATCGAGGTCATCGATCAAAAGAAGGGCAATGTTTTGGCGCTCACGACCTCGTGCGTCGCCCTATCTGCGGGTATCACTGCACTGCCGGGTGATACGGGAACGCCGGTTGCCGAGCAGCTCGCACAGCTTTCGGGTAACTTGGGCATCGTGCTTGCCGTGCTCTACCTCGAGAAATACCTGCTGACCATTTTGTGGTCGGTTGGTCTGGGCATCCTGATTCCGTTTGCGCTGGTGCTCTTTGCAGGTCGCTTGGCATTCACGGACGCTGGAGTACGAGCACGGTCATTCGCCGCGTGGCAACGCGTGTGCTGGTGGTCGCCATAATTGGCATGGCGTTGGTGCCTGCAAGCGTTTGGGTGTCGCAGAAGGTCGACGAAACGTATCGCGTTAGCATCGAGCAAGCCGAGCAAAAGGCGGCTGACGCTGCGGGTGCGGCAGATAGCGACAGCTCCAAAGCAAGCAAGAAAAAGACCGAGTCCACAGAGTCCAAGAATGTGCTTGAGCAGCTTGCCGACGGCGCCTCGGGTCTCGTCACATCGGTGACCAGCGGTGCCAAGCAGATGACCAATGAAATTGTGCAGCAGGTGACCGACCTTATCGAAGGCGTCATCGTGATGATCGTGACCTCGTGCGTGATTCCATTGCTGGTGCTCGCGGCGTTTTTGTGGCTGGGACACACGCTGTTGGGGATTGATATCTCCGGTCCCGCGAACTATTTGACGGGCCGCTTTCTGAGCGCTCCGTCCAAGCACGCCAAGAAGAGCGTACGGTCTGAGTAACTAAAACAGCTGTATATACCGGGATATACCGCCGAAGGGCGGCCGAGATGCGTTCTCGGCCGCCCTTTTTGTTTGATGAATACGTGGCAGGCTAGGTTTTTCCCGATTCCAAACGGTCAGCAATCATCCGTAAACGGTATTTGTTCAAAAAAGAACAAAGACAAACAAAAAATTGTTGCAGTCGGTGTTCGAATGTGTTCAAATAAACATGAACAGTGAAGAACCGCACATTCAGATGCCCGGACCTGAACGCGATTCAACACTTCCAAACAGAAACTACGCACCTGCGTATCTCTCAAGGAGGATGTCATGAGGGTTGTAATCGCTTCCGATGCCGACGGTATGTCGATGAAGGAGTCCATCAAGGAGATGCTCATCGCCGACGGTCACGAGGTCGTCGACTATTCTGAGACCCCTGCCGCGGACTTTGTCGATTCCGCGACCGCCGTTGCCAAGGACCTGCTGGAGCACAAGGATTCCCAGGGCTTCGCATTCGATAAGTACGGCGTCGGCTCCTATATGGCCGCCGTCAAGATTAAGGGCATGGTCGTCGCCAACATTTCCGACGAGCGTTCCGCTTACATGACCCGCGAGCACAACGGCTCGCGCATGGTCACCATGGGCCCGGGCGTTGTGGGCACCGAGGTCGCCAAGAAGATCGCCCGCGAGTTCCTGCGCGCCCAGTACGCCGGCGGCCGTCACCAGATCCGTGTCGACATGCTCAACAAGATGGCCTAACGAGAGCCACCGAGAACTCGAACTTCTACCTCAACTTGTGAATTCAGACGAAAGGACGTTCTGATGAAGAAGACCATCGCAATCGGTTGCGACCATATCGTTACGGACGAGAAGATCTATCTGGCCGACCGCCTGGAGCAGGCTGGCTACAAGGTGCTCGACTGCGGCACCTACAGCCACACCCGTACGCACTATCCCATCTACGGCAAGGCCGTGGGCGAGGCTGTTGCCAGCGGCAAGGCCGACTTTGGTGTGGCCCTGTGCGGCACCGGCATCGGCATCACCAACGCCGTCAACAAGGTCCCCGGCGCCCGTTGCGCCCTGGTCCGCGACATGACCTCTGCCCTGTATGCCCGTCGTGAGCTCAACGCCAACATCGTGGGCTTTGGTGGCAAGATCACCGGCGAGTTCCTGATGGCCGATATCATGCTTGCCTTCCTGGAGGAGCCCTACGAGAAGACCCCCGAGCACGATGCCCTGATCGCTAAGATCGATGCCTGCAATAAGGCCGACGCCGAGGCTCAGGCTGACCCGCACTTCTTTGACGAGTTCCTCGAGAAGTGGGACCGCGGCGAATACCATGATTAGCGGGTATCCGGCGTAATTAACTAGTCCGTTGACGGCTCGCGTTTCTGTGATGGGGCGCGGGCCGGTTTGCTATCAGCCCAATTGGCCCAGCGGGCTGGAAGTGCATTGTTCTTTTGTTTGCGGCGCTGCCTTATTACCTTTCTGCTAAAGGCACGACGTTCACAATGGATCGTGCGAGATGATATGTGAAGGAGAAGATTCCCATGGAGTTTGTTCTTGATAACGGCTCTGTCCGCATTGCGTTGAGCACGGCTGGCGGATCGTTCACTTCTATTACGGCCAACGGCCGCGAGTATCTGTGGCAGGGTGATCCGGCGGTGTGGTCGGGCCAGGCGCCTATTTGCTTCCCGATCTGCGGCGGCCTTCGTGACGGTCACGCAATGACCATGGGCGGCCGCGAGGTTAAGCTCGCCCGTCACGGCTTTGCGCGCAAACAGGAGTGGAAACTCGAGGAACAGAGCGACAACATGGTTGCGCTGAGCCTAAGCTCTGCCGACCATGTCGAGTTACTCGAGCAGTACCCGTATCCGTTTAAGATCGTTGCTCGTTACATGATCGATGCGGAGAAGGTGGCCGTGTCGTACGAGGTGACCAATGAGGGCACCGAGGACATGCCGTTCTTTGTGGGCGGTCACCCTGGCTTTAAGTGCCCGCTTGACGAGGGCGAGTCCTATGACGACTACGAGCTCCGTTTTGAGCAGCGCGAGGCCGCCGAGCTCTGTACTGCCGTTCCCTCGACGGGCCTGATTGATGTTGAGCATCGCAGCAAGAACCCGATGGTTGGCCATGACCTGCCGCTGACCCACGAACTCTTTGACTTCGCGGAGACCATCTTCGACATGCTCGAGAGCCGCGTGGTTACGCTGACCAAGAAAACCGAGGACAAGGGCGTGCGCCTGACGTTCCCCGATATGCCGTACCTGATTGTGTGGAGCAAGCCCGAGGGCGACTTTGTGGCTGTTGAACCGTGGGGCGGTCTGTCCACCTGCTCCGACGAGGACGATATTCTGGAACACAAGCGCGGCTGCCTGGTGGCCAAGCCGGGGGAGACCGTCACCCGCGGCTTTGAGATCGAGATCCTTTAACGAGCTATCGTATGTTTGGGGTGGGTCATGCCGCCCCGGAACAGGAGTTCAATATGATTCTGACTGTTACCATGAACCCGTCGATTGATACGCGCTATCAGCTCGACAAGCTGATCATCGACGACGTGAACCGCGTGACGCCCGAAAAGACTGCTGGCGGTAAGGGCCTCAACGTGAGCCGTGTGCTGCTGCAGCTGGGCGACGACGTGCTCGCGACTGGCCTGCTCGGCGGCCACATGGGTGCCTATATGGCCGAGCTTATGGATGCCGACGGCGTCAAGAACGACTTTGTGCCCATCGCCGGTGAGACGCGCATTTGCCTGAATATTCTGCACGAGGGTAATCAGACCGAGCTGCTGGAGAGCGGCCCGCAGATCGCTCCGGCCGAGCTCGAGGCCTTTACGGCCAAGTTTGCCGAGCTTGCAGCGAAGGCGGACGTTGTGACGCTTTCGGGCTCGCTGCCGCGTGGCGTCGATGCCGGCTACTATGCCGAGCTCGTCAAGATCGCCGAGGAGGCGGGCGCCAAGGTGCTGCTCGACACTTCGGGTGCATCGCTGGAGGCCGCGCTGGAGTCCGACGCTAAGCCTGAGCTCGTAAAGCCCAACCTGACCGAGATTAACGGCCTACTGGGTACGTCCTTTACGACCGATGATGTCGATGCCCTGCGCGAGGCGCTTGCCGCCGATGACCGTTTTGCCGGTATCCCCTGGGTTGTCGTTTCGATGGGCGCTGCCGGTTCGGTTGGCTTCCATGAGGGTCGCGCGTTCCGCGCCAAGACGCCCGCGATTGCGGCTGTGAACGCAACGGGTTCCGGCGACTCGACCATCGCTGGCTTTGCGCATGCCATTGCGGCTGGTGCCGACGACGTCACGGTGCTCAAGACCGCCAATACCTGCGGCAAGCTCAACGCTATGGATCCCAAGACCGGTCACCTGGTCATGGACCGCTGGGACGAGATCTACAACAGTGTTGAAGTAACGGAGCTTTAGGGTTACGCGGTTTTACCAAACCGCGTAACGGCTCGACGCTGCGCGGGCCGCATTTGGACAATCTGACGTTCAATTTCGAGGGCGCGACCAGAAGGTCAGCGCCCTTTCGTTTCACGTCACCTTGCCTCAAATGCGGCCCGCTCGCTGCCGTTGCCAAAACATCGGCGTTGCCTTGCTTCGGGAATGCGGCAGATAGAGACGTTCCTTTTCTGCCGGCAGTTTGGGACACTCCTTACGGGGCACCCCCTCCACAGCGCCTATGCCAGCTTGTCGATTTGCCCAATCTCCCAGAGCGGAATATTGACGAGCGTGCCTTCGTCTCTATATGCCGCTAACGATGTTCTCACGCAGCGCTCGAGCTTGAACTTCTCGCAGGCAATCCTCAGGCTCTTTGCTTTGAGATTCTCTGCCGCCTTGACCTCGAGCGGAAGCACGGTCCCCGCATGGTCGACGGCAAAGTCAGTCTCTGCATTGCCGGAGGAGGATGACCAATACGCGGGAGTATTGCCTTGGAGCAAAAGCTCCTGTGCGACGTATTGCTCGGTCAGCGAGCCTTTGAACTCCGTAAAAACAGCGGGCCCGTTCAGAACAATGGCTGGCGTGAGGCCGGAGAGTGCTCCGAGGATGCCGGTGTCGATGCAGAACAGCTTGAAGCCCGAGAGATCCTCGTAGCTTGTGAGCGGTGCTCTTAGGGCGGAAACACGCGGTACCTTATGAACGATTCCATAGTCCATGAGCCACTGGAGGCTTTCCTCAAAATCGCGTGCGCGCGCCCCGGGACGAAGCGCGCCGTAGACGAACTTCTTGTTTTCCTTTGCGAGCTGGCCGGGAAGGGATTTCCAAACCAGCCTCATGCGCTCGACGATGCGGGCTGGCGCATGCTTGCCAAAATCGGATTCATAAGCTTCGATGATTTGCTGCTGAAGCCTGCGGGCCTCGATGAAATCGTGGGAGGCGGCGAAAGCGGAGACAACTTCTGGCATGCCACCGACAACGAGGTATTCCTTGAGCAGGCGCTCGAGCTTTTCGGAAACGTTTGTCAGCAGGTCCATGTCTGCGGCAAGGATGGCATCTGCGAGCGGATCGCCATCGACGGCACGAACGAACTCGACAAACCCCATGGGGCGCATGGTGAGCTGGTCGATCTTGCCGACGGGGAACGACTCGTTTTCGCGTCGGAGCGCGAGCCCCATATAGGAGCCGGCTGCCATGATATGGTATTCCGGCGCCAGCTCGTTGAAGTATTTGAGCGAGGTGATGCCACGCGGTGCCTCTTGGATTTCGTCGAAGATGATGAGTGTGTCTGTCGGCGTTATGGTCTGGCCGCGCAGGAGTTCTATCTGGGAGATGATGCGTTTGGGGTCAAGGCTTCCGTCGAACAGCGAACGTGCGCCCGGTTCGAGCATAAAGTCAAAGCGGATGACGTTTTGATACTGCTGGCCTGCGAATTCGTTGAGAAGCCAGGTTTTTCCCGTCTGGCGGGCCCCCTTAAGCAGGAGGGGCTTGCGGTTTGCCCTAGATTTCCAAGCGATAAGTTCACTCATAAGCTGTCGCTGCATATTGCCTCCCAACCCTCTCGGCTAGTATAAGGCCATTTGGGAGTTTCCATCGGAAAATGTGGGAGACAACCACGTTTTTCCATCGGAAAATGTGGGAGACAACCACGTTTTTCCATCGAATAATGTGGGAGTTTAGGTCGGCACCTGGGGACGTTCCTTCTCTGCCGGCAGTTTGGAACACTCCTTGTTTTGGTGCAAATTAGCTACCCTTGCATCAGAAAACGGCGCCCGTCGGCGATGTTGCCGGCGGGCGCCGTGGTCGTGTAGGCGCTATTTGTTAAGTGCGTGCGTTCGAGCTCGCGTGCTACAGCGAGTCGATAAAGCGCTGCTGGGCGGCGCGTCCTGCCTCGTCCCATTTAAAGACGCCGGCGTTGTCGAGCACGTGGCCAAACACCACGCCCACCTCCTCGTGCAGGATATCGATGGCGTTGTCGGTCGTAAGTTCATCGGCGCGGCGTGCAAAGACATCCTCGGCCCATGCGGCGTGGCTGCGGCAAAGGTCGTCGCCCTCGAGTGCGGCGCCAAGGTCGTAGCTTGCGTCGACCTTGGCGGCCAGCAGGTGCTCGCGGACGGCGCCGAGCTCGGGAACCAGGCGTGGCGGCAAAATGGCCAGGCCCATGACCTCGATCAGGCCGATGTTCTCCTTCTTAATGTGGTGGTACTCGGCATGCGGGTGGAATACGCCCAGCGGATGCTCGTCAGTCGTGATGTTGCAGCGAAGCGCCAGGTAGGCCTCGTAGATTTCGCCGCCGGCATTGCCGCGGGAGTCGACGCGGCGGATGACGGGCGTCACGGTGTTGTGCGCCACGCCATCGGCTGTGTGCGCGACGACGCCAACCGACTCATCGGTCCACTCGCGCCAGGCAAGGATAATCTTCTCGGCGGCGTCGAGCAGCTGGGCGCGGTCGTGCGAACGCAGTCGCAGCACCGAGAGCGGCCACTGCAACACGGTACCGCTGACCTGGTCAAAGCCGGGCACGCTAAACTGCGAGACCTCAGCGGCATGCATCATGGGGAACTCGTGCGCGCCGCCCTGGAAGTGGTCATGCGACAAGATCGAGCCGCCCACGATGGGCAGGTCGGCGTTGGAGCCGATGAAGTAGTGCGGGAACAGGTCCACAAAATCGAGCAGGCAGGTCAGCCCCTTGCGGTCCACGTGCATCGGGCGATGCTCGGAGCTCATCGTAATGCAGTGCTCGTTAAAATACGCATACGGGCTGTACTGGAAGCCCCAGCGCTCGCCGTCGAGCTGAATGGGAATAACGCGCAGGTTCTGACGGGCGGGATGAGCGCCGCCGTCGGCTGCGGCGGAGCGTCCGGGGTAGCCCTCGTTCTCGATGCAGAGCTGACAGGCGGGATACTTCTCGCCCGTGTTCTTTGCGGCGCCGGCCGCGGCAATGTCGCGCGGATCCTTTTCGGGCTTTGACAGGTTGATTGTGATCTCCAGGTCGCCCCAGTTGGTGGGAGTGCTCCATTTGATATTGCGCGCGATGGCGGCACGACGCACGTAGCCGGCGTCGCAGCACAGACCGTAGAACCAGTCGGTCGCGGCGCGGGGCTCGTTGACGCCCATACGGCCGTTGAATTCCTCGTTTACAACCGAAGGCCTCGGCATCAGCACACCCATGATGCGCATGGCGATGCGGTCGCGGCCCGATGCCGTATCCTCGGCAGCACCGTTGGCAACGGCGGCCTCGGAAAGCGCGGCAAGTGTGCCTTCAAGGTCAAAGTTGGGCAGGGTGTCGGGGTGCAAGAGCGAGAGTTTCTCGACCTGCAGCGCCCAGGCCATGTCGAGCGCGGGGCCCGTGGCGCCAATGCACTCAAGAATGGTGTTGTAGGCCCAGATACGGTCGTCCTGCCCAATCATCGATCGGTGGATGGCGTACTCAATCAGGTTCTGTGCGGCCTCGCGCACGTCAGTCATTACAGCCATGCCGCGTAAGCCCCCTTGTCAGAGATGGCGTAGTGACGGGCAGAGCCCTCGCCCAGCCAGCCGTTCATCTTGGCAATGAAGGTGTCGACCAGGTCGAGCGGCACGAAGGCCTGGATGGTGCCACCAAAGCCGCCACCGTGGATACGGACGGCGCCGCGGCCGTCGAGCACATGCTCGGCAAGGGCCAGCGCATACATGGAGGGCTGCTCGGAGCCCAACTTGGCAACGACATTCTGCAGGTACATGGCAGAGCTGGCGCCGGACTCGCGCGTCAGGACCAGGAACTGGTCGATGTCGCCGGCGTTAAGAGCTGCCCAGCGCTTGTCGACCAAGCCGTTTTCGTACCAGTAGTGAACGGCGCGCAGGCAGGCACGGTCACCCAGCTTGGCGCGCAGCTCGGGGAGCTTGGCGTCAAAGTCGGCAACGTCGACCTCGCATAGGCGCGCCTTGCCAAACTCGGCAGCGACGTCCTGCATCTCGCGGGGAACGGCGGCGTAGTCGTCGGTGGCGGCCACGTGGTCGGCACCGACCTTAACGAGCACGAGCGCATAGCCGTGATCCTCAAAGTTGAGCTCGAGCTTCTGGGTTTTAGGCTGAGCCTGGTCCTCAAAGTCCATGTAGGCAAGGCCGCCCAGGCACACGGCTGCCTGATCCATAAGACCGCAGGGCTTGCCGTAATAGTTGTTCTCGGTGCGCTGGCTCATCTGGGCGAGCGCGACAGGCTCGATGGCGGGTGCGCCCCAGAGCGCCTCCATGGCGCGACCGTATGCCGCCTCGACAGCAGCGGAGCTCGAAAGGCCGCCGCCCGAGGGGACGGAGCAGGTGAAGACGAAGTCGAAGCCCTGGGGCTCAACGCCCAGAGCAGCGATTTCGTGGGCCATGCCGCGGACGAGGCTCGCGGACGTGCCCTTCTCGGACTCTTGAATATCCAGCGTGTCGAGCGTGATCTCAAACGTAGGATAGCCCTCGTCGGCGACGCGAATCTTGTTGGAGTCGGTCGCCACGGCAATGCCGTCAACGGCGACATCGAGCGAGCCGGCGATAACGTGGCCGCCCTCGTGGTCGGTGTGGTTGCCGCTGATCTCGGAACGGCCGGGCGCGTGCACGTAGAGCACCTGGCGGTCGCCGATGGGGCCAAACTCCTCCTCAAACAGCTTGGTGAGGGTGGCGAGCGTCTTTTCGTCGGGGGCGGTCATGAGGGTCCTTTCCTTGGCGCGAACAGGTAAGTTTTGCGTCGTTATGAGTACGTTAACAATTTGAAGCGGCGTGAACTCAGCATTCACGATGCCGCACGTTATGGGCTATGTTAACGTACTCATAACACAACGCTTGTCACTTTTTGAGAATCTGGTAATCGGTAGAAATTCAGCCGTGAACGGTACTGCCGTATGGACTTATAAAGCAGAAGAGATGCAGATAGAAAAAGTAGAGTACGTTAACATGCGTCCGACGATAGCGGGCCTCGGCGCGGGATGTATTTCTGCCCGGGCCGGCATTCACGCTATTCAGATCTCGCAAGGGTGAAGGTGATCTTGTGGCAAGGCGCCCGTCCAACGATACAGGTACGCGTCCGGTCTCCATGGCCGACGTCGCCCGCGCTGCTGGCGTTTCGCAGCAGACGGTTTCGCGCGTCGCCAACGGCTTGCCCAACGTTAACGAGCAGACGCGCCAGCGCGTGCAGGCCGCTATGCAAGAGCTCGGCTTTCGTCCGAGTTATGCCGGTCGCTCGCTGCGCGACGGCCGTTACCATTCGGTCGGCCTATGCATCAACGATGTCACCAAGTTTGGCAACCTCTCAATGATCGACGGCATCGCCAGCGCTGCTCGCGAGCATAATTGCGCCATCACGCTGGTCGAGATGTCCAAGACCGAGGAATTCTCGCTTGCCGAGGCCACGCGTCGTATGGCCGCATTGCCGGTGGACGGCATCATCATCGGCATGAGCCGCATGGCGCCCGATTTTGAGACGTTTGATCCACTGCCGGGCATTGGAACGGTCATCGTTACCATGTACGCGCATCCGCGCGTGACTACGGTCGATTCCGACCATTACGGCTGCTCGCTCTTGCTTATGGATCACCTGTTTGAGCTGGGGCACGGGCAGATTCGCTATATTGGCGGCCCGTCGTTCTCGGTCGACGAGCAATTTCGCCGCGCTGGCTGGCAGGATGCGCTCGAGCGTAAACACATCGAGCCGGCAGAGCCGCTCGAGGGCGACTGGTCTGCCAACAGCGGCTACGAGGCCGGCAGGTACCTGGCCGAGCACGATCGCACCATGACGGCGATTTACGCGGCAAACGACCAGATGGCAAATGGCGCGATTGCAGCGCTGCGCGATAGCGGCCTGCGCGTGCCCGAGGACGTGAGCGTGGTGGGCGTCGACGATTCGCTCGATGATTTTGTCGCGCACAACGAACTTACGACCGTGCGGTTCGATCTGCATCAGCGCGGTCGCGAGGTGTTTGAGCATGCGGTTCCCAAGGAGGGGACGCCGGACAAGACCGTCGCGATCCGTATTCCGGGCCAGCTCATCGTTCGACATACCACGGCAGCTCCGCGCGCGTAGTTTCCGCAGGTCAACGGCACGTTATTGCGTTTAGATAACAAACGCTAAGGATGCCGACAGATAGCTGTTGGGATGCAGCCGAGTGCTATGATAGACGGGTTCTTTTGTCTATCTAGGAGGCTTTGCCTGATGGAGATCACCAAGGATATCCGCTACATCGGTGTCGACGACCACGACATTGACTTGTTTGAGGGCCAGTACGACGTGTCCGAGAACGGCATGGCATACAACAGCTATGTTATCTTGGGCGATAAAATCGCTGTCGCCGATTCGGTTGACGCTGGCTTTGTCGACGAATGGCTCGGCAACCTCGAGGCCGCGCTCGACGGCCGTACGCCCGACTACCTGGTTGTCCATCACATGGAGCCCGATCACTCCGCCGGTATCGCCGCCTTTATGGAGCGCTATCCCCAGGCACAGATTGTGGCCAGCATGGGCGCCTTCCGCATGATGGTCAACTACTTTGGCACCGACTACCCCGATCGCAAGATGGTCGTCAAAGAGGGCGATGTGCTCGACCTGGGCGGCCACAGCCTGACCTTTATCGGCGCCCCCAACGTTCACTGGCCCGAGGTGATCTTCTCCTACGAGTCCACCGACAAGGTGCTCTTTAGTGCCGACGGCTTTGGCAAGTTTGGCGCCAACGACATCGAGGATCCGGAAGGGTGGGCTTGCGAGGCTCGCCGCTACTACTTTGGCATCGTCGGTAAGTTCGGCAAGTTCGTGCAGGCCGTCCTCAAGAAGGCCGCCGACCTGGACATCCAGATCATCTGCCCGCTCCACGGCCCCGTGCTGACCGAGAACCTGGGCTACTACCTCGACACCTATAACACCTGGTCGAGCTATCAGCCCGAGGACGAGGGCATCACGATCGCCTATGCGAGCGTGTATGGCCATCTGAAGGCTGCCGTCGAGGAGCTCGCATCTGCGCTCGAGGCTCGCGGCCAGAAGGTCTCCGTCTTTGATCTGGCTCGCGACGACATGGCCGAGGCCGTTGAGGATGCGTTCCGCTACGACCGTCTGGTGCTCGCCTCCATTACCTATCAGGGCGAGATCTTCCCGTGCATGAGCACCTTCATCCACACGCTCGCCGAGCATGCCTACCAGAACCGTACCGTGGCGCTTGTCGAGTCCGGTTCCTGGGCGCCCGCTGCCGCCAAGGTTATGACCAAGGAGCTCGAGGGTATGAAGGACATCACCCTGACGCAGAACAAGGTGACTGTGCTGGGCTCACTCAACGACGCCTCGCGCGCTCAGATTGAGGCCCTCGCCGACGAGCTTTCCAAGTAGCGATACTTTCACGTTTGACGCTCAAACCACCACAAAGGGGACAGGCACCTTTGTGGTGGTTTTTGTTCAAAGAACTCAAGAATGCTCAAGAAACTCAAAGGTGCTCAAAAAACTCAAAGATGCTCAAAGAAATCAAGAGCTGTGGGGCATAATGGAATTACGTGAGTTCAAGGGAGGCTTTATGGCGGCGGCGACAGCGTACAGGCAAGCAAATCCGTTCACGCCGATGTTCGGACGTGTACCGGCATACATGGCCGGCCGTGAGCAAATCATTGATGATATGGTGCTGGCGTTTGAAAGCGCCGATTCCGACCCCAACCTATGCTCGATTTTCTACGGAGCGCGCGGGACGGGCAAAACGGCCCTTTTGGCATATCTGTCATACCGCGCCCAGCAAGAAGGCTGGATTACGGCGAATGTGACGGCTTCGGACGGGATGCTCGAAGACATTCTGCAGCGCCTCAACGAATCGGCTGCCCATCTGATCGAAAAGCCCGCTTCTAGGCGTGTGAACAGTGTTGGGATTGCCCCCATAGGTAGTATGAGCTGGGAAAACGTTGATATTGAATTTGAGGGCGCCAACTGGCGTACTAAGATGAACGCTCTGTTTGCTCAGCTTGAAGCGACTGGCACCGGGGTGCTTATCGCCGTTGACGAAGTTGATGCATCGTTTGCTCAAATGACCGAGCTCGTTACCACCTACCAACATTTTGTGAGCGAGAACAAAAAAGTAGCTTTGCTTATGGCGGGGCTGCCGTTTCGCGTGCTGGCGTTGTTGACGGGAAAATCGACATCGTTTCTTCGTCGTGCTGCCCAGCATTCGCTGGGATCTATTTCGCCGACTGAGGTAAAAGAAGCGTTTCGGCTGACGATTGAAGACGGTGGCAAAACGATTTCCGATGAGGCGGCCGACCGTGCTGCCGAGGCAATCGATGGTTTTCCGTTTATGTTCCAGTTGGTGGGATATCGGGCGTGGAACGCTTCGCGCCAGGCGGCTGATGTTTCCCTTGAAGACGTCGAACGTGGCGCGAAGCTTGCGCAAGAGGAGCTCGAATCGCGCGTTTTTGCCTCGACTGCAGCGGAACTTTCACAGGGGGACTTGGATTTTCTTCGTGCAATGAATCCGGAGGGGACGACGACCAGGCAAGAATTGGCTGCGCGGCTTAAGAAAAGTTCCGGTTCGATCTCGACGTATAAAAAACGTCTAATTGAGGCAGGGGTGATTGAAGAACCCTTACAGGGACGTTTCGAGTTTGCGCTGCCGGGCTTCGGTCGATATGTAGCGTCTCTTTGCTAGAGGGCCACTTCTGCCAAGACCGTTTCGCGTCCAACTGTCTCAATCTGTAACATCTGGGCGGCTAAATCGACTCTATCTGTTACAGGTTTAGATTAAGGGCGGGGGTCGAGCGGAATTATCTCGATCTGTAACAGTTAACTGACTTTTAGGGGTCTAGTTGTTACAGATTGAGACAAACTGGCGGAGCGAACCGCCGTGCCGTTCAAACCACCACAAAGGGGACTCAGGCACCTTTGTGGTGGTTTTTGGTTTTAGGCGGTGGCGATGATGAGGGTTGGGGCGCCGGCGTCGGTGGCCTCGGCGATTGAGGTGGCGACGGCGCCGTCGGGGTCACGGTCCATCACGATGGTGTCGACATCGGTAAGTTCGGCGAAGCGGTACATGCCGCGTCCGTTGACCTTGCTCGCGTCCATGAGGGCGACGCTTTGATGGGCCGCGGCGATCATAGCCGTTTTGGTCTCGGCCATCTGGGGAAAGTCGGTCGTAAAGCCGCAGCTGGGGACAAAGGCGCCGGGGCACATGACGGCCAGATCGGCATGGACCATTTGGAGTGCCTGCATAGTGAGCGGTCCGTACAAATAACGATGGCCTTTGCGCAGTGCCCCGCCCAGCATGACGACATCGACCGAGGGCATGCTCTCGTCGATGTAATCGGCAATGGTAATGTCGGCCGTGATGACGGTGATACCGTCGCGCTGATCGAGGAGCCGGACGAACTCGAGCGCCGTGGTGCCCGAGTCGACGAGCAGCGTGTCGCCGTCGTTGACGAGCTCGATGGCGCTTTGCGCGATGGCCTGCTTGGCGGCGACGTTGACATTGATGCGGCGATCCTGCGTGGAAACGGTTAGGCGTTTGTGGAGCGATACGGCACCACCATGTGTGCGGCGCAGCTTGCCTGCTTCGGCGAGCGCGTCAAGGTCGGCGCGGGCGGTGACGGAGGACACGCCAAAGGTCTGGGCGATTTCTGCTACCTGCACCGAGGCATTATGATCGAGCATTTCCAAAATGGCGGAACGACGCTCGTCGGCGAAAGCTCGGGTTGTTGCGTGGGCCATATTTGCTCCATCATCGTCTGAAATTTGCAGGAATTGTGTTGACTCTATTTTCGTTCATTTTCTTTTTGAGTAAGAAAAGACCTTTCGATTACTTATCTTTTCTATAAAAGAAAGACGCTGAACACTCAAAATTCAATATCGAACATGTCCACTCGGCTCAAATTCCTTCCGTTTGCTTTTCAAAAATGACTGTATTGACCTGCATGGGCTCAATATCTCGCACATGCATACCCGCTGAATTTCATACAATGAGCGCAGTAAAACGCAAGGTAAAACGCCTTGTGAACAACTACGCCCGATGTCCAGATGCGGGCGAGGGAGAGGAGCAAACGCTCATGGCACTTGTTACCACCGAAAAGATGCTCAAGGACGCTCAGGCCGGCCACTACGCTGTTGGCGCTTTCAACGTCGAGAACCTCGAGTTTGTTATGGCCGTTCTGGCCGCTGCCGAGGAGACCAAGTCCCCCGTCATCATGCAGACCACCCCGGGCACCATCAAGACCGCTGGTCTGGACTACTTCTACGGCATGGTCAAGGCTGCCGCCGAGCGCGCTTCCGTGCCCGTCGCCCTGCACCTCGATCACGGCGATGGCTATGACCGCTGCATGCAGGCTTTCCGCATGGGCTACACCTCCGTCATGATCGACGGTTCGCACGAGTCCTTCGAGGACAACATCGCCCTGACCAAGTCCGTCGCCGATGCTGGCCGCGCCATGGGCGTGCCCGTCGAGGCTGAGCTCGGCAAGGTTGGCGGCAAGGAGGACGACGGTCCTGCGGTTGAGGGCGAGAGCCCCTACACCGATCCTGCCGAGGCCAAGGAGTTCGTCGAGCGTACCGGCTGCACCTCCCTCGCAATTGGCGTTGGCACCAGCCACGGCGTGTACACGAGCGATCCGCACATCGAGCAGTCCGTGGTCAAGGCCATCCGCGACGCCGTCGACGTGCCGCTGGTTCTGCACGGCACCTCCGGTGTGCCCGATGAGCAGGTTGCCGAGGCTGTGAAGAACGGCATCTGCAAGGTTAACTACGCCACCGAGCTGCGTCAGGCCTACACCAAGGGCTTCATGGCCTACATGGCCGAGAACCCTGCCTGCTTCGATCCCAAGAAGCCGGCCAAGGAGGGCATGCGTGAGATCACCGAGCTGGTTAAGATCCGCATGACCAACCTTAACTCTGTGGGCAAAGCAGAGTAACAGCAAGGGTACTCCGACTCGCTACATATCCCGGGGAGGGATGAGGGCTTAGTTCCCCAATCGTCCTCGGGCATGCAAAAAGCCTCGCTGCGCACTTCGTGCGGCGAGGCTTTTTGCCCCCTGCGGAAAGATTGGGGAACTAAGCCCTCGTCCCTCCCAAGTTGACCTTCTCGAGGTCGTCGCCCTTGTGGCGTTAGGACTGCGAATTTGGGATGGGAGGGTTACTTGGTTGTTAGGGTTAGCAGGTCGTTGGGGGTTTTGAGGTTGTAGGTGGCGTTTGGGATGTCTTGGTGTGATCCCCATGCTGCTCTGGCAAAACTGACCCCTGCTGAAGTTGCGCATTGTTCGTCGTAGACGGTGTCGCCAACGTAGACGACGTTGCCAGGATTCGCGCCCGTACGTCGGAGATATTCGAGCATGGGTGCGGGCGAAGGCTTGTGCTCGGTTGTGTCTTCGACAAGGATGATGTGTTCAAAAAACTTATCGAAGCCAAGGGGTGCAATTTCGTCTGTGTATTCGTCGCGCGCACGTGAGGAGACGATGCCAAGTTTGCAGCCGTTGTCGGAGAGTGTTGCGATAACTTCGTGCAAGCCGGGAAACACGCTGATGGTGCTTTTAAAGCTGGCGGCAACTTGGCACCAGCGATCCAGCGTTGCCTGTGAGTAGATCCCAAGTTTCTCAAGGGCATCCTTGCCGGGTATGCCGAGGGCAAATTCAAGCTCGTGTCGGGGGAGCGTTTTGCCGGTTTCTTCTTGGACAATCTGGCCAAGCGATGACAGCACGCTTTCTTCTGTATCTGCCAATGTCCCATCAACGTCAAACACGATATAGTCAAAGTACTTCATATAGTAGCTCCTATCCGTTGTTTGCCTGCAAGTTTGATGCAGTGACAGAAGAAGGGCTAGCGGGATTTCTGCCTGGTGCTATCGAGATTCTGCCTCGCTGCTCGATAGCTCGAAGGAGTGCATCCCATTTGTTCTTTAAATACCTGGCCAAGATGGCTTGCTGTCGCAAAGCCGCATTGGCGCGCGACCGTCTGTACCGTTCGCGTGGTGTGTGCCAAGAGCTTGCAAGCACGGTTTACGCGGTATGCGCGCAGATATGCCGCCGGGGTCGTTCCTGCGCAAGCTTCGATAATGCGGTAACACTCTCTTTCGCTTACGCCGGCTGCAGATGCCATCTGGGGCACATCTATAGCGGCTGCATAGTTTGCGCGGATATAGTCCAGGATTGCCTTGAACTGTACGTCGCGGTTGGTCATCCAAGAGGCGTTGTCGGAGGAAAAGAGCGGTTCGGCCTTGGCGTAAATCTGAATCCAGAGCTCTGACAAGCTATTCCGAAGCGCCATCTCGTTCTGCGGCCGTTGAAGGTCGTGGTTAAAGGAACTCTTTAGCAAATCGATAAAGGGCATATCGTCGGGGTTGGTGGGCGACCATTTGAGCACATCGACGCCTCGACATTGCAGCAATGGGTTGATGTAGCGCTTTTGGAGACGTCCCGCGGGATCGCCGAGCATCGACGGCTGAAAGATATGCAGCATTTGAATGGCTGGCGCCGAATTGGGTGATTGCAGCGTGCTGTGCAAAACGCCGCCGTTGATAAAGCCGGCGGACCCTTCCTCAAAGCGTACGTGCTCATGAGCCGCGTGCGTTCGATAGTCAATCGCTCCCTGCTCCATATAGAAAAGCTCAACTTCGGAATGCCAGTGCCAGGGGACGGAATTGCCCGGATAGCGAGCGAATTCTGCGCGTTCGGCAATATAGGGCCAGTCTTCGGCGGTCTCGGGAAACGCTTCCTCGCGTCCTCCGCGGTGCAATTCTATGTGATCCATGTTTCGCATGGCATCAGTATAAAGCGCGATGGGCTTAGATTGCTCTTGCCTGTTCGGGGAACGCCTTGTCTAGGGATGCCTGGAGCTTTTCGAAGGATGCTCGTAAGTTGAGGCTCTGATCGGCTGAGCGCTTGGTTTTTGTGGTGGGGGAGTCGAGGAGACCGTTTCTCTGTGTCGGGGGGAAGGAGAAAAGGTTTGCATGTTTTAGGGATGGCTGCTGTGCTGCGTCATTGGAAGAATGCATGCTTATGCGGCCTCCTCGATGTCCACCAAAAGGTTGCGCACAGGGTGTGCTGCTAGGTCCCGTGCGTTGGCAGTATTATGCCGCGAGTGCAGATAAGGAAGCGCTAAAGAAAGGCTTAACCTGGTTTGGTGTTACGATGAAACAGCAGGTCAAGGCTATTGAGTAACACTCTTGAAAGGTTTTGAGCTTAAGGGCTTTCTAAGGTTTGTGGCGCGGATGTGGCTCGCCCGTGTGGGGCGTGTGGACGGCTCGTTCCTAGCGCTGCGGCTCTGCGGCGCGCACCTGCTCGATGACCTTTTCCATCGTGGCGTCGATGTGGTCTTTTTTGAGCTCGCATTCCCAGATGGTTATAGGCGTCCAGCCCATTTGAGTGAGTGCTGCCACGGCGGTGCGGTCGCGCTCGACGTTGCGACGGAACTTTGCCTCCCAAAACTCAACGTTGCGCTTGGGCTGGCTAGGGTTGCACTTGGGGCAGCGGTGCCAAAAACAGCCGTTGACGAAGATGGCAATCTTGCGTCCGGGGAAGGCGATGTCGGGCTTGCCGGGAACCTTCCATTCCAAACGATAACCCGTAAGGCCCGCGGCGCGCAGGCGCTGGCGAACGAGCAACTCGGGCTTGGTGTTGGCGCGCTTGTTGCCCTTCGTGGACTTTTTGATGGCGGCGCGACGGCGGACCAGTTCGCGCTCGTCAGCGGAGAGGTCCGAGGTATCGATGCCGTCGAGCAGACCTGGTTTGGGGCGCTTTTTGCTACGGCGCTTAGGTGTGCGCTTGGGCTTGGTGGCGGGTTTGTCGGCTGTGTTGGGCGTGGCGTCATCGGCGGAGCTTGCCTCGAGCCGGTCTTCCTTCAGCTCAATCAGGGCATCAATGAGCCCCTTGTCGGCGGGCATCCATTCCACCGTGGCAAGCGAGGTACGCGGAATCCAGCGGATATCGAGCTGGCGGTCGTGCTTCTGGGGTTCATCGGATTCATCGGCGAGCGAGCAGTAGTAGCACTCCATGGAGAGATGGAAATCGGGGTAGTCATACTCAACGGTATAGAAATCGCGCAGGTTGGTGACTTTTACCTGCAGCTCTTCCATGAGCTCGCGGCGTACGGCGTCCTCGGGCGTCTCGCCGCGCATGAGCTTGCCACCGGGGAACTCCCAAAGTCCCAGCATGTCGCCATAGCCGCGCTGCACGGCAAGCAGCTCGTCAGATCCTTCCTTGCGAATGATCCCAGCGGCAACATGAACAGTCTTCAACAGGAGTCCTCTCTCAATATCAACACGTGGCAGGGTAGCTACCCGTACCTTACACAACGGTAAGGCAAGCGTAAGCCATATCGATGGTAGCCGACTCGTCTTCTTGCGACTATAGATGCCGTAGACTAATCGCAAGAAAGGACTCGGTATGCAAACCACGCACATGGCGACCCCGGTACTGGAGGTCGCGCATCTCGAAAAAGTATATGGAGCGCTGGGCAACGTGACCCGCGCGCTCAACGACGTCAGCTTTACCGTCAACCGCGGCGAATTTGTTGGCATCATGGGCGCTTCGGGCTCGGGCAAGTCGACGTTGCTCAACTGCGTGTCGACCATCGATAGCGCCACGAGCGGCACGATCCGCATCAACGGGCAGGACGTAACTCGCATGAAGCAGACTAAGCTTTCGCAGTTCCGCCGCGAGGAGCTCGGCTTTATCTTCCAGGACTCCAACCTGCTCGATACGCTCACGGCACGCGAGAACATCGCCCTGCCGCTCACCATTGCCCGCACAAACTCGGCAGAGATCTCGACCCGCGTGCAGGATGTGGCCGCGCGTCTGTCTATCAGTCAGGTGCTCGACAAGTATCCCTACCAGATGTCCGGCGGTCAGCAGCAGCGCGTTGCCGCGGCTCGCGCGCTCGTCACCGACCCCACCATGATCATGGCCGACGAGCCTACCGGCGCCCTCGACTCCAAAAGCGCCCGCCTGCTGCTCGAGAGCCTAGAGGCCCTCAATCGCCGCCTGCGCGCCACCGTGCTCATGGTCACGCATGACAGCTTTGCCGCCAGCTATACGAGCCGCGTGCTGTTTATCCGCGACGGCAAGATCTTCACCGAGCTGCGCCGCGGCGACACCGACCGCCGAGAGTTCTTCGACCGCATTATGGAGGTCGTTGCCATGATGGGCGGTGAGGGCTCCGATGCTCTGTAAACTCGCTTGGGGCAACGTCCGCCGCGCCGGCCGCGACTACCTCGTTTACTTGTTGACGCTCACCCTGGGCGTTACGGTCTTCTATGCCTTTAACACCATCTCAATGCAGGTCGACATCGCCGGCATCGATGAAGAGGGCTTGGCGCAGGTTATGGGCAGCATGCTCGGCTACCTGACGTACTATTTGGCTGGTGTCATGGCCTTTTTGATGGTGTACGCCAACAACTTCATCATGAAACGCCGCAAGAAGGAGTTTGGCCTGTACCAGGTGCTCGGCATGGGGCGCGGGCGCGTCGCCACTATCATGGCGCTCGAGACGGTGATTGTCTCGGTCGTGGCCTTTGTTGCCGGCATTGTGCTGGGTGTGGGACTCTCCCTGCTCATGACGTTCTTTACGGCCTCGCTCTTTAAGACACAGATCGCCAATTTCCACTTCTTTTTCTCGATGCATGCGTTCAATCTGACCCTTGCCTGCATGCTCGTAATGTTTGTGCTCACGCTACTGCTGAACCTTCGCGCCGTGCGTCGCACCAAACTCATCGAGCTTATGGGTGCCGAGCGTCGCAACGAGAGCATCAAGACACGCAACCCCTGGATCGCGATTGCCATCTTTGCCGTGGGCGTGGTGCTTGTGGGCGTGGCCTATTACCGTCTGCTACGTGATGGGTTCCCGCTAACCGCGACGGACAGCAAGCTGCAAGAGGCCATGAACCAGTTTGGTATTACGACCGCTATGGTTACCGTGGGCACCTTTGCCCTGTTCTGGGGACTCTCGGGCATGCTCATCAAGCTGCTGCAGAGCCTGCGCGGCGTGTATTGGCGCGGCCTCAACATGTTTACCGTGCGCCAGCTTGCGGCCAAGGTCAACACGGTGTGCTTTTCGATGGGCGTCATCGCGATGCTCCTGTTTTTGGCCATCACCTCGGTGACGTGCGGTATGTCGATTGCCAATGTGATGAACGAAAACCTGGAGCGCTATAACCCTGTTGACGTGTCACAGACGTATGTCTATTACACGCCCGATACGCTCGACTACTACAAAGAATATGTCAATCCGTCTGAAGCCGACCGCATGGTGCTAGCCGATACAACGGTCGATTTGTACTCCGCATGGCACGGCAAGGGCAAGTCGGCGGACAACAACGACGAGACCGGCAAGAAGGTCAATATCGCCGATGTTGCCGGTGAGCATGTTCAGATCGATTCGTATCTGAGTTACCCGTTTGGCGGTTCGAATCCTTCGGTGTCTGCGGGTGAGATGTGCAAGACCATGGGCGAAAAGCTCCCCAAGGCGCTCGGGGGTAGCAATGTCGATACGATGGGTCTGTTTGTGACGCCGGCGAGCCAGTACAACAAACTGCGCCAGATGATGGGCGAGGAGCCGGTGAGCATTGGCCGCGACCAGTACCTGCTTACGTGTGATATGGGCGGTGAGCTGGGCGACCTGTACACCAAGTACATGGCCGGCGGCCATACCCTCACCTTGGGCGGGCATGAGCTCAAGCCCGCAACCGATAAGTCGGACAAGGACACGGCGGCCATCGCCAACTCGGCGATGGGCAGTAACCCGGGTACCGTCGTCGTTGCCGACGAGCTGTTGTCCCAACTTAATCTGCAGCCGTATTCCAGTAGCCTGCTCGTTAATTACAAACAGGGGATGGATACGACCGAGGCAGACGAGAGCATTAAATACACTTTGCTCGACAATCTGCTCGTTGACGGCAAGGAGCCAGGGTCATGGGGAATCTTCATCACACGCTCCGAGATGTACACGCAAGCAGCGCAAATGAACGGCATGATTAGCTATCTGGCCATCTACATTGGCTTTGTACTGGTCGTTGCGTGCGCGGCGATACTGTCGATCCAGCAGCTCTCCAACGTGGCCGACGGCAGCCGCAGCTATCGTGTGCTGGCACAGATCGGCTGTGAGGACCGCCAGATTCGTCATTCGGTGATGGCGCAGCAAGCGGTATTCTTCTTGTTCCCGCTGGCAGTGGGCCTGGCGCACTCCTTTGTGGCGCTCAAGGTGATTATCGAGCTGATGAGCATATTCGGAGATATGAGCATCGGCGGCACCGTGGGCCTCACCTGTGCAATCTTCCTGGCAGCATACGGTGGCTACTTCCTGGTGACCTACCTCATGAGCGCCGGCATGGTACAAGCTGCCATCGCCACCCGCTACAGCGAGTAACTCGTTCAGCTTGGAATTATCGTAGGTTGAGCATAGGTCAGCGAAAACGCCCCTAAGCGAGCAAGGTGACGTTAAAGAGGAGGGAAGCGTACTTTGGGTACGCGACCGACGATTGAACGTCAGATTGCCGCTTAGGGGCGTTTGCAGCGTCGAGCCGTTACGCGGTTTGGTAAAACCGCGTAACTTCATCGTAGAAGCACGCTTGCGGGCGGCGGATGCTCGTCTCCTGTCGCCCGCTCACCGAGGCCCGGCAATTGCCTTAATATCTTAAGGACCTCGATTTGTCCAAGACTGAGCGAAGGAGCTCATCATGAGCGACGGAAAGAAAAAGCTTTCCTTCTTGACGGTCATCTCGACCATCATCTGCGTCGTCTTCGTTTGCGAGGCCGCCGCACCTGCTGCTGCCATTGGCAACCAGCAGTTCTTCTGGTGGATCTTCCTGATTCTGACCTTCCTGCTCCCTTATGGCATGGTCGTTGCCGAGCTCGGCACTACCTATGACGGCGAGGGTGGCATTTACGACTGGGTACGCGATGGTCTGGGCGACAAGTGGGGTGCCCGCATTTCGTACTACTACTGGGTTAACTACCCGCTGTGGATTGCCTCGCTGGCCACCATGTTCCCTGACATTTTGGGTATGGTCTTTGGCGTCGAGTTCAATCTGATTGCCAAGATTGGTATCGACCTTGCCTTTGTGTGGATCGTCTATCTTATGGGCCGCTCCAAGGCTGCCGACTCCGAGTGGGTCCTGAACGGCGGCGCCATCATCAAGGTCGCCGTTGCCGTTATCGTCGGCGCTTTGGGCATTTGGTACGCCATGGAGAACGGTTTTGCGAACGATATGTCCGCTGCCACCTTCCTGCCCGAGCTCACCAACACCAACGCGCTCGGCTACCTGTCGATCATCATCTTTAACTTCATGGGCTTCGAGGTCATCTGCACCATGACCGACGATATGGCCGATCCCGCTCGCGATATCCCCAAGGCTATCATCGTCGGCGGCCTGTCCATCGCCGTGATCTATCTGTTCGCTGGCTTTGGAATCGGCGCTGCTGTGTCGGCCGATTCCATCGATCCCGACTACGGCATGATTTACGCTGTCCAGACTATTGTGGGCGATTCCATGATCTTTAAGGTCATCTGCATCGCCTTCCTGATCACGCTGTTCGCCAACATGGCTGCCTGGTCCTTCGGCGTCAACTCCGTTGCTCGCTATGCTGCTGAGCATGGCAACATGCCCAAGGTCTTCGCCTCGATGATCTCGGATGACGACATGCCCAACGGCGCCAACCTGGTCAACGCCATCGTTGCCTCCCTGGTGCTGTGCCTGCAGCTGGTTCCCATCGACGCCATCTCCAACGGTGTCTTCTGGATGCTCTTCGGTACCTCCGTTGTCTTCCTGCTGCTGACCTACATCCCGATGTTCCCGGCATTCCTCAACCTTCGTAAGAACGACCCCAACCGTGAGCGTATCTTTACGTTCCCGTTTAAGGGAGCCATGATGAAGGTCATGCTGGCTATTCCCTGCATCGAGCTGATTCTGGCTATCGTTGCAACGCCGATTCCGTTCTCTGTCGATGAGATTGGCGATAAGGTCCCGATGATCGTCATCTTCATCGTGCTCTTGCTTATTGGCGAGGTTGTCCGCGTCGTCAGTGCTAAGGGCCGCGAGACCGAGTACAAGGGTCTCACTCCCGAGCTGGCTGCTCAGCGCCTCGCTGAGGAGTCCGAGGAGGACTAGAGCACCCGGATTCGGGGCTCCAACCTTCCTCGCGTACCAACGTACGCTTCGTCGGGCTTGTCGCTCCCAACTCGGGACACTCTAGCCTCTTCGGAGGCGTGCCCAAGCAACAGGTTTGCTAACCTTTCTCTGAGGTGGGTGTGAGCTATTGCTCCGGTAACCACCGCCCGCCCCAATCTCTCTTCCGTATCCTTCGTGCGTTTTGTCTCCGCGCACCGGGTTACGTCGTCGCTTGCCGGTGCGACATCCGTGAAAACCGGTGCCAGGCGCCCCGACCTTTGCCGGGGAACGGGCACCTACCATCTCTTGGTTTTAGGCTGCGGGTAACCCGCCCGCAGCAAGCGATCGTTCGATTTGGAGGAAATCTTATGCGTACGATCACCGAGTCCGAGTCCACCCCTAAGGCCGATGGCTTTTTTATGCCCGCTGAGTTCGCTCCGCAGGATCGCGTGTGGATGGGTTGGCCCCACCGCACCGACACCTGGGCCCACGGCGCCAAGCCGGCTCAGAAGCAGTATGCCGCCATCGCTCGCGCCATCGCCGAGTTCACCCCGGTCACCATGTGCGCAAACCAGGCCGACTACGCCAACTGCAAGGCCGCCTTTGAGGAAGACGAGAACGTCACCGTTATCGAGATGACCACCGACGATGCTTGGTTCCGCGACACCGCTGCAACTTTTGTTATCAATGGCAAGGGCGATAAGCGCGCCAACCACTGGCACTTCAACGCCTACGGCGGCCTCGTCGACGGCCTCTATTTCCCGTGGGACAAGGACGAGCAGATTGCCCTTAAGATGGCTGAGCTTTCCGGCTGCCGTCGCTATCGTCCCGATGACATGATCCTCGAGGGCGGCTCCATTACCGTCGACGGCGAAGGCACCGTGGTCGTGACCGACCAGTGCCTGCTTTCCCCGGGCCGCACCTGCTCTGCGGTTCTGGAGGAGGAAGAGGATCCCGAGTCCATCTGGCCCAAGTTCCACAAGAAGTTTGAGCCCTGGAGTGAGGAACTTCGCGCCTATATGGACGAGCACCTCAAGGATTACCTGGGTGTCGAGAAGGTCATCTGGGTTAAGGAGGGCATCGACCCCGAGGAGACCAACGGCCACATCGATGATGTCGCTACGTTCATCGCTCCGGGCGTCATGGCTTGCATCTGGACCGACGATCCCGAGTATCCGTTCTACGAGCAATGCCATGCTGTCTACGAGACCCTTTCCAACGCCGTTGACGCCAAGGGCCGCAAGATGAAGGTCTACAAGCTCTGCATGCCTGTGAACCCGCTGTTCATGGACCAGGCTTCCTGCGACACCATCGACGCCGACGAGAACGCCGAGCCGCGCGTTGCCGACGAGCCGCTGATCGCCTCCTACATGAACTACCTGGTCACCAACCACGGCGTTATCGTCCCGCAGTACGGCGACGAGAACGATCAGCTTGCCGTTGACACGCTCCAGAAGATCTACGACGAGGTCTGGGGCGAGGGCGTCTACAAGTGCGTCGGCGTTCAGTCCGAGCAGGTCGTCTTCGGTGGTGGAAATATCCACTGCATTACGCAGCAGGAACCGTCCGCTTAATCGTCCGGCTTCCCGAGGCACCCCATCTCGCCGCTCAAACCGTCGCTCGCGTACCAAAGTACGCTTCGCTCCTCTCTCGCGGCGACCTGGGGCACCTCGGAAACCCAGCCGGTCAAGCGGACCGACGTAGCTAGTTACCGCATTAGTCATTGGTGCCAACCTTGGCAACAATGCAGGTCGAAAAAACGTCAGCGAAAACCCGCCAGAGCGAGCAAGGTGCCTTGAAACGAGGCGGCATTGACCTTCTGGTCATGCCGTCGAAGCTGAAAGGCAGATTGCCGTTCTGGCGGGTTTGCAGCGTCGAGCCGTTACGCGGTTTGGTAAAACCGCGTAACTAAATACGTTCCGCGATCTCGTGGATGAGGTAGTCGGTCTTTTCCCAGCCCAGGCACGGATCGGTGATCGACTTGCCAAAGACGCCGCCGTCGACCGGCTGGTTGCCGTCCTCCAGGTAAGACTCGATCATAAAGCCCTTGACCAGCTTGGAGATGGACTCGTTGCGGCGGCAGCTGTCGAGCACTTCCTTGCAAATGCGATACTGCTCCAGCGGACGCTTGCCCGAGTTGTCATGGTTGCAGTCGATGATCGCTGCCGGATTGGCATAGCCGGCATGCTCGGTATAGCGCTCGGCCAGGCGCTCCAGGTGCTCGTAGTGGTAGTTGGGGTAGGTGCGCCCATCGAGACCGATGTAGCCACGCATAACGGCGTGCGCGAGCGGATTGCCGTCGCACTCGACCTCCCAGTTGCGGAAGATGAAGCTCTGGTGCGCCTGCGCGGCGTAAATGGAGTTGAGCATAACGGTGGTAGAGCCGGCAGTGGGATTCTTCATGCCAACGGGTACCGAAATGCCGCTCGACACCAGGCGATGCTCCTGGTTTTCGACCGAGCGTGCGCCCACGGCAACATAGCTCAGCAGGTCGACGAGGTATTGGTAGTTGGACGGATAGAGCATCTCGTCGGCGGTGAAGAAGCCCGTTTCCTCAATAACGCGCAGGTGCATATGGCGGATGGCCTTGACGCCCTCGAGCAGATCGTCGGGAGCCTCGGGGTTGGGGTTGTGCAGCAGGCCCTTGTAGCCGGTGCCCTTGGTGCGCGGCTTGTTGGTGTAGACGCGCGGAATGATGATGAGCTTGTCCTTGACCTCCTCGGCGGTCTTGGCCAGTCGGTTCATGTACTCAAGCACCGAATCCTCGCGGTCGGCAGAGCACGGGCCGATGATGAGCACCTTGCGTGCGTCCTCGCCGGTAAAGACTTTGGCGACCTCGGCGTCAAATGCCTGCTTTTTGGCGGTAAGCTCGGCAGAAAGTGGCATTTCCTCGCGGATCTCCATGGGGATCGGCAGCCTGCGTTTGAATTCCATGGCCATAGGGGTCTCCTCAATCTATAGAAAGAGCAAAAAGCGTATTGTCGAATGCTCGGCATTATCCGCTGTCGCACGCTAAAGTGCAAGCCCTTGTCACCCCGAAACCTACCAAAAAGGGACAGGTTTATTTTGGCAGGTTTTATCTGGGTAAACGTCGGCGGATGCCGGGAGGGAGCGGCGCCGCGCGGGACCCTAAGGCTGTTGTCGGTTCCCCAGGAAATACCCTGTGGGCAAAAAATGCCAAATATGAGTACGGTTGCTATCTTAGTATCATATTGCCTTCGCAAAATAATAGACATAACAGCAAAATATGTTCATTAACGTAAACACATATAAGTTCGCTATAGGGCTGTTTGATCAATTTAGGGACGCGTGTAAGCTGTGAAAACGGCATTTGCGGCTGTTTTGGCTGTTACTAAAAAGGTAACAGTACTCATATTTGCCATTTTTTGCCCACGGGGCCTCGAAGGGGCTGCCAATCAGGTCCCAGGGGAGACGGTTTGAGGGCCGCAGAGCAAAAACGGGGGCGCAGGTTGGTAGCGCGCAGAGATGTGGTGTAAGAGGCGGGGCATGCCCCGCCTCTTCTCTTTCTTGAAAGGGAGGGGACACCGCCTAGAATTCGTCGTTGGAGTAATGAAGGTGACGAATGGAAGGAAAGGCGATGCCCCAAGAAGAGAGTGTACTGCGCCTCGACCGCGACGAGGCCCTCGAGGCGGCGAGGCTTTGGCAGGAGTGCGGCGACGCGCGCGAGTTCGCGTGCAGGGTGCTGGGCGGCGTGATGAACGCGCTGATGGACTCCGAGGCCCAGCAGATGTGCGGCGCGAGCCGCAACGAGCGCAGCGACGGCAGGGAGAACAGCCGCAACGGCTACCGCCCCAGGTCGCTCAAGACCGCCGTGGGCGACGTGGAGCTCGAGATACCCAAGCTCAGGCACGGCACCTACTACCCCGAGGGCATGCTCGCGCGATGGTCGCGCGTCGACACCTCGGTGGCCTCCATCGTGCAGGAGATGTACGTGTGCGGCGTGTCCACCCGCAAGGTCGAGCGCGTGGCGTCCAGGCTGGGCATATCCTCGCTGTCGAGCTCGGAGGTCTCGAGCCTCTGCTCCGACCTCGACGCCGAGGTGGAGGAGTTCCGCCGCCGCGACCTGTCGGGCACGCCGTGCTGCTACCTGTGGCTCGACGCCACCTACATGAGCTGCAGGGTCGGCTCGTCGGTCGTCTCGCAGGGCGTCGTGACCGCGATCGGGCTGGGCGCCGACGGGCGCAAGCACTTCCTGGGCTGCGACGTGGTCGACACCGAGAGCGAGGACTCCTGGGCGGCATTCCTCGGCGGGCTGCGCGAGCGCGGGCTGGCCGGCGTTCGCCTCGTGGTCTCCGACAGCCACGCCGGGCTCGTGGCCGCCGTCTCGCGCCTGTTCCAGGGCTGCGCCTGGCAGCGCTGCGTGACGCACCTGCAGCGCAACCTCCAGAGCGCCTGCTCGGGCAGGCCCGAGGACTCCAAGGCGGCCGTCAGGGACCTCGTGCACGCCGCGGTCTACCAGGACGACCCCGACCTCGCGCGCTGCGTGTGGGCCGAGGCGGCGCCCTGGGTGGCGTCGGTGTCCGCCAGGGCCGGCGAGGTCTTCGAGCGGGCCGAGGACTCCGCGCTGGCGTTCACGGCCTTCCCCAGGGCGCACTGGGCCAAGCTCCGCACCAACAACGTCCAGGAGCGCGCCAACCGCGAGATCAAGCGCCGCTACAGGGTCGTGCAGTCCTTCCCCTCGAGGGAGTCGATGCTGCGCCTGACGTGCGCGAGCCTCATGGAGACCGAGGGGCAGTGGTCCCAGCAGCGCGTGTTCTCCGAGGCCTCGGCCGCCGAGGGCTTCGCCGAGCCCGCGGACAGGCCGGCCCCGACAGAGGGGAGGCGCCGCGCGCTCGGGCGGCGCGCCAGGGAGATAGTGGACGAGATAGTCGAGAAGCACGGCCTCAAGAAGGAGTAACATCGGGACTTGCAGCGACGGACCTCAGGACACTCTTACACCACGTCTGCGCGCGCGACC
>JAXJJM010000003.1:0-28556 GCA_036298225.1 Collinsella sp.
CCACGGGTCAAGATGCACTAGGCCTGGACGAAGTCCGGGCCCGCGCCTTTAGACGCGAGCCCGGGGCCCGTGGGTTATACCCTAAGAGCAAACCACCCTTTTTAAGGGTGGTTCTGATTTTGGAGAGTAATTATGAGCTATCCCCAGCTTGCCGTCATGAATATCAGCCATCGTTATTTTGACCTTGAGGAGTTCTTTTCTTCGGCAGCGGCCTCGGGCTACACGTGTTGCGAGCTTTGGACCGGGGCGATGCATCTGTATGTCGATTGCCATGGATACGATTCGCTCGAGCAGGTGCGGGAGCTATCACAGCGGTATGGGGTTCGGATTGTGGGGCTTTGTCCCGAACAGAACAACCCCAAGCCGTGGAATATCGCGGCGCGCGGGAATGAGGCGCGCGCCCGCACGCTCGCGTACTTTAAGAACGTTGTGGATATCGCGGCGGAACTTGGAGCCGAGCAGGTCATGGTCTCGAGCGGCTGGGCATTTTTGAACGAGCCGATCGAGGACGCGTGGGGCCGCAGCGCCTCGATGCTGCGTGCGATTGCCGAGCATGCGGGAGAGCGCGGCGTGCGACTGGTACTCGAGGCCCTACAGCCGGTTGAGTCGATGATCGTGAACTCGGCGGCCGATACGAAGCGCATGATCGAGGCAGTTGATCATCCGGCACTTAAGGCGTGTCTGGATTTGGGCGCTATGGCGGTGGCAGGGGATACCATCGACGATTATTTCGACCTGCTTGGCGATGATGTCGCCCACGTGCATTTTGTCGATGTTGCGGCAGATGGCACGACGCATCTTGCCTGGGGTGACGGCGACCGCGATATGCGCGCCGACCTGGATAGGTTGGTGGCGCGCGGCTATCGCGGAGTTGTTTCGGCCGAGACCTATGACTGGCGCTATTTTGCCGACCCCGCGGCAGCCGACGCTCAGGTTATGGCGGAGTACCGACGCGCGATTGGCGCCTAAGTGGGACAGGGCGCCGAGTTGGCGTTTGACGCTTTTTGAGAAACGGGACGTGCTTTCCGCTTGAGGCTTCTGGCGGAAAGCACGTCCCAGAACAGGCGCTCAGAATGGGACACACTTTCCGCTGAGGACCTCAACCGGAAACCGCATCCCAGTTTTTAGACGAAAAACGGGATATGGTTTCTGGTTGGCCTAGATAATCGTCAGATTTAGCTGAGCGTCTGCCCCTATGTTTCCAAATGAATACGGTGTGAGCTGCGGACAAGGATTTTCCCCGCAAGCACTCTAGTATGCTAAAGTACCCAAAAGACCGGCGGAGCTATGCCGGTCTTTCGTTCTTATATGAAACGCAGCATGAGGAGGCTCACCAGATGACGGCCACACCGTGGGGATTCCGGGACATATTGCCCGAGGAGGCTCAGGCACGCGAGGAGATCGCATGTACGGTGAAGGGCTGCTTTAGGGAGCATCATTACCTTCCGGTCGAGACGCCGCTGCTCGAGGACAAGGGTTCGCTCGAGGAAGGCGGCCGCATTGCGGACACGCCGTTTAAGCTCTTTGATGATGACGGCCGCCTGCTGGTGGTCCGTCCCGACAACACGCTGCCGATCGTGCGTCTGGTTTCGACCCGCATGCGCGCGGCCGACCTGCCCCTGCGCCTTCGCTACGAGGCGCCGGTGGTTCGCGAGTGCCAGCGCAATGCCGGTGGCTCGCGTCAGTTTACGCAGCTGGGCTTTGAGCTTATCGGCGCGGGCGATACCGCGGGCGATGTCGAGATCGTCTCGCTGGTGGCGGAGGTCGTACGCGAGCTGGCGCTTCCCGATGCGCGCATTATCGCAGGTAGCGTGCGTCCTTTTAAGGAATTGCTCGCGGTATGCGAGGATCGTGAGCTGGCTGCCGAGACCTTGCGCTGCGTGCATGCCAACGACTTTGTGGGCCTCGATGCCCGCGTGGCTGCCAGCGCCGAGTCCGATGCCGTCAAGGCCGCCATTAGCGAGCTGCCGCGTCTGCACGGCGGAGCCGAGGTACTCGATCGCGTGGATGCGTTGCTGGTTACCGCCGGTATCGTCGCGCCGCTCACGCACGAGCTACGCGCTCTGGTCGAGGGCTTGGCTCCCGAGGACGCTCAGGTGCTGTCCTTCGACTTCTCCATCATGAACTCCTTTGATTACTACACGGGCCTGGTCTTTAAGGCCTATGCCGGTGGCCTGCCCGATCCGGTGGGCTCGGGCGGTCGCTACGACTCCATCTTTACCGGTGCATTTGGCGACGGCATCGAGGTGCCGGCGGCGGGCTTTGCCTTTTCGCTCGAGCGTCTGGAGGCCGCGCGCACCTCGGCCGAGGACGCTGCTTCCGATGGTGACCATGCCGTGGGGCGCGGCACCGAGGGCCCGCTGCGCATCGCCGTGCCCAAGGGCTCGCTTAAGGCCGACACGCTCGCCGTGCTCGAGGCCGCGGGCTTGGACGTCTCTGAGCTGCGCGACCCCGGCCGTCACCTGATCGTGCGCGGCCGCGACACGCGTGCCGGCGAGGGCACGGTCGGCGATATCGAGTTTGTCATCGTGCGTCCCGGCGACGCGCCCGCCTTTGTGGGCTGCGGCGGTGCCGATTGCGGCATCTGCGGTTGGGACTCGCTTATCGAGGCAGACCTCAACCTGCTGCAGCTGGTCGATCTGGGCTACGGTCTGTGCACCTTTATCGAGGCGGAGCCCGCGTGGCGCGCCGGCCAGGCCGAGCGCAACTATGCCCGCCGCGGGTCGCTTCGCGTGGCCACCAAGTACCCGCGCATCGCGAGCGCCTGGTATGCCGAGCGCGGCGTGAACGCCGACATCGTTTCGCTGCACGGCAACATCGAGCTGGGCCCCATTGTCGGCATGACCGACCGTATCGTAGACATCACCGCCACGGGCGCCACGCTGCGTGACAACGACCTGGTTATTACTGGTCGCATTATGGACTGCACGGCGCGCTTCTTCGTCAATCCGGGTGCCGCTCGCTTGGATCCGCGCGTGCGTAATCTGGCAGATCGCCTGGCCGCGGCCGTGAAGGACAAGCATTTTGAGCCCGTCGCGGGCTCGGCGCAATAGCGCGAGCACGCACGGGCGCCCCAACGTCCGGGCTGCGGGCTGATTGGCGCCGCCGCCCGGCCTTTCGTTTTTCAGACGCAACCTCGGCCGATAGGGGATACCGATATGAAGACCATCAAGCTTGTTCCCGGTGAGCGCCTCGTTACCAACCAGCTCAACCGCAAGGGCGTGCTGCCGCAAAACATCGTCGACGCTGCCCGCGATATCGTAGCCAACGTGCGCGCCAACGGCGATGCCGCGGTGCGCGACTATTGCCAGCGTTTTGATGGTGTTGAGCTGCAGAGCTTCCGTCTGCCGCAAGAGCAGATCGATGCCGCGCTCGAAGGCCTCGATCCCGCCTTTGTCGCGGCGCTCGAAAAGGCCGCATGCCAGATTCGCGAGTTCCACCAGCGCGAGGTCGAGCAGAGCTGGTTTACCACGCGCCCGGACGGCACGATGCTCGGCGTTAAGGTGACCCCGCTTGCTGCGGCCGGCATCTACGTGCCGGGCGGCCGCGCGCAGTATCCCTCCACCGTGCTCATGAACGCCATTCCCGCCAAGGTGGCCGGCGTCAAGCGCGTGGTCATGGTGACTCCGCCGCAAAAAGATGGCCTGATCAGCCCGTATACGCTCGCGGCCGCCAAGCTCGGTGGCGTGGACGAGATCTATATGGTGGGCGGCGCCCAGGCCGTGGCCGCGCTGGCGTACGGTACCGAGACCATTCCGCGTGTCGACAAGATCACCGGCCCGGGCAACGCCTTTGTCGCCGCTGCCAAACAGATTGTCTCGGGTGACGTGGGTATCGATATGGTCGCCGGTCCCTCCGAGGTCTGCGTACTGGCCGATGCCACGGCCAAGCCCATGGTGGTCGCGGCAGACCTGATGGCCCAGGCCGAGCACGATCCGCTGGCAGCCTGCTATCTGGTGACTTGCGACGAGCAGTTTGCGCGCGAGGTCGAGGCTGGTATCGACATTCTGGTGGCGCAGTCGCCGCGTGCCGAGATCACGCGCGCCTCGCTCGACAACGAAGGCACCATCGTGGTGGCCGCCGATATGGCTGCCGCCGTCGAGGCCGTGAACACCGTGGCGCCCGAGCACCTGGAGCTGCACTGCAAGGATGCGATGGGCCTGCTTGGCGGCATTCGCAACGCCGGCGCCATCTTTGTGGGCGCTTGGAGCTCCGAGCCGCTTGGCGATTATGTTGCCGGCCCCAACCACACGCTGCCGACCGGCGGCACGGCCATGTTCTCCAACCCGCTTTCGGTCGAAGAGTTCGTTAAGCGCTCGAGCGTCATTTGCTATACGCCCGAGGGTCTGCTCTCCGACGCTCCCGCGACGCAGCGCCTGGCCGAGGCCGAGGGCCTGTGGGCGCACGCGCTTTCGGCCGCACTGCGCCGCCGCGTGCTGGAGCAGGGCGAGGGTGCCGTGAGTGCCGAGTCGCTGGCCGCGGCCGACCTGACCAAGGTCGCCTGGCCGGGTGATACGACCGCGACGGTCGCCGAGGGCGTGGACCTGGCGGCAGCTGCGGGCGGTGCCACTGGCGCGGTCGTCGAGGGGGCCTAATATGGCCGAGCTGACGCCCCGCATGAAGGAACTCGTCCAGCCTTACCTGGCCGGTATTGAGCCCTACGATCCTAACTTTACGCCCACGCGCATCAACCTTTCGGCCAACGAGAACACCTATCCCGTGCCGGCCGGCGTGCGCGAGGCGGTCGACGCGGCCCTGGTTGCCACGCCGCTCAACCGCTATCCCGATCCCATGTCCAACGACCTGCGCGACGAGCTTGCCACTTGGCATGGCGTGACGCGCGAGAACATCTGCGTGGGCAACGGCGGAGACGAGCTGCTCTATAACTACCTGCTGGCGTTTGGCGGCGCGGGGCGGACCCTGCTCAACTGCCCACCGTGTTTTAGCGAGTATGCGTTCTTTGCGTCGCTGTGCCAGACCGAGGTGCGCGACGTGTGGCGCGACCCGGCGACCTTTGAGCTCGACCAAGCGGCTGTGCTCGCAGCGGCGCCCGAGTGCAATCTGGCGATCGTGACCTCGCCCAATAACCCCACGGGCGATGTGACGCCGCTCGACTTTGTCGCGGCCCTGTGCGATGCGTGCCCCGGCATGGTAATGGTCGACGAGGCCTACGTTGAGTTTGCGGACGATTCGTTTGGCGCGGCCACCACGGTGCAAGGCCTTATCGCCGAGCATCCCAACCTGGTGATTTTGCACACGCTGTCCAAGGCGTTTGGCGCCGCCGGCACGCGTCTGGGCTATGTGATTGCGGCGCCCGAGGTCATCGACGTGTTCGCGGCGATTCGCCAGATCTATTCGGTTAACGTGCTGAGCCAGGCCGCCGCGCTTGCCTGCGTGCGTGCCCGCGACGCGTACGCGCCCGTGGTGGCACAGGTTGCATCCGAGCGCGAGCGTGAACTGTGTACCCTGCACGCAATGGCTGCCGAGGGTCTGCCCGTGGAGGCGTGGCCGAGCGCGGCGAACTTTGTGCTCGTGCGCACGCCGCATGCCACGCACGTGCGCGAGCGTCTGCGCGACGAGTATTCGATTTTGGTGCGCGACTTTAGCTATGCGCCGGGGCTCGCGGACTGCCTACGCATTACCGTGGGTACCCCGCAGGAAAACGACGAGGTGCTGGCCGCGTTTGCCACGCTGGTGAAGGAGGAGATGTAGATGGACCGCTATGCTGAGGTAACCCGCAAGACGGGCGAGACCGACATTGTCGTAAAGCTCGACTTGGACGGATCTGGCGTGTGCGATATCTCGACCGGCGTGCCGTTTTTCGACCACATGCTCAACGCTTTTGGCCGCCATGGTCTGTTCGATCTGACGGTGCACGCGGTGGGCGACGTGGAGGTCGATGCGCACCACACCGTCGAGGACACGGGTATTGTGCTGGGCGAGGCGTTTTGCCAGGCGCTGGGCGACAAGGCGGGCATTACGCGCTTTGCCGACGCGGCGATCGCCATGGACGAGACGCTCGTGATGGCTGCTGTTGATATTTCGGGCCGTGGGCAGGCCTACTGCGAGCTGCCCGTGCCGACCGAGCGCGTGGGCAGCTTCGATACCGAGCTGGCCGTCGAGTTCTTCTACGCCTTTGCGCGTGACGCCAAGCTCACGCTGCACGTGCGCGAGCTGGCGGGCAGCAACTCGCATCACATTATCGAGGCTGCCTTTAAGGCCGTGGGCCGCACGATGCGCCACGCCTGCGAGCTCGATCCCCGCGTGCAGGGCATCCCCAGCACCAAGGGATCGCTGTAACCTGCCAAAAAAGGGACAGGTTTTGAATGGGGAAAAGGAGGGTCGCGTGGGCGAACCGAAGATCGTGGTAGTTGACTACCACAAGGGCAACTTGTCGAGCGTCGTGCGCGGGCTTGCGCGCGCCGGTGCCGCCGCCTGCACATCGGACGATCCGGAGCAGATCCGCCGCGTCGACGGCCTGGTCATTCCGGGCGTGGGCGCGTTCTATGACGCGATCGCCTTTATGCGCCAGAGTGGCGAGGCGGACGCGGTGCTCGATGCTGTCGCCACCGGAACTCCGCTGCTCGGCATTTGCCTGGGCCTTCAGCTATTTTTTGAGCGCGGCAACGAAGGCGTGCCTGCGGACGAGGGCGCGGTTGCCGATGGCAACACCCCCCAGCAGGCCGGTGGCCCCTGGGTCGATGGCCTGGGTATTATGTGCGGTTCGTGCACGCGCTTGGAGTCGAGTCGCCTGAAGGTGCCGCACGTGGGCTGGGACCAGGTGCACATGACGCCCACCGGTGCGGCCGATCCGCTGCTTACTGGTTTTGCCGAGGGTGCCAACATGTACTTCACCCACAGCTACGCGGTGTCCGACGATGCCGATGCCGCCGATGTGCTGGCGCGCACGCACTATACGCGGAGCTTCCCGTGCATCGTGCGCCATGGCAACGTGTGGGGCTGCCAGTTCCATCCCGAGAAATCCTCCGCGCTGGGTCAGCGCATTCTTAAAAACTTTGTGAGCATCGTCGAGGGGGCCGGCCGATGATTCTGTTTCCCGCAATCGATTTGATCGGCGGTAAGGTCGTGCGCCTGGAGCGCGGTGACCGGAGCCGCTGCAAGGTATATTCCGACGACCCCGTGGCCGTTGCCCGCTCCTTTGCCGAGCAGGGCACGAGCTGGGTGCACGTCGTCGACCTGTCCGCTGCCTTTGGCGAGGACGAGGACGCGTGCGCTGCCAACTCGGCGGCGATAAAGGCTATCTGCGGCGTCGACGGTCTGTCCGTGGACGTGGGCGGCGGCGTTCGCTCGCTCGCGCGCATCGACGAGCTTGCCGGCTATGGCGCGCGTCGCATCGCGCTGGGCACGGTGATCGTGACCGAGCCGGGATTTGCCGAGGTGGCGGCTCGCGGCTTTGGCGAGCTGCTGGTGGCAGATATCGCCGCACGCGACGGCCAGGTCAAGGTGAACGGCTGGCGCGACGGCGCGGGCGTGGCACTCGACGATGCCGTGGCGCAGCTTTCCGAGCTGGGCTTTAAGCATCTGGTGTATACCGACATCGCGCGCGATGGCATGCAGACGGGCATCGATGTGGCGGCGTATCGTCATGTGGCCGAGGTCGCGGGCTTTCCCGTCGTGGCTTCGGGTGGTATCTCGACGCTCGACGATATCCGCGCACTGGCCGCGGTGGGTGAGGATGCTATTGAGGGCGCCATTACCGGCCGTGCGCTCTACGAGGGCAACTTTACGCTGGCCCAGGCGCTAGCCGCCGCCCGAGGGGAGGAGTAGCCCATGCTTACCAAACGCGTGATTCCCTGCTTGGACGTCAAGGACGGCCGCGTGGTCAAGGGCGTCAACTTTGTGAGCCTGCGCGATGCGGGCGACCCGGTGGAGCTAGCCCGCGCCTACGACCGCGAGGGTGCGGACGAGGTTGTCTTCCTGGACATTACCGCCACGAGCGACAACCGCGCGACGACCATCGAGATGGCGGCGCATGCGGCCGAGGAGCTCGCTATTCCCTATACCGTGGGCGGCGGCTTTCGCGACCTGGCGGGCATGCGCACCATGGTTGCAGCCGGCGCCGACAAGGTGTCGCTTAACTCTGCCGCCGTGCGCGATCCGTCGTTGATTAGCCAGGCTGCCGCGGCGTTTGGCAGCCAGGCCGTGGTCGTGGCGATCGATGCCAAGCGCGTCGGTTTGCCCGGCGCATCTGGTGCCGACAAGTGGGAGGTCTTTACCGCAGGCGGCCGCAACGCCACGGGTATCGACGCGGTGGCGTGGGCCGAGGAGGCGGCCCGTCGCGGCGCCGGCGAGATCTTGCTCACCAGTATGGACCGCGACGGCACCAAGGCCGGCTTTGACCTGGCGCTCACCCGCGCCGTGGCGCGCGCGGTGCCGATTCCCGTCATCGCGAGCGGCGGCGTGGGCACGCTCGAGCATTTTGCTGAGGGTGTGATCGAGGGCGAAGCCGACGCCGTACTGGCGGCAAGCGTCTTTCACTTTGGGACGTTCAGCATTCGCCAGGTGAAGGAGTATATGGCGTCGCAGGGCATTCCTGTGAGGTTGGACTTCTAATGCTGCGGGCTTCGCTGCGGCTTGTCCAGGCACCGCATCTTGCCGTTCAAACCGTCGCTCGCGTACCAAAGTACGCGTCGCTCCTCTTTCGCGGCAACCTGCGGCACCTGGGCAAGCCTCGCCGACCTGCGATGTTCACGGTAATTACTTGGGAGGAATGATGACTGAGGTGGTAAATGCTACCGAGCTGAAATACGACGCCCGTGGGTTGATTCCTTGTGTGGTTCAGCAATATGACACCGGCGAGGTGCTTATGGTTGCTTGGATGAACGAGGAGTCGGTGGGGTTGACGCTCAAGACCGGCACCACGTGGTTTTGGAGCCGCAGTCGCCAGGAGCTCTGGAACAAGGGCGCGACGAGCGGCAATATGCAAGCGGTCAAGGAGCTCTGGGCCGACTGCGATAGCGATACGCTGCTGGTCAAGGTTGACTCGCCGGGCCCGGCTTGCCACACCGGCAACCGTACCTGCTTCTTTAAGAAACTCGCGTAGGGCGGGCGCTCGATTAGACGCTCGGCCACCAGAAAGGATTGAACTATGGGTGTGCGCACCGCAAACATTCAGGATGGAAATATCGGTGAGACGCTGACAGGTCTGGCCGAGGTGATTCACGGTCGTCGTGATGCATCGCCGCAGGAGAGCTATACCGCGCGTCTGCTGACCGACGTCGAGGATGAGCTGCTCAAGAAGCTTGCCGAGGAGTCGAGCGAGGTGATCATGGCCTGCAAGGATAACGATCACGATCACATCCGCTACGAGGCCGGCGACCTGGTCTACCACCTGCTCGTAACCCTTGAGCGCTACGGTATCACCCTCGACGAGCTTGCCGGCGAACTCAACGCCCGCCGCCACTAGTCATTGGGGACGTTCTTAAACGACTAGTTAGGCGAGGGGTGTGGACTCCCATTCTCCGGTGAGGTGGGGGATGTCGAAGGTTCGATAACCGCAGTCGTAGGCGTGGGCCTGGGCCTCGCGGATGATCCAGCAGATATCACAGGCGCGGTGCGCGTCCGAGCCAAAGGTGATCGGCACTTCGGCATGGGCAAAGCGGCGCAAAAGGCCGGTCGCGGGGTAGTAGTCGTCGAGCCCCTTGCGCGGTGCGGCCGTCGAGACCTCAACGCGGCGGCCCGTGTCGTGTGCACACTCTGCCATCTGCTTCCAGAGCGGTGCGGGGTCAAAATCGGGTGCAAAGCCTTCCTTCGAAAAGCGCATGACCAGGTCGGGATGAGCCATCACATCAAAGTTAAGCGGGCTCTCGCAGGCGCGGCACCAGTCATCGACATAGCGCTCCCACACGCCGCGTACCCCCAGGTTTTCCCAAACGTGCAAGTTGGTGTCATCGTCGATCCAGCCGCAGCGCGAATCGGGCGTATCGGGACGAGCGACGTCCTCCGTTCCCGCCGTACCCGCGGCACCGGCCATGATATCGCCTGGGTTGCCAATCCAGTGCACACTGCCCAGGCGCACGACGGCGCCCTGGGACCAGCGCTCAACCAAAGGCTCGCAGCCCTCGTACCAATCGCATTCGAAACCGTAGATAAAGGTGAGTTCTGGCGCAATCTGAGCGGCAAGATTGCGAGCGTCCTCAAAAGCCAGACGATGCGCCGGGAGGTCGCCCTCAGTAACCTGCACCTCGCAGTTAGCATCCATGCTGGCGGGCAGGGTGAGATGGTCGGTCGAGACCATGACGCGGCAGCCGGCCGCAGCAGCGGCACGGACGTTGTCCTCAAACGAGGCATGCCCGTCCGAAAACGAGGTGTGGGTATGGCAATCGACCAGCGGGCACATGGGCATAGCGGCTCCTTTGCGTCAAGCGAATCCGCTTCATTGTAATGGCGCAGCTCTCAACACGCCGGGCACGCCGGGGATCGAAATCGATTGGAAAGGTTGCGCGGCGCGTGGTGCGGCCTCGCTTGCTCTCAAAACGTGTACGTCAGCCTCCAAAACCGACAAATAATGACATGTTTGGAGGCTGACGTACACGTTTGGATGGGGGCGAGGGCGGCGACGGACGAAAGTCACGCTTGTGCCACGTCCGATGTGCTAGCGTTTGGATGAACAAAACGAGCCCGCGCGGAAAGGAGCCGGACCGTATGCCATGCGATAGCACATCCCCGCTGTCCCGCGAGACCGATGCGCCCGAAACCATCGTCAAGCTGGAATGCGACATCGACGACGCGTCGCCTGAGGTACTCGCCTACGCCGCCGACCGCCTGCGCGAGGCGGGTGCGCGCGAGGTGCACTGGCTGCCCCTCTATTGTAAGAAAGGCCGCCCCGGCTGGCAGCTGCAGGTAATCTGCACCTACGAGGATATCGAGCGCCTGCAGACGATCATCTTCTTGGAAACCACGACCAACGGCATTCGTCGCCAGGTTATGGAGCGCGTTTGCCTACCACGCCGCTTTGAGCGCGTAACGACGCCATGGGGCGAGGTGTTCGTCAAGGTGGCCACCCTGCCCGACGGCAGCGAGCGTGCAGCGCCCGAGTACGAGGACTGCGCCCGCCTTGCCCGCGAGCACGGCGTGCCGCTCCAGCGCGTGATGCAGGCGGCCCAGAGCGCGGCACTGCGATTTGAATAGCGCGGCCGGCGACATCCCGTGCCCAGCCGCATTAACCCCATCCCGAAAGGATCCCCCATGAAATACCTCATCGCCTCCGACATCCACGGCTCTGCATATTGGGCCGAGCGCCTGGTCGCCGCCATCGAGTCCGAGCAGCCCGACCGCATCGTCCTGCTGGGCGACCTGCTCTACCACGGTCCGCGCAACGACCTGCCGCGCGATTACGCCCCCAAGCGCGTAATCCCGCTGCTCAACGCCCTGGCCGACCGCATCATCGCGGTACGCGGCAACTGCGATGCCGAGGTCGACCAGATGGTGCTCGACTTCCCCGTCATGGCCGACTACGCCACGCTGTTCGACGAGACCGGCCGCGAGCTGTTCCTGACGCACGGCCACGTCTTTGGCGCCGGCATGCACAACAGCGTCGACCACGCGCCCGCGTTGCCCGAGGGCTCCGCGCTCGTCTACGGTCACACGCACATCAAGGTTAACGAGGCAAGCGAGGCGCACCCGGGCCTGTGGCTCTTCAACCCCGGCAGCGTGAGCATCCCCAAGGACGGCACGCACAGCTACGGCATCTACGAGGGCGGTGCGTTCCGCCACGTGATCCTGGAGGAGGAATAACCATGGCGCAGCACATGGCTCAGCAAAATGCCGAGGGCTCGCGCGATCTGTCCACGCTGGTCGACGCGTCGGCCGAGCTGCAGCATCTGGTGCAGACCATCTGGCGTCTGCGTCAGCCCGATGGCTGCCCGTGGGACCGCGAACAGACGCACCGCAGCATTGGCAAGAACATGATCGAGGAAGCCTACGAGGCGCTCGATTGCATCGAGGCGGACGACGCGGCGCATCTGCGCGAGGAGCTGGGCGATGTGCTCATGCAGGTGGTGCTGCATGCGCAAATTGCGGCGGATGCCGGCGAGTTTACGCTGGCCGACGTGGCGCGCGATATCGACGCCAAGCTCATTCGCCGTCATCCGCACGTGTTTGGCGATGTGGATGCCGACAGCTCCGACGAGGTACTCAAGATTTGGGACGAGGTCAAGCTTGCCGAGAGGGCTGCCAAGGACAAGGCCGTGGCGGCGGGCGAGGCTGCGCCCGAGGGCCTGCTCGACGGCGTGCCCACGCATCTGCCGGCGCTGATGCAGGCTCAGAAGGTGTCGCGCAAGGCGGCTGCCGTGGGCTTTGAGTGGGAGACGGTCCAGGACGTGTGGGACGAGGTCGCCGAGGAACGTGCCGAGTTTGAGGCCGAGGCCCCCGGAACGCCCGAGCGCGAAATGGAGTTTGGCGATCTGCTCTTTGCCCTGGTCAACGTCGCGCGCAAAGAGGGGATCGACGCCGAGAGCGCCCTGCGCGCCAGCACGGCAAAGTTCCGCCGCCGCTGGGCCGCGATGGAGCAGATGGCGGCCGATGCTCACGTGGATCTTGCCGAGCTTTCGACCCACGGCCTCAACGACCTGTGGGATGCCGCAAAGGCGGAGGAGTAAGACTGCTGGAACGACGGGCTGACACGCCTCATCGTTCCCGCTAAATTTTTCGAAAAACAATTGTATCCCTCGGCTAACTTAGGGCATAATGCAAAAAGTGCGACATGGCTAACTTACGGAGGCACACCGATGGTGTACGGTTGGCCGGTCGCCAAGCATTCAGCCCGTTTCCAAGTGAGAGGGAGACAACATGAGCGATATTTTGGACGTCTACGGTCGCGAGGTGCTCGACAGCCGCGGCAATCCCACCGTCGAGGTCGAGGTCGTGCTCGAGGACGGCAGCTTTGGCCGCGCAATGGTGCCTTCGGGTGCTTCGACCGGCGCCTTTGAGGCCTGCGAGCTGCGCGATGGCGACAAGAGCCGCTACCTGGGCAAGGGCGTCTCTCAGGCCGTCGAGCACGTCAATAACGAGTGCGCTAACGCCGTCGTGGGCCTCGACGCCTTCGACCAGCGCGCCGTCGATGCCGCGCTGATCGCCGCGGACGGTACCCCCAACAAGACCAAGCTCGGTGCCAACGCCATCCTGGGCGTGTCGCTGGCCGTCGCCCGCGCCGCTGCCGAGTCGGCGGGTCTTTCGCTGTACCAGTACCTGGGCGGCGTCAACGCCCATCTGCTGCCCACGCCCATGATGAACATCCTCAACGGCGGCGTGCATGCCGACAATAACGTCGACTTCCAGGAGTTCATGATCATGCCGGTGGGCGCCCCGAGCTTTGCCGAGGGCCTGCGTTGGTGCGCCGAGGTCTACCACACCCTCAAGGGCGTGCTGCATGAGGCCGGCCTGGGCGGCGGCGTGGGCGACGAGGGCGGCTTTGCGCCCAACCTCAAGACCAATGCCGAGCCGTTCGAGTACATCACCAAGGCCGTGGAGAAGGCCGGCTTTAAGCCCGGCGTCGACTTCATGTACGCCATGGACCCGGCCTCGACCGAGTTCTACAACGCCGAGACCGGCATGTACGAGCTCAAGGGCGAGGGTGTTGAGTACACGAGTGCCCAGATGGTCGATTACTGGGAGAAGCTCGTCGACACCTATCCCATCATCTCCATCGAGGACGGCATGGCCGAGGAGGACTGGGACGGCTGGGTTGAGCTCACCCGTCGCATTGGCAACAAGGTGCAGCTGGTGGGCGACGACCTGTTCGTCACCAACACCGAGCGCCTCAAGAAGGGCATCGAGCTGGGTGCCGCCAACGCGATCCTGGTCAAGGTCAACCAGATCGGCACGCTCACCGAGTCGCTGGAGGCCATCGAGACCGCCAAGGAGGCCGGTTACGCTTGCATCGTGAGCCACCGCTCCGGCGAGACCGAGGACTCCACGATCGCCGACCTGGTCGTGGGCGTCAACGCCGGCCAGATCAAGTCGGGCGCCCCGTGCCGCAGCGACCGCATCGCCAAGTACAACCAGCTCATCCGCATCGAGGGCGAGCTCGAGGGCAGCGCGCGCTACGCCGGCAAGGCCGCGTTCTACAACATTCGCTAGGCACGCGGAGGTCGCGGGGGCGGGGAAGACTCGGATTTGCCTTGCTCCAGCCGGGCGCTGTTGAGCACCATTGGGCGCTGGGCCATATGACTCAGCGCCTTTTTTATGTCGAGCAAAGGCTGGCGAAGGCGGTGCGGGCGCTCGTGCTATAACTAGAATACTTAGCGCAAACAAACCTCAACCGCACAAGGCGCACATGGATCAGATTTACGACAACAGGTACTATTCCGCCGGTTCGCGTGAGCCGTCGCCTCGCCGTGCGCGCACGGTGCAGCTCGGTGGGTCCGCCTACGCCGGCGCCGACCGCTCCATGCAGCGCCCGACAAGTACCTCGCGCCCCAATGCTCAAGTGAATACTTCGACAGATGGACCAGTGCGCCCGGCACGTTCGTCGCATGCTCAGCGCTCGTCGGCTCAAACGCACGATAGGTCGAGCAGGCCTTCGAACTGTTTTTCGGGCTCGGACTTTATGCACTACGCCAACGACAACGCGGTGGTCAAGGCGATCTACGACTTTACCCACGGTCCTCAGCGAGGGCTATTCATCGGCATTGTCGTTGCCCTGGTGCTCGTGAGCCTGTATTTCCCCGTGCGCGATCTGTACGTGGCAAAGCGTTCGAGCGATATCTTGGCCAAGCAGGTCGAGATTCGTCAGCAATACAATGATGAGCTGCAAAAAAGCGTCGACAAACTGCTCTCGGAGGAGGGCATTAAGGATGCGGCGTCCGAGGATCTGGGCCTGGTGATGCCCGGCGAGAAGAGGATTGAAGTGCAGGGCCTGGACGACGATTCGGATTCGTCTTCGAGCAAGAAGTCGTCGAACGCCAAGAAGGCCAGCGAAGTTGCCAAGGAAATCGAAGAAGTCGGTAAGGACGCCCCGTGGTACATCCAGGCGCTCGACATGCTGTTTGGGTTTAACGGTGTCGAGGGCCAGACGGTCGTGTCCAACGGCAAATAGCGCCCGGAGGGGAGCTCGCAATGGCAGATTGCAAACGATATAAGGTGGCGGCGATCGATCTGGGAACGGTGTCGTCGCGACTGGTGCTGGCGCAGGTCGAGGGCGGGGCGATCGTGGAATCGTCCAAGCATACCGAGATTACCGACCTGGGCGAGGGTGTGGACGCGACGGGTCGCTTTTGCGAGGCGGCGGTCGAGCGCGTGCTCGCTGCATGCCGCATGTTTGTGGACGAGGCGCGTGCCTTTGGGGCCGCGTGCATTTGCACCACATGCACGAGCGCCGCGCGCGATGCATCCAATGCCGCACTGCTGCTGGACGGTCTGCGTGAGCTGGGGCTCGAACCGCAGGTGATTCCGGGCGAGGTCGAGGCGCGCCTGACGTTTTTTGGCGTGGCGCACGACTTTGCCGGCGAGCGCATCATTGTTGCCGATTCGGGCGGCGGATCAACGGAGCTCGCGACGGGCGTCTATGCGCCGGAGCGTGGGGTCTTTGCGCTGGAGGGCACGCGTTCGCTGGACATCGGTTGTCGCCGCGTGACGGAGCGGTTCTTCTCGGCGCTGCCGCCTGCGGACGGCGAGCTTGCTGCCGCTGCCGCGTGGGCAGGTGAGCAGTTCGCCGCCTATTTTGAAGGCCTGCCCAGCGACTTTGAGCGCGCCGAACGCTTGGTCGCAGTGGGCGGCACCGTCACCACGCTCGTGGCGCTGGTCCACGAGTTGGAACCGTATGACTCGAGCTTTGTGCACCTGCGCGAGCTTTCGATGGAGCAGATTTCGGCCGCTATCGAGCGCATGTCTGCGCTGGATGTCGCAGGCATTGCCGCGTTGCCAGGCGTGCAGCCCAAACGCGCGGGCGTGATCTTGGCTGGCGCCGTGGTGATCCGCGAGCTCATGCGCGCTGGCGGCTACAAGACGCTCACTGTAAGCGAGAACAGCCTACTTGCCGGCATGGCCGCCACCATCAACGAGGCTCTCGACGGCGCCGCCCCCACCATCGCCTGGACCCCGAGCCTGAGCGCTCTTTAGCCGTCTCCCTTTGAATTGCGGTGAAATAGTTCCTAAATGGGCCGGTAAACGGTATAAACAGGATCTATTCCACCGCAACTTCTAAGGGGCCGAAGCAGTCTTTTTAGCTCGTCCTAAATTAGCTGACTTTCTGAAGCGCGGGGCGGTGGGACGTCTGCGTATTTGCTGTGCAAATCCGCACCGGCTTCGGACGCCTGCCGGCGCCCTCGCCGGCTCGCTGCGGACGCTGCGCGTCCGCTTGACGCTCGCCCCTTCGCGGGTTCGAGCCCCACCGGCGTCCAAAAGAAACGAGCCCGCATCCCTTGGGGACACGGGCTCGAAAGCTCCATATGGTAGGGGCGGTGGGACTCGAACCCACAATCCTTGCGGCGAGAGATTTTAAGTCTCCTGCGTATGCCAATTCCGCCACGCCCCCGTAAGACTAGAAGTCTAGCACAAGCCGTCCGTTACGCGTTGACAGCCATCGAGTGCCTGCCCGACTTCTCCAGGAATTCCTGGAACTTGGCTTCGTCGCCCTTGTTCTTGTACTGCAGAGCCAGCAGGTATTCCAGGCGGCAGCTCTTGACCTTGTCGTCACCGGCCTCTTTGAGCATGCGCTCTAGCTCGGGAATGTCGTTGTGGCGCTTGAGGATCATCGTGTCGTACATCAGCTGGCATTCGTGTGCGACCGCCTCGGCCTGACCGCCCTCAAAGCCCTTGATTTCGTGCAGCAGCTCCTTGGACTTTTTGCGGTCCTCCTGGCCAACGTAGTAGTTAAAAGCCTTGATCACCAGGTCGACGCGCTGCATTTTGGGCAGGTTGAGCCCCAGCAGCAAATCGAACATCTCGTCGGCGCGCTTGTGGTCCTCGCGCAGCAGATAGGAGTTCAGGCGCAGGTAGTCGCGGTTGTAGCGCGGGTACAGCATGCTGGTGAGCTTGCTGTCGAGCAGGCGATCGAACTCGTCCCACTGCTTGGCAGCCATAAGCTGTTGCAGGCGCTTAAACGTGGTGCGTTTTTTGACGCTAAAGAATACCGACACGGCGATACAGATGATAACGACGGTGGTCCAGAGTGTGCGGGAATCGGGCATTTCAGAGTCCTTAGTCGCTCGTAAGGCGAGCGGTATGACAACACGTACTAGATGTATTATACGCAGCGCACAAGCAAACTGGCATAAAAGCGTATCGAGGCCGAGCGCCATCGCTCGCTGCGGTACACTTACCTAAAGTAAACCATGAAGGGAGACATTACCTATGAAGAAGATCGTTTTGGCTTGCGGTGCTGGCGCTGCTACTTCCACGCTCGTTGCCCAGAAGGTCGCCACCATGCTCGACGCCAACGGTTATGCCGGCAAGTATGAGATCGTGCAGTGCGCCATCTCCGAGGCCAAGGACGTTTGCGACGAGGGCGCCGACCTGCTGATCGCCACCACCGTTGCCCCCGAGGGCCTTACCTGCCCGTACGTGAGCGGCGTGCCCTTCATGACCGGCATGAACCGCGTCGCTGCCGAGAAGGCCGTCCTCGACGTCATGGCTCAGTAGGCGCTGACTGTATGAGTGAGCAGAACGCCAATCCGGTCGAGCTCTTTGGTATGCGCGTTGCCCATGTGGGCATTAACGCCGCCAACCCGGCAGACGCCTTGGAGATCGCGGAGCTGTTCTCGACGATGATGGGCCTGCCCGTTATCGAGACCCCGGTTTCGTACTTTAACGATTCGCTGGTCGAGGTCATGAAGCAGAATGGTCGTGGCGCCAAGGGCCACATTGGCTTTGCCGTCAACGACATCGATGCGGCCGAGAAGTGGTTTGCCAAGCGTGGGCTCGAGGTCAACGAGGAGTCGCGCGCGCTGCTGCCCGACGGTAGCACCAAGCTCGTGTACTTTAAGCGCGAGTTCGCCGGCTTCGCCGTGCACCTGTGCCGAGAGTAGCGCACAAGCTGCCATAGCTAGCAAAAAGGGATAGGGCCGCATGGCCTTATCCCTTTATTTATGCCGAGGGGCTTTCTATCGTGGCAGGCGAATCGTAAAGCGGCTGCCGACGCCCTCGACTGAGGTCACACCGATGACGCCGCCGTGGCTGTCGACGATCCATTTGGCAATGGCAAGCCCCAGACCCGAGCCCTGCGCGCCGGCATCGCGCGCGTTGTCGGCGCGGTAGAACCGTTCGAACGCGTGAGCTGCGGATTCCTGGTTCATGCCGATGCCCTCGTCCTCAACACTTATGTCGATCGTGCCCGCGCCCGCATCCGGCGTCACGCCAAACGAGATGGATGTGCCCGCGTCCGAATACTTGGCGGCGTTCTGCACGATCACGCGCAGAGCCTGCTTCACGAGCGCCACGTCAACGGGCGCGTCGCAGCGCGGGTCGCTGGTAAGTGCGGCATCGTACGCCAGTCGATATGTGTGCGCGGCATCGATCATCTGCGATTCCTCGCATACCTCGCCGACCAGTGCGGCCAGGTTAGTATCCGCACGCCGCAGGACCGTGCGCCCGGCATCGCCGCGCGCCAAAAACAGCAGCTGCTCCACGAGCTCCTGCATATGCTCGCTTTCGGCCTTGAGCGAGGCAATGGACTCTGCCAGCACGTCCGGGTCGTCTTTGCCCCAGCGGTCGAGCATGTTCACGTAGCCCTGAATCACCGCGATGGGCGTGCGCAGCTCGTGGCTTGCATCGTTGACAAAGCGCATTTGCTGCAGCTTTGCCTCTTGCATCTGGCGCAGCAGGCGGTTGAGTGCGACCTCGATACTCGCCAGATCGGCGTCGCCGGTGGTGACGCTCGGCGAGTCGACGCTTGCGCGCTCGATAGCCTGCTCCAGCGTTTCCATCTTGCCGCCGGCGAGCTGCATACGTCCGAGCTCGTCCACGCGCAGGGCCAAGTCGTTGAGCGGTGCCATGGTGCGGCGCACGCGGCGGGCGCCGCCGAGCATGTTGAGCACGCTGATGACCTGCCAGCCTACAACAACGATATAGAGGGGCCACAGCGCGGCGAGGTCCTGCGCGAGGGGAAAGGTCTTGGTGGTACGCGCAAGCTCGACGGTATAGGTGAGCGTTGTCAGGTCCCAGCCACGCGCAGGCGTCAGCGACATGCCGTGAACGGCGGCGCTGGGGATCCACCCCGCGGTAAACGCGCCGTCGGGCAGTGTCCGGTTGTATCCATAGACGAGGATCGTCGCCGCAATCACCACTAGTAACAGATCGAGCCAGACGTAGCTCGCCAAGCGGCGCCACATGTAGCTCCAGTTGATGGCACGGGCGATGGAGGTGACGCGCTTGGTCTCGGCGTTACGCGCGGCAGACATAGCCCACCCCGCGCACGGTCTGGATGATGCGGGCGCTGCCGCCGTCCTCGATCTTGGCGCGCAGGTGCGCGATATGTACGTCGACGTTGTTGGTGTCGCCCACGTAGTCGTAGCCCAGCGCTTCGTGCGCAATGCGCTCGCGCGTGAGCACGGTGTCGGCATGTGCCATAAGCAGGGCGAGGACGTCGAACTCGCGGGCGGTCAGCACGATGGGCGAGCCGCCGACCGTGACTTCGCGGCGGTCGGGATCGAGCGCAACCGAACCCACGGTGAGCGCGGCGGGGGAGGGCGCGGCAGAGGTTTTGGCCGAGTCGCCAGCTGGGGGTATCGCGGCGTCGTTCCCGGTCGCGCCGCCCGCTATGCCCTCCCCGGCACCGACGCCGCCAACGCCCGAAGCCGCCCGCACGGCCTCCGAGCGCTTCAGCGCCACGCGGATCCGTGCGAACAGCTCCTCGATCGCAAACGGCTTGGTCAGGTAATCGTCGGCGCCGGCATCGAGTCCGGCCACCTTGTCCATCACGGCATCGCGCGCGGTGACCATGATCACCGGCACATCTTTGTGCTTGCGAATGCGCCGCAGCACCTCCATGCCGTTGAGCTGCGGCAACAGCACGTCGAGCAGAATCAGATCGTAGTCGCGCTCCATCGCCAGGTCAACGGCGGTGCGGCCATCGGCGGCGTGCTCCACTTGGTAGCCCTCGTGCTCCAGCTCGAGCGTCACAAAGCGGGCGATTTTCTCCTCGTCCTCTACGATCAGGATTCGTGCCATACGTGCCCCTATCTGCGATTACTTGTCGTCGTTCAGATTTTGCTTGATGCCGTCCGCGGCATCGGCGGCGTGGTCCATCAGGTTGTTGATGCTGCCGGGCACGTCGCCGTCGCTGTCGATGCGGTAGCGCATACCAAAGAACAGGCCAAGCAGCATCAGCCAAATCGTGGCGCCCCAGGCAAACAGGGCGACGATGGGGATCAGGATGGGAATGTTGAGGATGATGGCGTCGCGGCGCGTGGCGATAAACTTGGTATCCAGGCTCAGGCGGAAGAGCTTTTTGAGGTATTCCCACACGCTGTCCATCTTCTTGGAGAAGTCGGTCTTTTCGCTCGACTTCTCGTAGGCGGCCTGCGCAGCGACCATCTCGGCCGAGGGCTCATCGACCGGCTCGGACTCGGTGGCGGCGTGCGCCGACGTGGTCTGGGTCTTGCCCTGCGACTCGAGCCAAATGATGGCATCCAGAACGTTGCCGTCGGCGGCGTCGAGCGCGGCCTTGGCATCGGTGTAGCTCACGTTGCACTTGGTGCGGATGATTTCAACTTTTTCGAGGTCGTCCATGACCTGTCCTTTCGTTCGATGGGCGCGACGCCGGGCGATCTGCCCGGGCGCGAGCGTTGCGTTCGGCGGCCTGCGTTGCGCGGCGCCGCCCCGCCCTTGGTCGAACTCTATAGTGCAGGTTATAGATTAAGCGATTCTTGAGCCAAGATTAATGTTGGATGAGTTTTTGGGTGGCGGTGGGGAAGGGGGAGGTGCCCTTCTGGGTAGCTAGCAGCAAGGTCTAATACTTTCCCGAGAAGTGAACGAGCTAAATCGGACCCCCGAAGCATCGACACTTTAGAGGTGCCGTTTCCTGCGGTTTCGATGCTGAAATCCTGCGATTTTGCCGACGAAAAATGTGGATGCTTCAGGGGTCCAAAAACAGACGTTCACTTCGCGGAAAAGTATTAGACCTTGGCAGCGGAGAGCGGTGACCTAACGGCAAGCCGGCGGCAGAAATGGGATAGGCGAAGCGCACCGATCGTATAGAATCAAAAATCACGTTGCAAAAGTATGAAAATATCCTACAATTGCAGCATGAAGTACTTTAGCAACATAACGGCGATAAGTGAGCTTTCCGAGAGCGAGGGCGTGTTCACCACAGCCCAGGCGGCTCGCATGGACATCTCTCGAGATGCGCTGGCACACTCATGCCGTGCGGGGCGTCTTGAGCGGATATGCCACGGTGCCTACCGGATGGCTGGAACACAGCGCCGAGACACCGACGAGCTCAACGCTCTTTGGAAGCTCACCAATCCTTCCCTTTGCGCGTGGGAGAGAAAGCGCCAGTGGGATGGCATTGCCGTGAGCGGTACGACTGCGGCGAACCTACAGCAAATGGGCGATTTCTATCTGTCTCCCTACAGGATGACCGCACCCATGCGCATCAATACAAGAAATGAATCCCTTTCTTTTGCAAAGCGCGAGATTGCTGAGCAGGATATCGTTTGGCTCGACGGCCTGCCGGTAACCAAGCCCGAGCGTACGCTTGTCGATCTTTGCCTCGATTGCGAGGACCCTTCATTAATCATCGATGCCTATAACGACGCGCTTGGGCGAGGGCTCGATATGCAGCGGCTGAAAGATCTTGTAGAAGAGAACTCTAAAACTGCCAAACGACGCGAGCTCATGAGGCCTTTGCTGATGGTGCTAAACGGGTAACGCGAAACGAGGACATGGGATAGTTAACCCGGCGGCAGGAGCTGGTCCTGTCGCCGGGTTGGGGTGTTGCCGCTGACTATGTGCTACTCGCAGATTTGGTCGAGCACTTCGGTGATGGTCTTTTTTGCGACTTCGAGGTTGCGCTGGGCTTGGGCGACGGCAGCCTCGGCTTGTTTCTTTGCGTCTACGACCTCGGCGAAGCGATTGATGGATTCGCTGTACTCGCGCGTGCGCGGGTCGAGCGCTGGCGGGACTTCGATCTCGAACAGGTCGTTAGGGCGGATGGCGCGGATGCTGGCTGCTTCGGTTAATGCTTGAATCAGCTGCGCTCCATGGCCTTCTGTAAGGTATCCAACGATTATCTCCGAAAACACCACGCGCTCCTCTTCGGTCATCGTTTGGAACGACGGGCGAATGACGGTGGTGTTATGCGAAGCAACCAGGTGTTGCTTCGCGTCATCGGCGCTGACGACGAGCAGGTTGGACGCGCCGTAGCGACCCAGCATGCGTGGCATGACGATATCTCCAGCGCGGAGCTCATATCGACCGAGAACGCTGGGGTTCACCTTTACGATTTTGGAATCCGAGCCATTTGCACTCTCTACAGCATCTGCGGGTAGAAGGTTGCCGTCTTGAAAATCCTGAGATGAGATGCGGCGTACCTCGATTGCATCAATGTCGTTTGATGTGGTGCTCTCGCGGGGCATAAATGGAGCTACTCGCGTAAAAGCGTCACCGAGCGTAGCCCTGTAGTTTCGGGTGAGGCTGATAAGGCTGATTTTGCCTTTTGAGAGGGCTGCGCGATGCAGCAGCAATTCACGCGTGGCAAAAGTGGACGTTTCGATAGGCGTTGATCTGGGCGTATTGGTATCAATGCGGGCCCAGTCGGGGGAGATAGCAAAGGTGATATCAGAGTAATACGATGTTTCTGACACATATCGAAAACGCGGCCCGGATTCGATTGCGCTGCGAAATGCAACGCTGCGATTTCCTGAAGACAATATGAGAAGCGCGCTTGTCATGTAGGGCCTGGGTTCAGAAAGCGGCAAATACACGACGCTCTCGATGAGTCCTTCGCGTATCAGAATCGTGCGCGCCTGCTCGGCTTTATCGAGTAGGTCGGCGGGCAGCACTACGGCTGCGCGAGTGCGATTCGAAAGGGCGAGCGCATACAGACACCAAATAAAGGGACCCCAGTCACAGAAATCGAGGTAGCCGGGCTCTAAGTAATCGATCAAGCCGATACATTCTTTTTCGATGTCGTGTTTGCCCGTACGGTAATACCCCGATGCGTCGATAAACACCGGAGCCGCATCGCCATTGCCCGCGCCCTGCCTGCCGGGTTCAAGCTCGCAAATATCGGGTACGCCGTTGCTGTTCAGGCTGAAACATTCACGAAGCGCCTTACAGTCGATGACGCCAGGCAGACGGACGGTGAGTAGACGGCTGCCCTGCCCCAGATTAAGCGCGCGTGAGAGGGCGGCGGCGGTGAGACGTGGCAATGATGTTGTTTCACGCATGTATAGAGCCCTTTCTTCTTAGTGGGTTATATATTAGCAGAAAGTATTGAAAATTTCTAATGACGAGAACAGAGTACTGTGCTATCCTCGAAGTAATCCAAAACCAACTCAATACAAACTGCTTGATGCAATCGCTACACAGCTTTTAGGTAAACTGCGCTATCAAGCAGGGTGATTTCACTAACGAAGCTGCAGGTTAGGTCGATTGTCATCGTCCATACCTCAGACCATTCTAAAACCTAGAACAGACTTACCGACAAACATTCGCAACCGGACAGGAAGAGGCATTCATGAAGAATGAAGACAGTATTTATGAGGTGTTCCTCAACGCGATCGATGAAGATCTCCGCGGCATGTGCAAAAAGAACGGGAAGGCAGAGATGCCGTTTCCGTATCCGTACTGCGGCGAGCAGGATACCGAGCGCTTGGCTAAGGCACTCGTTGGCGTGCTGGAAAAGCATTCGCCCGATATTCCCGGGCTGGTGCCCGAGCAGTATCGAGACGATGTGCACGAGGCCCGCGAGCTTTTGGCCGCAGCGTCACTCGCTTTGTTGTCGCTGTATTTTCCCCAGCGCGATAACTGTGTGCACTGCATGGCCATCTTAATTGGCATGTTTGAGCACGGAAGCAATCCGCGCTTTAAGTCGAGCGGCGTGCGCATGTTCGAGCAGGTTACGACAGGTATGAAGTACTCGTCCGAACAAGGTGGATATATTCTGTCTCGCTTTGTGCGAAGCATCGACTACAAAAGACCCTGCGACCACGTGCATCGCGATGGGTCGCGCGGTTTTACGGCGGACGAGGACGATGCCGTCATGTTTTATAAGCGCTATCTCAAGGTGCAGAGACGCGTCTTCGATACCAGTCCGCGTTTCAACTTTGAGCTATGCGTCAAACGCCCGTTTGAGGCGCTTTCGGACAATCGGGAGAACTTTTATTGCATGGAGGAAAAGATGGAAATCGATTTGGCAACTAAGGTACGGGAGCTCCAGGACCGCTACACCCTCAACTTCGCTCAGGCCAAAGAGTATGACCTGCTCGACAAGCTGATGATTGATGCATTGCTTGCATATCTGCGCGACGGGTCAGTCTCAATCGCGGCGCGCGAGAGCTATGTGGCGCAAACGGAGCGTCTGATTGACGGTGCGGTCAAGTTGCCGTGTGCGACGAGCCCCAAGGAGGGCGCAGGCGTCGACCGTATTTCCTAGCAATCACGCAGAACTATCGACAAGAAAGGGGCCGTGCCATGTCGGTCATTAAGATGTACGGCTACGAGGCCGCGCAGCAAACGGAGTACCAAACCAAGAAGTGGGCGACCAAGGAGGAAATGCAGGCGCTGTCATCCGGCGATGAGCAGCGCGATGTGATCTTGGCGCAAGGTGCCACGGTGGCTTTCTACGAGGGCGACAAGCACTGGGAGACAAGCGTGTCCAACAATGTTTTTGCCTTTGGCGGTACTGGTAGCGGCAAAACAGCGAGTTTCGTTTTGCCCAACCTGCTCAACCACCACGAGTGCTGCTATGTGGTCACAGACACCAAGGGCGAGTTACTGCGCCGCACGGGAAAAGGCTTTGAAGAGGACGGCTACGAGGTAACGGTTCTCGACACCATCAATCCCGAGCAGTCGTCCGGGTACGATCCCCTGCGCTACGTGATGGATGTCGAGGATATCCCCACCACGGTGGCGGCAATCATGGAGGGGGTCGATCCTGACAGGCGCAGCTTTAGGAACGACCCGTTTTGGGACAACGCGAACGACCTGCTGCTTCGAGCGATTGTTGGAATCCTGTTCCTACTGGAGTGCCTTGCTGGCACATTTGCGCCAGGCGGGGATCCTGAGGCTCCGCGCCGCTACCTTAAGATGAACAACGTCTTTAAACTGGCTGCGCTCATCAAGGTTACGGGAGATGGTGAGGGGCGATTCCCGTTGGACTACCTTGTAGAAGAGGTAGAGTCCAGGGAGTTTCTCGATAAGTATGGTGCGGAGAACGCTGATCTGTATGGCGTTGAGCAGTATCGCGTTTTTCGAGGTGCGGCAGATAGGACGCTTAAGAGTATTCTGATCACGCTCAATGCAACTATCTCGCGGCTTAAGACGCCTCAGCTCATGCGCGTTTTTGAGAATGACGAGATGCGTCTTGATCGTATTGACGAGGGCAAGCGCGTGATCGATCTTAAAGTGAGCGACAACGATTCGGCTAATGCATGGCTTGCGAACGTTGCCCTTAAGCAGCTGTTTAACCTTGCCCAGCGCCGTGCCGATGCCAGCCCCAGCGGCCATTTGCAGCGTCGCGTGCAGTTTGTGCTCGATGAGTTTCCCAATGTGGGACGCATCCCCGATTTTGAGCGCAGCATTGCGACCGTGCGCAGTCGCGGCATTAGCTTTTTGATGTGTGCGCAATCGCTGAGCCAGCTCGATGTCGTGTACGGCAAATCAACGGCGCTTACCATCCTCGATAACTGCGATAGCTTGGTCTATATGGGTGGCGGCAGCAACATCGCGACGCAGAACTACATAAGCGAACTGTGTGGCGAGTCGGTTTTGGGCACCAAGTACGTGGGCGCCGAGCGCACTGCCGTAGATGTGCGCGGTTGCGTGATGACCCCAGGCGAGGTTGGGCTTATGCCTCGCACCGATTGCCTGGTCAAGGTGACCGGCATGCGTCCCTTCCGCGCCAAGAAGTACTTTTGCGACGACCATCCCAATGCAGCTAAGTGGCTAAGGGATTAGTCCCTGCAGCTTTGTGTATCCCATCTTGCATATTTTGTCGCACGGCTTCCGTTAGCCGTAAGCCGTGCGGTCCAGTTTTTGCCTCCTTACCGATTCCGTTTAGAAGGGAATTGCCATGTCCGTTATGTATCGTGAGCCCAGCATCATCAAGAAGTCCAAGGACGGCCGCGTTGCCGCCGTCGATATGGCAAGCGAGCTGCTTAACAGCCGCGTGCTGCTGCTGGAGGGCGAGGTCAACGATGTGACCTGCAACGGCCTTATTAAGTCCATGCTGGTGCTGGAACATCAAAGCGCGGCCGAGCCCATCACCCTCATCATCAATAGCCCGGGCGGCAGCGTTACGGCGGGGCTGGCGCTCATCGACACCATGCAGTCGCTCGATTGCCCCGTGATCACGGTGGGCGAGGGCGTCGTGGCCTCGATGGCCGCGGTGATCCTGGCCTGCGGCGACCATCGCCAGGTGTACCGTCACACGCAGGTGCTCATCCACCAGCTAATGGGCGGCACGGGCATGGCGCAGCAGACCGATATCGAGATTGTGGCCCAGCATACGGCAGCCATGCGTGCCGAGCTGGACGAGCTACTGGCCGAGCACGGCAACCTGAGCGCTCAGGAGTTCCATGAGCTCACCGAGCGCGACTGCTGGTGTAACGCCAAACGCGCCCTAGAGCTGGGCCTGGTGGACGAAGTGATTGCGCCCAGCAAGAAAGCGCTCTAGTGGGGCGCATGCCTTACAAGCACGTTAAACAGGGCGAATGAGTACGTAGTTGAACAGCCAGAAAGAGGTTGAACATGAGCAGGATTTGGGATGTCGACGGTATTGAGTGGGAAGATCTGCCCACCGTGAGCGACCTGCTGTGCGCTGCGGACACAAAGATCCTGGCACGCGAGGTTGCCCTGCGATACGGCGGCAAGCCGGGCGGCTGCGGCCGCGGCGATAGCGATCGCGGCCTAAAGCGCGCCCGCCGCAAGCTCAAAAAGCTGCGCAAGATTGATCCCGAGCCCAGCGACAAGATCGTCCTGTTGCCCAAGCACGTCATCAATCGCCGTGGTGCAGGTCGCAGCTTTGGCTATTACGATGTGAGCCCGTGCGCCTTTACGCGCGACGGCGTGCAAAGGCTAGGGGAAGATGCGCTTGTCGATGTGTATTCGTGGGAGTTGCTCCCGCTGGGCGAGGAGTCCGCGAGCGTTATGTTGGGCTATCGCGTATGGCTCGGCGGCGAGTGGGACCTATGCGAGCGCTACCGCTTTTTGGCTGCGGTATGCGCGAGCGTGCTGAATTGCATCCGGGAGGAAAAGGAGCTGCGCAGGTATCTTGAACAGGGCGGTGCTGCTCCCGATATGGACGAGGACGATACGGTTGAGGGCATCCGCAGCGACGTGCTATATCCCGAGGAAGTGTTCAACGCAAAGCTTGGCGGCTATTGGGACGAGAGCCTGGGACTCGACCTGCCCTGGAAAAACGAGCATCGGCAGACCTGCGTGCGAATCGACAGAGCTATCGATGACCTGTTTGCCGATGAAACGAAGCGTTGCGCTGCGGCGCTTGGGAAAGAGCTTGAGCGCGGATATGAGGAGCGCGGTGAGCAACCGGACGAGGATTTGCTGAACGGGATGTCCTTGTGAATGGTTGCTTGCAGTCCGATAAAAATCTGTCCGGACGAAATGATAGAACGATAGCGTAAATGGCACCCGTACTTTAAGGAGTTAACAATGGGAATCGCCTATAAGGAACTGTTTCGTGTAAACCGTCCTATCTGTGGGCCTGGACCAGGAGGTTTCTTCATTAAAAGATTCAAGGAAGGCGGCTACAGTGAGGCTGAATTGCTCGATTTAATTTCGGGAGTGGACTTTTCTCTTGGTGAAGTGGATGAGGACATTAGCCTGAAAAAGAAATGCGAAATAGTCGAACAGGCGGTGAGTGGGGTGCATTATACGAGTTGGGCCCCCAGCGTGATCAGCATGATCATCTCACTTACGGTCGGAGGGTGTCTGTCTGCATGGGCGGGCAACAATTCAATCGCTGCCGGGGTTTTCGTGACGCCATGCCTGATTGCCCTGGGAATATATGCATGGTTTCGTTTATGCTTTGAGCGAAATCAAACGGTACTGTTGGGTGCGCTGAACCACATAAAGACACTTCAGCCGTAGTTGCATGAAATCGCCGATCGCCTGCCGTGGGCCCTCGGGACCGCCCTCGCGGCGCCCTTCCCGCTCTTTCCGGACATGACGTCCTCCGATCTCCCGGGGCCGGCCGATCCAGCCCTCAGGATATCGGATTCCCACATTCATCCGTACATGTACGGATGAATGTGGGAGGTGTTCGGATGAAGTTGATATTCAAGGGTGTGGCAGTTGGGTTGATTTCCGATCTCAGCCGAACACATTGAGCAAATAGGCCATTCCCGCAGCTACCCGAACGCCCCCGAGGCCCCTCGCGGGCCCCGGGGGCGGCATTTTCCCAGTTGAAGGAACGG
>JAXJJM010000004.1:0-15050 GCA_036298225.1 Collinsella sp.
AAGATGCACTAGGCCTGGACGAAGTCCGGGCCCGCGCCTTTAGACGCGAGCCCGGGGCCCGTGGGTTATACCCTAAGAGCAAACCACCCTTTTTAAGGGTGGTTCTGATTGCGGAACTCATTTGGAGCAAACACCCCGGCGACTCGGGGCTTCCCCGGCCAGACGACTCGGCCGTTCGGGTCAGGCGGGCTGAATGGAATAGAGTGAATGAGGGCGCCGTTGGCGCCCTCATTCTTTATATATGTTGGGAGCGCCAGGTGGTGGGGGTGGTGCCGGTGTGTTGCTTGAAGGCTTGGGCGAAGGCGGCCTGTTGAGGGTAGCCTAGACGCTCTGCCACCTGCGCTATTGTGAGCGCGCTATCGGCCAAAAGGTCCTGTGCTCGCTCCATACGGCGTCTGCGAATGTAGGCGCCCAGGGACTCGCCAGTTTGGGCCTTAAAGGTGGCACACAGCTTGGATCGGCTTGTGTAGAGCCTCTCGGCCACCTCGTTGATACCCACACGTCTGCCTGTGTCGAGCGCGCGCTCAATCATTGCCGTTGCTTCTTCGGCAATGGTTATGCTGACGCGTGTGTCTGCCGCCTGCCGCGCCTGCTTGTGGGCCGCGCGCGAACAGGCGAGCTCCGCGACCATGGTCTCCACGATGCCCTGCATATAGACGTGTCCGCCTACGGTGCGGGCACGTTCCTCGTTAATCTGGCGCAGCGTGTGGCAGATGGCAGACGTCGCTTCCTCGTGCCATGGCTCGGCAAACGCCTCAAAGACTCCCGCGAACTCGGTGGGATAGCGGTGCTCCAGTTCGTCAAAATATCCAGGCAAAAAGAGCACCGAGCGCGAGTGATAAAGCTCCCCCGCAAACAGCGGGCTTAATTCCTCGCCACAGCTATCTTGGATAAAGCTGCAAACGGCATTGTTTGGCCACGGTCCATGCAATGGTTTAAGGTTCGCGGGCGTTATGCCAGCCTCGGGCATGCATGTAAGTGTGGGCGCGCTGACCTCGCTCACGCAGGCGTATGGCTCGGGTGTGTATTCGGCCAGGTACATATCGTGCGTCGGGGTGATGAAATGCTCCATGACGATGCAGGCAGGGGAGAGAGGCATGATCCATGCGCGGCCGTGCGCCCGATCGTTTGCCACCTCGCCGGTAAAGACGGTGCCCTTGCCGGTAAGCTCCAGGCCAAACTGCTCAAACTGTGGTGCATAGAGCTCGGTTATGTCGGTCGCGGCCCGATACATTTTCAAAAGCGTCCCCTTCCTTTGCGGAAACGTCCACGCCTGGCTTGATTGTGAGCCTTGGCTAACATATCAATGATAAGTTGATTACGGTTAACTCTCAAGCCGTTAGAAAGGAATCTCATGGCAAAGGGATCAAAAAGGGAAGGTGGAGGCATCGGCGAGTTGCTCGCGTATGCCGGTGACCGCAAATTCTTAACGTATTTGGGCATGGCACTCTCGGCGCTCTCGCAGCTGCTGAGCTTTGGCCCGTACGCGTGCATTTGGCTTGTCGCGCGCGATCTGATCGCCGTGGCACCTAACTGGAGCGAAGCCTGCAACATCGCGACGTATGGCTGGTGGGCTGTGGGGTTTGCGCTGGCAAGCATCGTAGCTTATTTCGTGGGGCTCATGTGTACGCACCTGTCTGCGTTTCGCTGCGCGTCTAACATCCGCAAGACTACGAGCGAGCACCTGCTTAAGCTGCCGCTTGGCTACTTTGACACGCACGCCACCGGTGAGCTGCGCCGTATTGTAGACGGATGCGCCGCCTCCACCGAGACTTTGCTCGCACACATGCTGCCCGATATCGCAGGCGCCGCCGCCATGGTCGTGGGCTTGCTCGTGCTGCTTTTCGCCCTCGATTGGCGTTTGGGGGCGGCATGCCTCATCTCGGTGGCTATTTCGTTTGGCGCCATGGCCACCATGATGAGCGGCAAAGGCGCCGAGTTCATGAAGGCCTACATGGGAGCGCTGGTCAAGATGAACAAGACCGGCACCGAGTACGTACGCGGCATCCCCGTGGTCAAGGTGTTTCAGCAGACGGTCTACTCCTTTAAGGCCTTCCACGATGCGATTGCCGAATACGCCGACATGGCACAAAACTATGCGGGAACGTTCTGCCGAGGTCCGCAGGTACTCAACCTTACCGCGCTCAATGGTCTTGTGGCATTCCTGTTGCCCGTGGCGTTGCTGTTGGCGCCAGGCGAGACGGACTTCGCGCATTTTATGACCAACTTCACGTTTTACGCGATATTTTCGGCCGTGGTGCCGACGGCTATGACCAAGCTCATGTTTGTGGGCGAGGCCTCTCAGATGAGTGCCGATTCGCTGGCTCGTATCCGAAGCGTCATGGATTCCAAGCAGCTCTCCGTTCCCGCCCAACCCAAGCACCCTGCCGGCGGCGACGTGCGATTTGAGGACGTGAGCTTTACGTACGAGGGTGCCGAAGCACCTGCTGTCAGCCATGTGAGTTTTAGCGTTTCCGCGGGTAGCACCCTCGCCCTGGTGGGTCCCTCGGGTGGCGGTAAGTCAACCTGCGCAAGCCTGATCCCGCGTTTTTGGGATGTTTCCTCGGGTCGAGTGCTCGTAGGCGGTGTGGACGTTCGCGATATGGATCCGCACGAGCTTATGGACCAGGTCGCCTTCGTGTTCCAGACCAACCAGCTGTTCCGGCAAACACTTGCCGATAACGTGCGCGCCTCCAAGCCTACGGCCACTGACGACGAAGTGCGTGCGGCCCTCTCCGCAGCTCAGTGCGACGACATTGTGGCCAAGCTCCCACAGGGCATCAATACCATGCTCGGCGCCGGCGGAGCATATCTTTCGGGCGGCGAGGTTCAGCGCGTGGCACTCGCCCGCGCGATCCTTAAAGACGCGCCTATCGTGGTGCTCGATGAGGCCACGGCGTTTGCCGATCCCGAGAACGAGGCGCTCATCCAGCGCGCCTTTAGCAAGCTGGCGGCGGGTCGCACGGTCATTATGATTGCGCACCGACTCTCGACTGTAGTGGGCGCAGACCAAATCGTGGTGCTCAATCAGGGCAGCGTGCAGGAGTCGGGTACCCATGCCAAGTTGCTGTCCCAAGAGGGTCTGTATGCCAAGATGTGGGCCGAATACGAACAGGCCGCGAGCTGGAAAATCACTGCAGCGACCGCGGATGCCGCCGTCACGAAGGGAGGCGAGGCCTAAATGTTCGCCTCATTCCAAAAGAAGTATTTCCTATCCGATAAAGGCGTCGCCGGCGTAAAACGCGGCATTTTCTGGACCACGCTCACCAATCTTATTACCATGGCCGGCATGGGCTTTTTATTCCTGGTTATGGCCGGTTTTGTCGAACACCTCGCCAGCGGGGCTGACCTGCCGGATGCCCTGCCGATCGTGGGCGGCCTCCTGGTCTTTTTTGTGTTGCTCTTCGCTTCTAACTGGCAGCAGTATTACTACACCTACTGCATCTTTTACGAGGAGTGCGGCAAGCAGCGTATGGAGATTGCCGAGCGCTTGCGCAAACTGCCGCTGTCGTTTTTTGGTCGTCGTGATCTGGCCGATTTAACCGAGACCATCATGGGTGACGTCCAGGCCATGGAGCACGCCTACAGCCACGTGCTGGGAGAGCTTTGGGGTGCCATCATCGCAAGCGCCATTGTGTTCGTGGCGTCGCTGTTCTTTTGCTGGCAGCTGGCGATCGCGGCGTTTTGGAGCGTTCCCGTGGCCTTTGCCGTGCTGTATCTAACACGCGGCCCCATGACTCCGGTGTTCGATCGCGTGCGCGCCGAGAAGGTCAAGGTTACCGAGGCGATTCAAGAGACGCTCGACTGCGTTCGCGAGATCCGCGCCACCAACCAAGAGGCCCATTATCTTGAGGGACTCAACGTTGTGATCGATGCCGAGGAGCGCGAGACCACCAAGGGCGAGCTCGCTAACGGGCTTTTGGTCAACTCCGCCTTTGCCATCCTGCGTCTGGGCATTGCCACTACGCTGGTCACGGGTGCTGCGATGGTCGCCTCCGGGCAGGTCGACTTTTTGGTGATGTTTGCCTTCCTGCTTATGGTGAGCCGTATCTATGCGCCGTTTGACCAGGCGTTAATGTTAATGTCCGAGCTGTTCGTCGCCGAGTCGTCTGCCAAGCGCATGCGTTCCATCATGGAAGAGCCTGTGGCGCGGGGCAGCGAGAAATTTGAGCCCGCGGGCCACGATGTGGTGTTCGATCACGTGGCATTTGGCTATGGTGCGGGCGAGGACGGGCGCGCCGGCGAGAAAGTTCTTACCGATGTGAGCTTTACCGCCAAGGAAGGCGAAGTTACGGCGCTGGTCGGTCCTTCGGGTTCCGGTAAGTCTACGGTGAGCCGCCTGGCCGCACGCTTTTGGGATGCCACCGCGGGCAAGGTTACCGTGGGTGGCGTGGATGTTGCGAGCGTCGATCCCGAGGTACTCCTGCGCGACTACGCCATTGTGTTCCAAGACGTACTGCTCTTTGACGACACAGTGATGGGAAACATCCGCCTCGGGCGTCGTGACGCCACCGATGAGGAAGTCTTGGCTGCCGCACATGCCGCCAACTGCGATGAGTTCGTGAGTCGTATGCCGCAGGGCTACGACACCATGATCGGCGAGAACGGCTCCAAGCTCTCCGGCGGCGAGCGCCAGCGCATCTCCATCGCTCGTGCGCTGCTTAAGGACGCGCCCATCGTGCTGTTGGACGAGGCGACGGCAAGCTTGGATGTGGAGAACGAGACCGTGGTGCAGCAGGCGCTCTCCCGTCTGCTTGCAGGTAAGACGGTTATCGTTATTGCCCACCGTATGCGTACGGTGGAAAATGCCGACAAAATCGTTGTGCTCAAGGATGGAGTGGTTGCCGAACAGGGCACTCCGGCGCAGCTCAAGGCAGCAGGCGGAGAATTCGCCCGCATGGTTGCGCTGCAAAAGGAGTCGGCGGACTGGCAGCTGTAGGACTGTGGCAAGGGCGGGGGCGGATACCCGTGGGAGTGCGGATTTGCGTCGTGGTGGGTGAACCGCCGAGTACCGGGCGGTCTGGACCGCATGTTTTCAAAAAGTTAGCCATAGTTGACCAAATAGTTATACTAAACTAGTCTCAAAAGTGTGCTCGAGCAAACTAATGAACTCGGGTGCTAAGGCACCATGCCGCGCTTGTGCGGCAAAAGGGAGAAGCAACATGAAGAAGTCGACGTTTAACACCCTGCTTGTCGGTGGCGGTTTTCTGCTTGGTACGGCCGGCATCAAGCTGCTCACCAGCGCCCCGGTAAAGAACGCCTGCGTGCAGGGCATCGCGTGCGGTATGCGCGTCAAGAACTGCTACCAGGACATGGTCGAGCAGGCCAAGGCCAATGTCGACGACATGGTTGCCGAGGCTGCCTACATCACCCAGAGCGAGGCCGCTGCTGACGAGGCAGCCGAGTAACGCTCCCAGGCACAAACTATGAGATTCTCGATTATTAGCGAGATCCCCGGCAGGACCCGTCTTCAATTGGCGGGTCCTGTGCCAGAGAGCGATCTCGATGCACTTCTTAAGCTTGGCGGCGACATCGATGGCGTGCACAAGGTGCGCGTGTATGGCCGCATTGGCCAGATGGCACTCGAATATGACGAGCCGCGCCGCGCGAGCGTGCTCGACGCCTTGGACGCACTCGATGCTCAAGCTATCGCCGATGCCAAGTCGGGCTACGTGATGCAACTCGAGCCACGCAAGCACAAGCTCGTCATGGATCTTGCCACACTTATCGGCGCCCACTACGCGCGCCGCTGGTTCCTACCTACGCCGCTGCGTGCCATCTTTGTCGTGGCCGGTTACATGACCTTTTTGCGCGCCGCTCTCCACGAGCTCGCGCAACCGCGCCTGACCGTCCCCGTGCTCGACGCCTCGGCTATTGGCATCTCGTTTGTTAAGCGCGACGTCAATACCGCGGGCCAGACGATGTTCCTACTCAACGTGGGCGAGTTGCTCGAGGACTACACGCGTTCCATGAGCGAAAACGAGCTCATTAACTCGCTGCTCGACGTTCCCGACAAGGCGCAAAAAGTGGTCGGCGACACCGAGGTGAGCGTTGCCGCCACCGAGCTTGAGCCTGGCGACTTGGTCGCCGTTCGCACCGGCATGTCCATCTGCATCGACGGCGTGGTCGAGCGGGGAAGCGCCATGGTTAACCAGGCGACCCTGACCGGCGAGCCGCTTGCCGTCGAGCGCAGCGCGGGCGACGATGTATTCGCCGGCACCGTCGTGGAAGACGGCAGTATCTTGGTGCGCGTGCGCGCCAACACGGCGCAGACCAAGCTGCGCTCGATTGTTTCGCTCGTGCAGACGGCCGACTCGCTCAAGTCCGAGGGCCAGTCGCACATGGAGGACCTCGCCAACAAGATCGTTCCATGGAACTTCCTGCTCGCGGGCCTAGTTGCGCTTACCACCCGCAGCCTCATCAAGACCTCAGCGGCGCTGATGGTCGACTACTCGTGCGCACTCAAGCTCACGGGTTCCGTCGCCGTCATGACCGCTATGAGCGATGCCGCCAAGATGGGCGTCATGGTCAAGGGTGCCAAGTACTTTGAGTCGTTTGCCAAGGCCGACACCATTGTGTTTGACAAGACCGGTACGCTGACCGAGGCCCAGCCGCGTCTTGCCTGCGTGCTCACCACCGATGGCTGGAGCGAGGACGAGGTCCTGCGCCTTTCCGCCTGCTTAGAGGAGCATTTCCCGCATCCGGTGGCGCGTGCCGTGGTCAATGCGGCACGTGAGCGCGGGCTCGAGCACCGCGAGCGCCATGCTGCCGTCGAGTACATCGTGGCGCACGGCATCGCTTCGTCCATCGAAGGGCGTCGCGCCATCATCGGTTCTGCGCACTTTGTATTTGAGGACGAGGGCGCGCAGCTCGAGTCCGACATCAAGGAGCGCATCGAGTCCCAGATGCAGGGCTTGTCGCCGCTGTACCTGGCGGTCGACGGCACGGTCGTGGGCGTGCTCGGCATCGAGGATCCGCTCAAGCCCGGGGTCCGCGAGGCTATCGCCGACCTGCATGCGCTGGGCGTTAAGCACGTGGTCATGCTCACGGGCGACTCGGAGCGCACGGCCGAGCGCATTGCGCGCGAGGCGGGTGTCGACGAGTTTAAGGCCGAGCTGCTGCCCGAGGACAAGTACGCCTACGTGGAGCAAATCAAGCGCGAGGGCCGTCACGTCGCCATGGTGGGCGACGGCGTCAACGACTCACCGGCGCTGGGCCTGGCCGATGTGGGTCTGGCCATGGGTGGCGGAAGCGACATCGCCAAGGAGGTCGCCGATATCATCCTGACCGATACGGATCTGGCTGCAATCGTGCGCCTGCGCCGCATGAGCCAGGGGCTTATCGACCGTCTGACGAGTTCGTATTCCAAGGTGATGCTCACCAACTCGGCGCTCCTGGCGCTGGGCATTACCGGCATGATCACTCCGCAGACGTCGTCACTGCTGCACAACGGCTCAACGATCGCCTACAGCCTGGGCAACGCGAAGGCATATCTGCGCTAGCAGGCGTGTTCGCCCACGTTATCTGGCCTGCGCCCAGACGGCATCGGTGCCGTCTGGGCGTAGGCCTTTTGCATTTGACCATTTGCTAGCTCCTCTATATAGTGTTGCTAGCGGTGTTAGCAATTGAAGGGAGCGGGATCAGCATGGGTGCTGTTAGCGGCATGGCACAGGTGAACGTTCGCGTAGATCGCCAGGTCAAGAACCGTGCCGAGGAGGCGCTACGGCTTTCGGGCGGGTCACTGCCCGAGCTCATCAAAAAGGTGGTGGCCAAGGTCGCGCAGGGTGGCGGGCAGTGCGAGGAAGTGCTTGCGGCCGTCGACGACCGGCAGCAGACCGTCGCGCACGATACTCCGTTCGCCGCGTCGTGGACAGCGGCAGACCGGCTTTATGCAGATTTGGGCATCGCTACGTCGCCCGTATCCGACGATCGCGGTTGGGACACAATCTATTCCGAAGCCATGGACGAGCGCTATCGCCAAAAGGGGATGATCCTGTGAGCGGGGCTCCCCTCAAAATAATGGTGGACGCCAACGTATGGGTTGATTCGTTTTGCGTCGACCATGCCGAGTCGCTTGCCGCGCGTGCGTTTATTGGGCAGGCGACGGAGACGGGGGCGTTGCTGTTCTTTCCGGTGCATATCGCTAAGGACGTGCTGTACGTCGTCCAACACGAGCTGAAGCGTAGCGTTCTTGCCAGCGGGGGAGCACTCGACGAGGCGTCTGCCCGTGCAATTGGCGATGCGGCGTTGGCGTTTGTTCGGAACATGACCGAAAACGCCACGGCCGTGGGTGCAGATGCGTCGGACCTTTGGCTGGCCGACAAATACTTAGCGCTCCATCGCGATTACGAGGACAACTTGGTGCTCGCCGCGTGCAAGCGCGCGCAGGTCGATTACTTGGTGACCAACGATCGTAAGCTGCTCGAACATGCCGATCTTGCAGCAAAGACCCCGCGCCAAATGATGCCAATTCTGGCTTTGACCGAACGTGGCGGCGCGGCTATCGGTTGACGCGAACTGTTTGCGGGCCTCTTGGACGACGATGCGCCAAGGGGCCCGCGTCTGCTATTTACAAAAGCTCGGCCTTAATGGCGGGACTTTCTGCGAGCTGCTCGGCTGCCTTTTCGTCGGAGCTGTCGAGTGCTGCCAGGCTGCGGTAGACCCACTCGTTGACCTGGGTGTTTTTGACGCCTGCGGTCTGCATAAGGGCGCCTACCTCGCGGATTGCTGCGAGCAGATCGGCTTTGGGACCCGCGAGCTCGACCTCGACGCCGTGGTAGGCGGTCACGCCGCGGTTTTCGCTCACGTGGTCGATAAAGCCCTCGACGGTCTCAAGCTGCTGGGCGAGAGCTGCATCATCGTCAGCGTCCAGCGCAACAAGGGCGTTCGAAACCGTGAGGGCGGGATGTCCGCAGGGGACAAAGCCTTCGATGACATCCATAGCTTCGGTAATGGTTGAGCCCAGGCCTGCGAGGGCATTGACAAGTTGCTGCTTGGTATCCATAACGGTCCTTTCGACGGGTCAATTTTGCTTGGCGAAAATATACGTGACGCGATCGGTAGCAAAAGTGCGAAGTGCGGCGCACATTGGGGTCTTCACAGCTCGTGCATAGAACAGCTGTCCGCTTTCAGAACGTGGTAAGATAACACTCCACAAGCGGGGCTCGCCCTGCATGTTCCTTGAAAAGTCGACGGGTGTTGGGCGCTCGTGCCCAATGCCATCCAGACTTTCCCAACATTCGGGGGCGACTGGTTTCGACACGATAGCTCTGAGAGAGGAAGCAAGCCGAGGTCTCCTCGCCTCGTTAAACAGGGGTACCGTCAAATTGAATTGACAACAACTCTTCTTTTGAGCCTATGGCTCTCGCTGCTTAGTTTATAGCGGCGCGTCAACCCGGTGATTTCCCCGACACCGGCGCGACGTCATTTTAGGGGAATGCTCCCGCGCACGTAATCGGTATGGCGCGGGCTAAGACCGAACCGGTTGGGATGCCGCGAGCGTGTCGCTGCGCGCAAAGCGTCCGAGACTAAACCAGCGACTGAGCTTGGAGATGCCAATCAGGGGGCTTTCGTGGACCGGAGTTCGATTCTCCGCGCCTCCACCAATAGTTACAAGCAGGTAGGTAAACGCACCTACCTGCTTTTTTATTACTTACAGATACCGCGGAGAATCGAACTCTATGCAGGGCGCGAGCGTTAAGCAAACGCGAAGCGTTTGTAGCGAGCGGGCGAGGACGCCGACAGGCGGCCGAAGCCGGTGCGGATTTGCGAAGCAAATACGCAGATTCTCCGCGCAACGCCCCGGCCCAATATCTATGCGATGTCGATTAAGCTCCGGCTGCCCATGCCCCGTTCCAATGCAAGCCCCAAACCGCGGAGAATCGAACTCTGCTCCAAAACCAATGCGCTCTCTATCCCAAAACTGGGTAGAAGAAGCCCAAACGAAACAGCAGGAGGTCAACATGACTGCAGAAGATAAGGCAAAGAACGCCGGCAAGGTCGCGCTTGTTTTGGAGGGTGGCAGCTTCCGCGGGCAATTTACCGCAGGCGTGCTTGACGTTCTCATGGAGGCCGGCGTCGAGATTCCGGCGGTATATGGCGTATCGGCCGGTGCCCTCAACGGCGTGAACTACAAGTCGCACCAGATCGGCCGTGCCAACCGCATCAACCTGGCTTTCTGCAACGACAACCGCTTCATGGGTGCCGCATCGTTTGCGTCTACGGGTTCTATTGTGGGCTACGACTTTATCTTCAACGATGTCCAGGACCGCCTGGATCCCTTTGACAACGAGACGTTTGATGCGAGCCCCATCGAGATGTACGCCGTCGCGACGGACATGCTCTTTGGAACCGCCGCGTACCTGCCGGTCAAAAGCGCCGTGCTCGACCTCGATGCCGTGCGCGCCTCGACGTCGCTGCCGCTGGTGACGCCGCCGGTCGAGATTGACGGGCACAAATACGTCGACGGTGGCGTAGCCGATTCGGTTCCCATCGAGCACGTGCTGGAGGAGGCGGGCTTCGATCGCGCGGTTGTCATTGTCACGCAGGACCGCTCGTACGAGAAAAAGCCCTACGAGTTTATGCCCGCCGCGCGCGCCCGCTATGCCGACTACCCCTACCTGCTCGAGGCTATCGAGACGCGCCACGACCGCTATAACATCCAGCGCATGCATCTGTGGAAGTATGAGCGCGAGGGCCGTGCGCTGGTCATTGCTCCGCAAAAGCCGGTCGAGGTCGGCCACGTTGAGCACGATCCGGCAAAGCTCCTCGACCTGTATATTCAGGGCCGCCAGGAGGCAAAGCGCCTACTGAGTGATATCGAGGCATTTGTCGAGCGCTAGCGTCGCGACGTCATGACCCATGGACGACATGTGCAGAAAGTCTGGTCAGAGCCAAAATACCTGTTGACTCGGGCGACGAGCGGGGTAATATGGACGGGTTACTTGCAGAGCCCCGTGAATCTCTGTAACAACACGTACTGTACATGGAGGAGTCTAAGTGATTTCGAAATCGACTCACTACGCCAAGCAGGGCGAGGTCCAGCGCAACTGGGTTCTCGTCGACGCCGATGGTGCTGTCCTGGGCCGTCTTGCCACCCAGATCGCAATGATCCTGCGCGGTAAGAACAAGCCCCAGTTCACGCCCAACAGCGACTGCGGCGACTTCGTTGTCGTCATCAACGCCGATAAGGTCCAGCTTACCGGTAACAAGGCCGACACGAAGACCTATTATCGCCACAGCGGCTACAACGGCGGCCTCAAGGCTGAGAGCTTCCGCCAGGCTATGGAGAAGCACCCGGAGAAGGTCATCGAGCGCGCCGTTCGCGGTATGCTGCCCAAGACCACCCTCGGCCGTGCCCAGATGACCAAGCTTAAGGTCTACGCTGGTGCCGAGCATCCGCACGCTGCCCAGAACCCCACGAAGATTGAGCTGGAGGCTTAAAGATGGCTGAGAACACCGTTGTCTACCAGGGTACCGGCCGTCGTAAGAACGCCGTCGCCCGCGTCCGTCTCGTCCCCGGCACCGGCAAGGTGACCATCAACAAGCGTGACGCCGAGCAGTATTTCGGCCGTCATCAGCTCGTTGAGAACGCCCTTGCTCCCTTCAAGGTGACCGACACCGCCGGTCAGTTCGACGTTATCGCTCTGTGCGATGGCGGCGGCATCTCCGGTCAGTCCGGCGCTCTGCGCCTGGGCATTGCTCGCGCTCTTCTGAACGCTGGCGACTACCGTGCTGACCTCAAGAAGGCCGGTTTCCTTACGCGCGATGCTCGCGTGGTCGAGCGCAAGAAGTACGGCCTCAAGAAGGCTCGCCGCGCTCCCCAGTTCTCCAAGCGCTAAGGTTTTATCTCCTTACGAGATACAATGTACAAGCGGGGCCTGCCGATTGCTCGGCGGGTCCCGCTTTTCTTTTTCGACTAGGGTGGGCGACTGCGTTTTGCCCACTTGGGAAGGAGCGATCCTATGCCCCAGAACATCTTCGGTACCGATGGCGTCCGCGGCGTCGCCAACGCCGACCTCTCGTGCGACCTCGCGTTTCGCCTTGGTCGTGCGGCGACCAAGTTCCTTGGTCCGGACATTTGCATCGGCCGTGACACGCGTCTTTCGGGCACCATGCTCGAGAGTGCTCTGACCGCCGGCATTATGGCCGAGGGCGGCCGACCGCACTGCTGCGGCGTTATCCCTACGCCGGCCGTGGCGCTGCTCACCGTCCAAAACGAGCTCGACGGCGGCATCGTCATCTCTGCTTCGCACAATCCGCCGGAGTTCAACGGCATCAAGTTCTTTAGCCGCAAGGGCATGAAGCTTCCCGATGCTGTCGAGGAAGAGATCAGCGCCTGGGTCATGTCCGAGGAGGCCATGGCTGCCGACACGCTGCCGACCGGCGCCGGTGTGGGTCACATCATCAAGATGAAGGACGCCCGCAAGGCATATGTCGATCATGCCATCAACACGCTCGACGGCCTTAAGCTCGACGGCTTGGTTGTTGCCGTCGACTGCGGCCACGGCGCTTCTTGCCAGACCACGCCCGCCGCACTGCAGCGCCTGGGCGCCACGGTCCATGCCATCAACACCGACTACTGCGGCACCGACATTAACGTCGAGTGCGGCTCCACTCATCTTGAGCCCCTGCGTGAGCTCGTACTGCGTACCCACGCCGACATCGGCCTGGCCCACGATGGCGACGCCGATCGCGTGCTGTTCGTGGACAGCGAGGGCAACGAGATCGATGGCGACTACATCCTGGCCATCTGCGGTTCCGACTTGGCCGCTCGCGGCAAGCTCGCCAACTCCGAGATCGTCTCGACCGTTATGTGCAACCTAGGCTTCTCCATCGCCATGAAGGAGCAGGGCTTCGAGATGGTCCAGACCGCCGTGGGCGACCGCTATGTTCTTGAGCGTATGCTCGAGGACGGTGCCGTCATCGGCGGCGAGCAGTCCGGCCACATCATCTTCCTGGAGCACAACACCACCGGCGACGGCTTGGTGACGGCTCTGCAGCTTCTGGCCGTGCTCAAGCGCACCGGCCGCACCCTCACCGACCTTGCCGGTATCATGAAGAAGTACCCGCAGGTACTTGTCAACGTACATTCCGACAATAAGGCCGGCCTGGACGATTGTCAGCCCATTTGGGACGCTGTCGCTGCCGCCGAGAAGGAGCTCAACGGTCGCGGCCGCATTCTGGTACGTCCGAGTGGCACCGAGCCGCTGGTCCGTGTGATGGCCGAGGCCGAGACGCACGAGTTGACCCAGCGTGTGGTTGACGACATCGTCGAGGTTGTCAAGCGCGAACTTCCCTAATGGTCAAAAACGGGTGCCAAGTGGTAAACTGTTAAAGCTATTTTGATTGATTGGTATGTCCGAGGGGGAGCATGTTCACTAAAGTCCTGAGGTCTTTTGGTATGCGTGGTCGAGTCCTTACGCTGGATGCTCCCATCTCGGGCGACGTCATTCCGTTGTCCGAGGTCAAAGACCAGACGTTTGCCACCGGCCTTTTGGGTCAGGGCGTGGCGATTCAGCCTACCGGCACGCGTGTGATTGCGCCGGCAGACGCCAAGGTCGAGGCCATTTTTCCCACGGGTCACGCCGTTGCGCTCAACACGGTCGATGGTCTAGACGTGCTCATCCATGTTGGTTTGGACACTGTCCAGCTTGAGGGCAAGCATTTTAGCGTGCATGCACAGGTGGGTGATGTCGTCCATAAGGGCGACGTGCTCATCGAGTTCGATCGCGAGGCAATTGCTGCCGAGGGTTACGATGTGACGGTTCCCATCTTGGTGTGCAATTCCGTTGAGTTCTCGAGCATCAAGGGCTCTGTTGGAGAGCATGTCGAGGAGATGGACCAGCTCATCGTCGCGCGTGAGCGCTAGTCGCTCCGCTTGGCCTTTGGCCTACAATTCAATCACGTTTACGGAGGGCGCCCTTGAAAGAGGGCGCCCTCCGTGGCAAGATGGAAAACGTCCGAAGCTAAACAGCTTTGGGTCGCCGTGGACGGGCAGGGGCCTCGACGCGGTTAGACACGAGACACATACATTACGCGACCTCGCCCTGGTGGCCGCACACGTTGGTTGCGGCCGACGCGGGCCGCGGGCAAGTGCTTGTAAGGGAAGCCTTGCCTCTCTTCTACGAGAAAGGACGCGTAATGAAAATCATTAAAGCTAAAGACTACGAGGATATGAGCCGCAAGGCCGCTAATATCATTTCGGCCCAGGTTATCCTCAAGCCCGATTGCGTGTTGGGTCTTGCCACCGGCTCCACCCCGATTGGCGCTTACAAACAGCTCGCTGCTTGGTACAAGAAGGGCGACGTCGACTTTGCCGAGGTCAGCACCTATAACTTGGACGAGTATCGTGGTCTTTCGCACGATGATCCCCAGAGCTATCACTACTTTATGCGCGAGAACTTCTTCGATCACATCAATATCGATCTGAACAACACACACGTGCCCGATGGCTCCAACCCCGATGCAGCTGCTGCCTGCTCCGAGTACGACAAGATCGTCGCTGCCGCCGGTTACCCGGATCTGCAGCTGCTCGGCATTGGTAATAACGGCCACATCGGCTTCAACGAGCCCGATGACCACTTCTCCAAGGGTACGCACTGCGTCGACCTGACCGAGAGCACCATTCAGGCCAACAGCCGCCTGTTCGACAGCATCGATGATGTGCCCCGTCAGGCTTACACCATGGGCACCCAGACCATCATGTATGCCCGCATGATCCTGGTTGTCGCCAACGGTGAGGCCAAGGCTCAGGCTGTGCACGATATGTGCTATGGCCCGGTTACGCCCGAGTGCCCCGCTTCGATCCTGCAGCTCCACACCAATTGCGTCGTCGTTGCTGACGAGGCCGCTCTTTCGCTCTGCGAGTAACGCGACCAAGCGATCTTACATAGCTTTCCAAAAGGCCCTCGCTTTGCGGGGGCCTTTTTAGTTCAAGACTTTAGTCTGCTGGGCGCGCAGCGGCCAGCTTCAACCCACCCGCTATGCGGGTGGAGACAAACGGCTTTACAAAGCCACCCCTCCGACCGATATTGACGATTGTTCAGGCC
>JAXJJM010000005.1:0-69478 GCA_036298225.1 Collinsella sp.
CCCCTTCGACTCGAATTCTTGACGGCCTGAACAATCGTCAATATCGGTCGGAGGGGTGGCTTTGTAAAGCCGTTTGTCTCCACCCGCATAGCGGGTGGGTTGAAGCTGGCCGCTGCGCGCCCAGCAGACTAAAGTCTTGAATGCAAAGAAGGCCACTAAATGTGGCCTTCGTCTTGCATAGGACTGTTTGAAATTTGGAGCAAACACCCCGGCGACTCGGGGCTTCCCCGGCCTCGCAGCTACGAGAGCGACGTTCTCAGCAACTCGTTGAAGAGCTTCGGGTTGCCCTTGCCGCGGCTCGCCTTCATGCACTGGCCCACCAAAAAGCTGATAACCTTCTGGTTGCCGTCACGATACTGCTGCGCCTGCTCGGCACAGTTTGCCAGTACCTCGTCCACGATCGGCTGCAGCGCGCCGGCATCGCTCACCTGACGCATACCGCGCTCGTCGACGATCTTGTTGGGATCGTCGCCGGTCTGGGCCATGGCCTCAAAGACCTCGTGCGCCTGGTTGGAGCTGATGGCATCGGTCGCCAGCAACTTGGCAAGGGCTGCCACCTGAGCCGGCGCGATGCCGGACTCGGCCAGCGAGACGCCCGCGCCCTTAAGGTAGGCGATCATCTCGTTCACCAGCAGGTTTGCGACCGTCTGGGCCTCCTTGCCAGCCATGCCGGCAGCGGCGGCCTCAAAGAACTCGGCAAACTCGGGGTCGCCGGCAATCTGCTCGGCATCGGCCGCCTTAATGCCAAAATCGGCCTCAAAACGAGCACGCTTGGCATCGGGCAGCTCGGGAATCTCGCCACGGCAGCGGTCGATGAATTCGTCGTCCAGGTCAAACGGCGCCAGGTCGGGATCGGGGAACAGACGATAGTCGTCGGCCGTCTCCTTCACACGCATAACCACGGTGCGCTTGCGGCTGGGCTCCCAGTGGCGGGTCTCCTGATAGATGATGCCACCCTCCTCGAGCACCTCGGCCTGGCGACAGATCTCGTAGGCAAGACCGTCATGCAGACTCTTAAACGAGTTGAGGTTCTTAAGCTCGGTCTTGGTGCCCAACTTGGTCTCGCCGCGGCGGCGCAGCGACACGTTGCCGTCGCAGCGCATGGAGCCCTTCTCCATGGAGCAGTCGGAAATGCCCAGCGTCACAAAGATGCGACGGAGCTTCTCCATAAACAGGCGAGCCTCCTCAGGCGTGCGCAGATCGGGCTCAGTCACGAGCTCAATCAGCGGCGTGCCGCAGCGGTTGTAGTCGACGAGCGACTCGGCCGCGGCGGTAATGCGGCCCTCGGCACCGCCGACGTGCACCATCTTGGCGGCGTCCTCCTCCATGTGGATGCGCAGAATGCGGATGGGCACCGTGTAGGAACCGTCCTCGCGGCGCTCGGGCATCTGCAGGTTGGACGCATCGTAGCTGGCCAGGTGACCGGCGCGCTGGTTACCCTCGCGCATGGTCGACGTCATGGACGTGGACAGGCCCTCGGCGTTGGCCGAAGCGCTCGCCAGGCTCTGGGCCTCGGCCTCGCCGAACGCGCAGTCGGGGCGCTCGGCGGCACCGCGACCGGTCACGTCCAGGTCCAAGTGACCGTACATGGCAAAGGCGACCGGACCCTGCGTGGTCTGGAAGTTCTTGGCCATATCGGGATAAAAGTAGTGCTTGCGGTAGAACATCGAGTGACGCTGGATCTCGCAGTTGGTGGCGAGACCGGCCTTGACGATGCTCTCGATGGCGCGCTTGTTGGGCACCGGCAAGGCGCCGGGCAGGCCCAGGCACACCGGGCACACGTTGGCGTTGGGCTCGTCATCGTGGCTGAGCTTGCAGTTGCAGAACATCTTGGTATCGAGTGCGGTGAGCTCGGTATGAATCTCCAGGCCGATCACGGCCTCCCAATCCTGCAGGACCTCGGAAAGCTCCTTCATTACAGCTCGCCTCCCTTCCCGGCAAAATCGGGCGCGACGGAAAGCGCGGGCGCACCCGTGGCGGCATCGGCAAAGCCGCGCTCCAGGGCGCGGGCAAACGTGAGCAGCTGACGGTCCTTAAAGGCCGGACCAACCAGCTGGGCAGAAACGGGCAGCTTGCTGTCCTCGCCCAGGCCCAGCGGCACCGAGATACCGCCGTTGCCGCAAATGTTGAGCGAGATGGTGTACAGGTCGGAGAGGTACATCTGCGTGGGGTCGCTGATCTCGCCAAACTTAAAGGCCGTGCGCGGCGAGGCGGGCATGAGGATGGTGTCCACCTTGGCATACGCGGCGTCGTAGTCCTGCGTGATGAGCGTGCGGGCCTTTTGCGCTGCGTAGTAGTACTTGTCGTACACGCCCGAGCTCAGCAGGTAGGCGCCGAGCATCTGACGGCGCTTGGCCTCGGCGCCAAAGCCGTGGGCGCGCGAAAGCGAGCTCTGGTCGGACAGGTTGGCGCAGCCCTCCTCCTGGTAGCCGTAGCGAATGCCGTCAAAACGGGCCAGGTTGGAGAACGCCTCGGCCGGGCCGATGACGTAGTAGGCGGCGATGGCGGCATCCAGGTGCGGCAGGTCGACCTCGACCAGCTCGGCGCCCTGGTTCTGCAGCTCCTGGGCGGCGCGCTGAACAGCGGCCTTGACCTCGGGCGTCAGGCCCTCGGCCTCCATAAACGCGGGGATGATGCCCACGCGCTTACCCTCGATGCTGTCGTTGAGATGCTCGGTAAAGTCGACAGCGCAATCCTGGCTGGTGCAGTCGTACGGATCGTGGCCCGCGCCGGTAAGCGCGTTCATGGCCAGCGCGACATCCTCGACCGTGCGGCCAAAGGGGCCAACCTGGTCGAGCGACGAGCCAAAGGCAACCACGCCGTAACGGCTCACGGCGCCATACGTGGGCTTAAAGCCCACCACGCCGCACAGCGACGCCGGCTGGCGAATGGAGCCGCCGGTGTCCGAACCCAGCGAGAGCGCAACCTCGCCCGCGGCGACGGCGGCAGCGGAGCCGCCCGAAGAGCCGCCGGGCACGCGCTCGGTATCCCAAGGGTTGTTGGTGCGGTGGAACGCCGAGCTCTCGGTGGAGCTACCAAAGGCAAACTCGTCCATGTTGGCCTTGCCCATGGGCAGGCAGCCGGCATCGAGCATGCGCTGAACGCAGGTGGCGGTGTAGACACTCTGGTAGTCCTCGAGCATGCGGGAAGCACAGGTGGTGCGCGTGCCCACGAGGTTCATGTTGTCCTTGATGGCCAGCGGCACGCCCGCGAGCGGGGGCAGCGGCTTGCCTGCGGCACGGTCGGCATCCACGCGCGCGGCGGCCTCGAGCGCGAGCTCGGGCGCCACCTGCAGGAATGCCTGGACCCCGCCCTCGCGCGCCTCGATGGCAGCAAGGGAGGCCTGGGCCACCTCGGTAGCGGTAAAGTCGCCGGCGGCAACGCCCGCGGCGATCTGGGCGGCGGTAAGGGAATCGAAGCTCTGAGCCATTACTCGCTCTCCCCCTCTCCCAAAATGGACGGCACGCGGAAGTAGCGGTCGCGCGCGCTGCCGGCGTTTTCGAGCGCGACGTCGAGCGGCAGGTCGCGCTCGGGCTCGCGCAGGTCATCGCCCATCACGTTGGACAGGCTTCCGATAGGATGGAACGTGGGCTCCACGTCGGGCAAGTCATATTGCAAGACGGGCTCGAGCATCTGGACGGCGTCGTTCATGTAAGACGTCATCTGGGTGAGCTCGTCATCGGTCAGTGCGATCTTTGCGTACTCGGCGATGCCGCGCACGTCTTTCTCGCTGAGTGCCATAGGCGCTCCCTTCCGCATAACAGTTAAACCGCTCTAGTATACAAGGCAACGCCGCTTGGAGCAGGTGCTTTACCTAAATGCAGCGAAAACGTAACGAGGGCGGCGGCTGGAAGGGCGCGACCCGACGGACCTGCGGCGAAAACCATCCCGCCCGCAACGAAAACCGTCCCAACATTCGACGTTTTTCGGCAAAATCGCGATTTTCATCGAATGTTGGGACGGTTTGGAAGCCCCCGACCACCACAAAGGTACCTGTCCCCATTGTGGTGGTTCTGGGTGACGTCCTATGCCGAGGCCTTGGCCTTGCGGCGCTTGCGGACCGCGTGGATCACGATGTCCAGCAGCAACAGCACAATGGCTACGACCACGATGAGCACGGCGAACTCGCGCTTGCCCCAGTGGCGGCCGGCGAGCGACTTTTGCTTGTCGACGTCCTTCTTGCTGTACTTGGTGCGCACGCAATGCACCAGCAGGCGATGGTCGTTCACGCCATAGGGCGTGCAGGTGACGAGCGTCACCTTGTCGGCGCCGGGTTCGATGGTCAGCGACTCCATCTCCTCGGGCAGCACGACCTCGGAGTCCACCATCTTGTAGGCGAGCGTCTTGTTCATGGTGTGCAGCAGCACCAGGTCGCCGGGCTCCAGCGAGTGAATGTCGTCGAACATGCTCAGGTTGCGCATACCCGAGTGCGCGGTGAGCACGCAATGCGTCGAGGTGCCGCCCACCGGCAAGCTCGTGCCCTCCAGGTGGCCGACGCCCGCCATGAGGACCTCCTCGCTCGTGCCGTGGTAGATGGGCATGCTCACGTCGATGGAGGGGATCTCGACCCAACTCATCATGGGGTCGCGGTCAAAGATGAGCTGCTGGGCGTAGGGCTCAATCTGGTCGGCGGGGAGCTCGGTGGCCTCGCCCGCCAGCTGCTCGTTAAAGGAGCGCGCCTGGAGCAGGATGCGCTCGCGCTCCTCGGCAGACAGCGCGTCCACGGTGCTGGACACGGTGCTGATCTGGTTGAACACACCCGAGGCCTCGAGCCGGTCCAAGATCCACGGCCAGGTCATAAGGCCAACGCCAATAAGGATGATAACGATGGTGATGAGCCGGTCGGCCCAGCGCGGCAGCCGCTTGCGACGACGTTTGGGCTTTGGTTGAGGCTTGGGTTGGGGGCTTGAGCCACCGTTGTCCGCGGCGTTATCGCTCTTCATATGTTTGGCGCCCTGCACCATCGCCGGTCACTCCTTTACAGCTCAGGTTGTCTAAACAAATAATAGCCGATTTGCGAGCCCCGCGTGCCACCACTCGGACAATGGAGTCAGAACCGAAACACCGCCTACGGTCCGAATTCTTGGAGACCTTCTACAGCGCTTCCCGCCATGGATATTCCTTTCCAAACATGTGATCGAGTTCAAGCTGAATTCGTTCGTCGTCGATTGCCGCCAAAGATAGCGCAAGTGAGATGTCGTCGATACGGGAGGAGTCGCCAAACACGGGCGCATAGCGCCACACTTGGATCATCGCCGTTTCGTTGTCTGGCAGTTCCCCGTCTGCGACTTCAAGGTCACGCAGGTCACGCCATGTACTTCTTAAGACGGCCTTTTGCTCCATGCCCGGCGCAGCGAGCATCGAACGCGCAGCGAGCGCCGTCTCCCCGGCGTCAGCAAGGCGGTCGACCTGTGGTGCCTTCCTTGCAAAAATAACCTTCGAGACAGGCGAGGAAAGCTCTGCCATGTGCTCACTGAGCAGAAGATCCACGGCAACGGGAAACACAATGACACGCCGTTCGCGCCGCTCGCGCCTTGCGAGTCCCCTGTCTACAAGCTCGGTTATGGCCTCGCTCGCACGGCTTGCCGAGATCCCAAGCGCACGACAAAGGTCATCGGGACGATATGACTCCTGGCCTGCTCCCCAGATTGCGGCAGCCTGCGCGTTGGATGACATCTTGGTCGCGCGATTATGAAATCTAGTGCCGCCCCTCTCCGTGCAGGCTGCGCCCATAAATGGAAGAAAAGCCTGTCTACCAGGGCAAACAAAGGGGATTCCTTGTGCGATTAATGCTTTGCGCTGGCGCGCATCGGCATCAGGGAACGAAACGACAACAGGAGCCTCCGCGCGCAAGGCTAGCTGGCTATAGACTCTCTTAGCCTCGGGAAGCCCGACGCCAGTAGGCAAACTTGCAAGCAAAAAAGAAAACCCATTTGCGTCAACGGCGCGGACCTCAATCGACCGCAGATGCAGTGGCAAGCGTGCGGATCCAGGCCAAGTTTTAGCCTTGGCGGAGAGGCCCAGTGCTTCTTGTAAGTAGGTAATCGCTTCGTTCATTTCCATCTTTTTCGCTTAGTTCCAGTTAATATTGGAATTATACATAATTTTAGGAAATAACGAGATTTCTATCAGGCATAGGCCCGTATTTGAGTTTTCAAAATATCTCGAATCAACTGAGCGATTCGGGATACAATGTTTATAGAAAACGACGCATCCCGCGTAAGTGTTAAGGAGCGCGGGCAGCCTAGTTTTCTAACGTGTTAAACGGCCGGGCTGCAACCCCGGCCGTTTTTATTTGCGCTTGCGGCGCAAACGCCGAGAACCGTCCGCACCGCGCGTGCGCCTACGGACCTTAAACCGAACCTCATACGAGTCAAAAAACGCGATGACGAACGAGCCCACCGCTGCGAGGGCGGCAAGCACGTTAAGGAATTTCAGCATTTGGGGACCTCCGATCGAGTCGTCGGCCGCCCGCGCACGGAATGCGTCGCAAAGCCATTTTACCGCGAGTGCTCGCACTTACAGCTGGTATACGCGATTTTGACAAACATTTGTTCGATAGTTACACACACGATCCCTCGAACGGCGGAGCCTGGCCGCGTCGTCCGGGTTTGCCCGACGTATTTAAGTTTTCAAAATGTCCCGAATCGGCGGGGCGATTCGGGATACGATGTCTATAGGAAACGACGCGCCCCGCGTAAGTGTTCGAAAGCGAGGGCGACCAGTTTCCGGTGTTGTTAAATGCCCAGACTCCGAACCACGGGCATTCTAATCTTGCACGCGCGGCGCAAATGCCTTCTACCGTCCGCACCGCGCGTGCGCCTACGGACCTTAAACCGAACCTCATACGAGTCAAGAAACGCGATGACGGATGAGTCCGCATCGGACGGTGGAGGCTGCCTGTGTTGTCCAAAAAGAACGGGGCAAACTCCAGCGCAGAGTCTGCCCCGAAAAGAAAATGGCGAAGCAAGAACGTCGATGGACGAGAAAAGTGTCCGCAAGTCTCATGGCCATCACATCCCACCTGCCAAAGGGATGGGTGAGCGAGCGTTACTCCTGCTCGGACTCCTCAGCCTGCTTACGGCTGCGGATGAGGTGCGCCACGCCGATGCACAGCACCGCGCCACCAGCGATCCAAGTGAAGGTCACGCCGTTAAGACCGGTCAGCGGGAGGCCAGAGCCCTTCTGGTCGATAATGATGAAGCTGAGCTTGCCGGTAGATGCGGTAGCCTTGTTGTCCTTGACCACGCCATCTGCTGCCTCGATTGCAGAATCAACGCTGGGGATAACCTCGCCGCCGGTCTGATTGAGCTCGCGCTTGATGGTGAAGGTCACACCGTTTGCTACGGAGTTATTGTAGCCAGGCGCCGGGGTGACCTCTTTCAGGATGTAGGTGCCTTCATCGAGACCAACAACGTTAATCTTGCCTTTGGCAGTTGTCTTGAGCGTGGCGTCCTTGGCATCGTCATGCTTTACGCCCTTGGCGTCGATATATTGGCTCTCTGCGTTGCCGTCGACGACCTCCTGCAGGGTGAACTCAACATCTTTGAGCTTCTTGAGATCGCCAGTCTCGTCCGTGTCGCTACCGACCTTGGTAACATCGATGCCGTAGGTGTAGTCGTAGGCGGGGTGAATAACCGTTGTGCCCTCACCGTCACCGTGCGGGTTGTTGGAGTAGGTGAGCTTAACCTTATTCTCTTGCGCCTTGCCGACGAGCCCCTCGAAATTGGTCTTAATGGCATCATTTTCGTCAAAGATCTTGGTGGAGTCGAGCTTGGCCTGGTATTCGACGGTCACCTTAGAGTTGTCGTTCAACGAGATAGGAGCGTCACCCTCAGCCGTGCAATTCTTGAGATTGGGGAAGTCGACAGTCAGCGTGTAGCTATCGTACTTGGCAGTGTAGCCGGTCTTAACCTCGGTATTGCCAATTTTGACCGTAACAACTGGCGTCTTGCCGTCAGCCTTAAGCTTAGGCGTCATGGATTTGGGCAGCTCATCCGTGAAAGTGTATTTGTAGGTGCCGTAAGTGTTGATGTTTCCCGCAACGGTACCAGCGAGCTGATAGTCGATAAACTGGTCCATTCGGGAGTCTGCGGCCTTGTTGGGATTTTTGAACACATCGGTACCGAAGGTGCTGTCGTCCTTGTCGTCCCTGACGGCCTTGGTCACAGTGGGGACCTTCTTCTTGGGAGTTAAGTTCTCAGCGGAGCCACCGACAACGGCGAAAATTGGCGAAGTGAAGGTATCCGTGTTGCCCTCGGCGACAGCATCTGGTTTCTTGCCGACGCTCTTAGTCACGAAGAGCCAGTAGCCAGTAGCCAAGTTATCAAAAGAGCCGTTACTGCCAGCAGTTACCCAACCGTCAGTGCCTTCGGGAATGTTGGCCTTCTCAACGGCAGCAGCGATCTTGTCGAGCACGATTCCGGCATTGACGTTTTTGTCCACAACCTCGGAACCGTGATTATTAATGAACTCGGCCCATTCCTGAGCTGAATCACCGGTAGGAAAACCAGTGGGCTTTGTCGTATCCTCATCGAACGCATTAATCACCGCGTTTTTCACAGAGCCGCTTTCTCCACCCGCCCACTCAATGTCGGAGAGCGTCTTGTCGCCAGACCAAACTTCTCCATCCTTATCCTGCGTGACCTTTGCCTTGAAAATCTGGATACCCTTAAAGTTCGTATCCTTGTAGGTATCCTCCTTAATCGTCACGTTGCCGCTCTCGGCCACCGTCGGCGTAACCGCAGCAAACGCCATCGTCACCGGGGCCATCACGCCACCGAAGCTCAGCGCTGCGGTGAGGCCTGCCGTCACTGCCAGGCGGGCGATGTTCTTGCTCATACTCATCTTCTTTTCCTCTGCTTTCTGCTTGAAGTCCATTTGATCTAAAACCATCTGTCTGTGTCTAAGCATTTGCTTGGTTATGTCTCGCCCCGCTCTCTGTGGGGCCATTGGCTACTCTGCATGGTTGCCGCCTCCCCGCTTGATCAGGAGCGCGACCACGAGGAGTGCGGCTCCGGCGACCGCTGCGGCGGCCGCGGCGTACATTGCCATATCGCCAGTCGAGGGCATAAAGCCTCCGGTGATAGTGCTAGGGGGCGTGCCGGTGGGCGTGTTGATGAGCGACGCCTCCAGGCTGCCCGTCGACCCGTCCGCGCTGTCGGCGCGCAGGGGCGACTCGGCCGTGATGGTGAGCTTGGGCTTGGCGGCGGCCACCTGGTCGACGTCCAGGCCCTCGGCCTTGACCGTCACGGAGCGCGTGCCCTCAAAGGCGGTGTAGCCCTTGGGCGCCTTGAGCTCGCGGACCTCCAGCTTGCCCGAGTCCACGCCCGAGACGGTCACGCGGCCGTCCTCGCCCGTGGTGACGGTGGCCTTGCCATCCGCATCCCACGTGCCGTCGGCCGCCAGTGTGCGACCGCGGTCGTCGACGATGCTCAGGACTGCCCCGGCAAGCGGCTTGTCACCGTCGCTGCCGCGCTTGGTGAGCGCGAGATCCCAGGTGTAGGCGCACGCGTCGTCACTCGGCGTGCTGGTGAAGCCGGCATCGCCGGACTGGTCGGCAAAGGGAGAGCGCGGGTAGCGCAGGTAGACCTCGTTGGGGTTGCCCTTCGCGATGCCGTGGTTGCATGCGCTGTTGAGCGGTGCGTTGTACACGGCGACCACGCGGGCGCCAGCGGTAAAGGCGTCGGCCCCGCCGAGCGCGGCGATCAGGTCGCCGGTGCGCACGGTGAAGGTTCCGTCCGCCGCTACCTTGGTGGCGCACTGGGCCGTGATGTCGGTCCAGCCCTTCGCGGGCTCGGTGCCGACGCGGCCGTCCTTGCCGGTCTGGACCGCGTCAAAGCCGCCGTCCGTGCCCGCCGCCACGTACACGCGCATGCTCGCGGCGACCTTGGAGGGGTCGAGCCCCGCGCTCATGGTGTCGACGAACTGCACCGTATAGGTGTCGTAGGCCGTGAGGCCCGCCGGGACCGTGGCCGAGAGGCGCCAGTACAGGTCGTCGGCGACCGTGGCGTCGGCGGCCTTCTGCCAGGCGGCGGTGCTGTCCTCCAGCACGTGCTTTTGGACCTTGGACGTCGCCGCCTTGGACTTGACGGTGACGGCGCTGCCGCCGACCAGGGCCATGATCGGCGCGGTGCCGACCTCGCCCTGAGCAATGGCGTCGTCGTCGGCGACGATGAGCCAGTAGCCACAGGGCAGCTTGGCCGCCGTGCCCGCGTTAAGGGCCACGGGCACGGCGTCAGAGCTCTGGAGGGAACGAGCGAGCTGTGCGCTCAGCGCGCTCGTAAGGTGGGAATCGGTGTTGAGCCACTCGGCAGCTTCCTGTGCGGTGGCCTGGGAATTGGGCATGCCGGCGCTGTGCAGCACAGGCAGCGCGGCGTCGCGCACGGCGTCGCTTGCCCAGGCGAGGTCGGTGGCGATCTTGGCGTCGCTGTCGCCGTCGACGACGTTGGCGCTAAAGATCTGGTAGGCGTCGTAGCTGCGCGCCACGGTGCCTCTCACCGTGATGGAACCGGCCGAGGTCGGCACGGCCTGCGCGGAAGCGGGGAACACAACCGCGCAGGTGCCGATCAGGAGGGCAAGCAGCGCAAACAAAATCGGGAAGGAGCAAACTTTCTTATTCACGACGCTCACCTCCCTTCGCATTCGCCTTGCGACGAATGTGCATCCAGGCCGCAGCAGCGCAAAGCACCGCCGCGCCGGCAAGGTACGTCAGAGTGACGCCCGACATACCAGAAAGGGGCAAAGAAGTGGAGTAGGTGTTGGTGAAGGTGGGGATGGAGGTGTCGGTGGAGTTGGGGGTGGAGGTGTCGATGAACGTCCGTTCTTTGGCATTGGGGTCTGCTGTCCAATTGCCTTCGGAGTCAACGGTTCCCTTCTTGTAGGTCACCCTACAGTTGATCTCTCCTGTTTTGGTGTCATACGTTGGCTTAACCGTGAACCCATAGACCGAGTGGTCGTACGTGTAGTGCGAGAACTGCGAACCGTCGGTTTTCTCGCGCACATAGTACGTAAAGGTCTTGAAAGAGCCACCCGTGAAGCCGCCCGGGTCGTCGGGATTATTGCTGATATCAGAGAGCGAGTACTTGAACTCAACCGTATTATCTCTGGTGTCCTTGAACGGAAGCGTCTGCGTCTTATCAGAACCAGAAGTCACGGCAGTACCGATGATGCCTTCGTCTTTAAAATGGCTGTCTTTCGCGAGCTGAAGTGTAAACTTCTTCATCTCGCCACCCTTAACGACCTTAGTCGCCTTAGGAGTCCAGGAAACCTCAGGGTCGTACGTGTTGGTGAAGGTCTTTTCCCCGTCGGGGCCGCCAATCGAATAATAGCCCCCAATAGCATCTAGTTGCACATCAGCGTTCCGGTGGTCAGTTTTGCCCTCGGAATGCTCGACCGCGCTCACATTTTTGATCTCGTAGTTATGGATTTTGATCTCTATGGTCTTGTTCGGATCGTTCCGAGTCGGAACAGTCATGAGCACAGTCGAGTGGTCTTCGACTGTCACCTTAATCTCGTACACGGCGGGGTCGTATGTGATGCCGGAAACCTTTCCGGCATTTTCGACTAGGTAGTATGTAATCGTGCCAGCCGTACCGTTCGCTGCAGACTGCTCACCCAGGTTAAACGTGATGTTGCCTCCATCAACATTACTTGCAGTTCCAACCGGGGTGCAAACGTCATGATTGAATACCCCGCTAGCGAAAGGATCAACCGAATCCTTGCGGTAGACCGTAAAGGAGAACTCCCCCTTATTGATCTTGCGGCCGGACAGCGCCTTGGTCGCCTTCAGCTTAAGGCTCGGATAGACATACGTGTCTGCTGGCTGACCCAAGTACAGGTCGCCATTCGACATGATGCCGCCACCATGGTTCCAGGAATAGTTGTCCGTGATGAAAGTTGTCACTTTATTTTTCTGTACTGCCTCAGTCACCGCTTTATCCGTGGCACTAACAGCCGAAGTCAGACCGATGCTATTTTTTACCTGAGCAACACCGTTGGCGGGGATGGTAATGGGATCATTTAGCTCAATGCTTCCCGAATACTTGGCGTCTATATCGCCAAGCATCTTGCCGCTTACCACTGCAACCGGCGTTGTGTGACCTGTCGCTGCGAGGAAGAAATCGGCATGACCGTACATGCGAAACGTCTCCGAATCGTATGCATCTCTATCTTCAGTCTTATTAGTACCTTCAGCACCACCAGCTGAAAGATGGGGCGTACCATCATTACCACTACCATCTACCCGATTGTATTCTTTGAAATTTTGATCACTGTCAGCAGACGAATTGCCAAAGATTGCCGTGCCCTCAGTGTTCGTTACCAACGTCTTGCCCGTGGGGCAGACTGCTACGCCGCCGCCATAGCCGCCAGCGGTATTGCTGCTAATGTACGAGTTGTATACAAATAATCTACCAGCGGTCTTTTCCATACCCTCATTCGAGTTTCCCTGGACGAAGATACCGCCACCGCCCCAGTCAAAGCGAGACATGCAGCGGTTGTGAGTGATGTAGACTTTGCTGTTTGGAGTGCCGTTAATCATCGCGTCAACTTGCTGGCCCACTCGGATACCGGCACCTTCAGATCGGTAGCTCACGTTAGAGGCAATAATTCCTCCCGTAATGTCGAGCCATGCCATACCTGATTGATCTTGATTGGTAACGTAAACGCCGCCACCAGCTTCTTCAGAATAATTGCCAGTAATCTTGCCACCAGAAATGATGACATGGGCGCCGTTATTGGCAGCAAGCCCAGCGCCGCCATGGTTACCCCAGCCATCGTGGCCGCAAAACTTAGCGTATTTATTGTTAGTGATGTAGCCACCAGAAACGGTCACACTACCGCCCGAAACCAAGATGCCGCCACCGAGACCATCCGCCTCGCCGTACGTAGCGTTGCCAGAGATGATTCCACCCGTAAGCTTCAAGGTGGCTCCGTTGTCAGCATAGACGCCGCCGCCAGAAGCTGCCTTGTTTCCCGCGACCACGCCGTCTGTCATTTCGAGGCTGGCATTCGCGCCCGTTATGCACAGACCACCGCCCCAGCCACCGCGGTTGCCGTTGGTGACGTAACCGCCTTCGATTTTGACCTTACCCGTAGAAAGAATCACATGGCCGTTATCGCTCAGATTGGCGGCCGTGGTAATCATGCCGCCCTTGAGATCGAGCATGCCGCCCTCATTAACGGTGACCACTTGCTTTACGGAACCGTGGTCCGATGCCGCAACGATAGCGCCAAAGCCCGTAACGTCATGCCTGTACGTAGTCTCGGTGGTGCAAAGTCCATCTGTATTGGGCGTGCTCTTAGTCTCATAGTAAGTAAGACTCTTAGGAGCGCCGTTATTAGAGCTAGACTCGTCTCCCCTTTCCCATGTCATAATCGCAGGCTGACCCGCCGGCGCATTGTCGACCGGAGTCTTTTCGTCTTTTGTGCTATCTGAGCCCTCGATAATGTTCTCGATGGTGAGCGTGACTCCGTTTTCGACCACAAAGAAGGAGTCTAAGCCGCCGGAGCGGTTGTAGAGCATGTTTCCCGCAAGATTAATGGTGGTGTTTTTTTGATGTCAATCTGCTGACTCGAATAGGCAGGACCCGTCAGTTGAAACTTGCCGCCGTTGTCGAATTTCCCAGAAACATCACCATTTACCTTGTCATAGTCATCGTCACTGACGCTGGCGGGGGCAATTGCGTTTTCGTCGCTATTTTCATCATCAGAAGTCTGTGCGTCGGAAGGCTGCGCGGCGCCCTCGGCCTCCGCGTCATCGGCTGTCGAGTCTGGTGCAACGGTATCCTCGTTCGCCTCATTCTCGGCATCGCTGCTATTCTGGTTTTCGGTATCCCCGTTGTTGGTGTTATCTACATCAGTAGACTCACTTGAGGAACCCCCCCCCATCACAGTTTCCTCGGTAAAAACCGTCTGGGCATCGTTGGCAATGGCCTGCGAGATCGGAGGCATGACGAGCGACAGTACCAGGCTCAAAACGGAGGCTCCGCACAAAACGCCTGCCAGTACACGGCGCGTCGCTTTTTTACTCTGCTTAGTTTTTTCTGAATTCGCTTTCATCGATGTCTCCTCCCCAAGAGACCGCGATCTTGCTCTTTCACTATCAAACGTATCTGCGCAACCTGTAATTACGCACGCTTATAGTACATATTGTAATGATTGTTTGAACATCTAAGCAAAAATACCGATAGTTTTGTAGCGAATTCTCAATTCTCTTGACATTTGCTCGGATTTACCTTCGTTTATTCGCTATGAAATATCTATTTCTACTGGTAATTAAGCTAGTTATCATTTTTTAATAGCATTTTATTTATTTGCACAACATTTTGCTCAAGAGCATGCGTCCTGTGAACGGTCGAAAATCGACCGTGAACGGTAGATCATTAACCGGGAGGAATAGACTACCAAATTGATGGGAATATCTTTAACCCATCGGTAGTTAGAAGCGTAATGTTCAGACAACCATATCTGAATTTTCGCGCAGATTTTAGGCATCAATTCGCCCAAATCGCCTGAGGCCACCGCAAAGGTGCCTGTTCCCCTTGTGGTGGCTCTCCCCCGGCGCTACAGCAGATGCTCCTCGATAAAAATCGCGATGCCGTCTTTGTCGTTGCTGGCGGTTACAAAATCGGCGGCGAAGCGGGTGGCATCGCTGCCGTTTGCCATGGCCACACCCACGCCGGCGTCGGCCACCATGCAGGTGTCGTTATCGGCATCGCCAAACACGCAGATGTCCTGGAGCTCCATGTCGTTGAGCTCCGCTACGCGCACAAGGCCGCGCGTCTTGGACACGCGCGGGTCCATGAACTCGTAGAGCCGCTGCGTAGTTTGCAGAGCCGCCGCCTTAACGGTGTTATCGGCAAACGTCGACGCCCGCTCAATCACCCGCGGCATTACCTCGGGCGCCATGGTAAACATCACCTTGGGCTGCGGCTCGCGCAAAAACTCGGCAAAATCGACCACCTGGTAGGGCACGCCATCGACGCGCGACAGGTGCTCGACGCACGCGTTGCTCTCGGGCACGTAGAACACGCCGTCTCGGGGGCAGACGGGCGTTGCCGGAAGGTCCGCCATGTGCTTGCAGATGCGCGCGATGGTCTCGCCCGGCAGCGGATAGCTCAGCTCGTTGATGTCGTGCGCGCGGTCGATGACCTCGGCGCCACCGCAGCCCACGAGCACGTCCACCAGGCCTTCGATGCCCCAGAGCTCGTACATGGCCTCGGTCGCGTGGGCGTCGCGCCCGGTGCACAGGCCAAAGAGCACGCCGCGCTCGCGCAGGGCGCGGATCGCCGCCACGGTGCGCGGGGACACCGTGTGCTGGCTCGTGAGCAGCGTACCGTCGATATCGCAGAACACGGCTTTGATGTGGCTGAAGGTGGTGTCCATGGGGGCCTTTCTGGGTAGCGCGGCGGTGTGGGGCGTATTCGTGAACGGCGTACATGGTATACCAAGGCGCACACGGGGCGCTTTGGTGCAAAACCACCACAAAGGTGCCTGGCCCCTTTGTGGTGGCAGGATCCGCGTCGCAATCCATCACAACATTCGACGTTTTTCGGCAAAATCGCGATTTTCATCGAATGTTGCGATGGCTTCTTACCGCTTTACGGCACGATCCAAGTGATTGCGTCCAAACAACAGCAGCGCCGCGGGAACCGCCGTCACGACCATGCCCGCCCCCACGAGTGTCCGTTGTACGCCAAATGTTGCCGCCAGCCACGGTGCAACCGCCAGAGGGGCCACGCCAGCGAACATATTGCCAAAGCCCATGACCGAATTGACGCGACCAAGCTGCTCGAGCGGAGCCGTCGTTTGCACAATGGTGTTGTGGAGCGGGTTGACGACACCCCACGCCACGCCCAGGACAATCTGGCCGACGAGGGCTACACCCACGTACGGTGTTCCCACATAGAGCAAACTTCCCAGGCCCACGGACATAAGCGCCACGAGCAGCGTTTTAAGGTTGACCAAGTGCGGCGGCAAGCGGAGCGCGAGCACGGCACCCAGCACCGCGCCGACACCGCAGGCCGACGAGAGCCAGCCCATCCACTCAACACCGACGTGCAGGACATCGCGGTAGAAGAACGATTCGAGCGGGTCGAAGGCTCCATAGCCAAAGTTCGAAAGAAAAATGATGCAAAACAGCAGGGCGAGAACGCTGTCGGTGAAGACCGTCTTGATGCTGGTCGCGAAGGTGGCGTGGGCGGACGTGCTGGGGTTGGAGCTTTGTCCCGCACGCTCCCCTTCCTCTGCCGAATCGGCATCCGCATGCTCGGCGACATGGCTGGCCTGCGGCCTAAAGCCCCAACCGACGACGAGCGCCAGCACGGTAAAGAGCATCATAAGCACGAACACCGCGAGCGACGACGCAGCCGCCGCGACAAAGCCGCCCAACGTGGGCCCGACGATAATACTCACGTTTGAAAACATGGCGATGGCGGAGTTGATGTCTTTGAGCTCGACGGGGTCGTCGGTAAGGTAGGCCGGATAGGACGTGGCGATGGGCTGGGCGAATCCCATCACAAAGCCCAAGAGTACCGCGCCGGCAAGGACTGTTCCGGTCGCGCTGCCAAAGGCGATAATTGCCGCGCCCGTCGCCAGCGTGCCCACGATGCTCAACAAGAAATGGCGACGTGGACCCCAGGCGTCGAGCGCCGCACCGCCCGCAAAGGACCCCAGAATCACAAAGACGTTCATAAAGAGGACAGCCAGTGACGTCGCAACAACCGAAGCGCCATCCGCATAGGCGAGCGTTCCGATGACGCCGATAAAGTAGCTGGTCTGAAAGCCGGTGTAGATGAGAAAGCGCATCGCCACCAGGCGCTTGGCCTGCGCGGACAGCGATGATTGAGGCTTTGAGAAAAGAGAGGCGAGCATGAAGACTCCTTGTTTCATACGAATACGGGCGGTGGGTATTCGCCGCCGTCTGTCAAATCAATCTATCCGCATGAAACATTAAGGACGCATCAGGACCCTTCTCTCCGTTTTTCGCTCAGCATGAACTACTTGGTAGATTGTAAGGCATGTCCCACACATCTACTAAAGCAAAAACCACCACAAAGGTGCCTGGCCCCTTTGTGGTGGAAATGACGTTTGCCCAGATAAAACCTGCCGAAATAAACCTGTCCCCTTTTGGCAGGTTTTAGGCCAGATGGTCTTGGATCAGATCGCAGATGGCTCGGGCGTCGTTGATGTTGATGGCTCGGGTCGCAAAGCCGGCGTCGAAGGCCTGACGCGCCAGGGCCTCGTTGCAGGCAAGCGCCAGCGTGCGACCGTCAACCAGGTCGAGCGAGCTCTTGCCGCGCAGACGGTCGACACCGGAGCGCGCGACCACGATGTTGTCGAAGCCCTCGGTCTTGTAGCCCTCGATGATCACCACATCGACATCGCTGTAACGCGACAGCAGCTCACGCGCGGGCATCTCGTCCTCCTCGCGCGTGTCGGCGTACTCCGCCCAGCGCGTGGCGCAGATAAGGCCCACGTGCTTGGATCCGGCTTGGTGATGGCGCCAGGTGTCCTTAGCGGGCACGTCGATATCAAAGCCATGATGCCCATGATGCTTGAGCGAACCCACGCGCAGGCCGCGGCGAGTGAGCTCGGCGATAACCTTCTCGACGAGCGTTGTCTTGCCCGAGTTCTGGTAGCCGATAAACGCGATCGCGGGGACGGCCGGAGCTGGAACTGCGGGCGCGACGGCGACGGGTGCGCTTGCGGACGCGGCACCGTCAGCGGCCACGGCCTCAGCGGCAGCGACCTGACGTTCGGCACGATCCCACACGCCCGAGCGGCCGCCCTCCTTGTGCAGCAGGCGCACGTCGACGATCTCCATGCCGCGATCGACCGCCTTGCACATGTCATAGATCGTTAGGCACGCAGCGCTCGCGCCGGTCAGGGCCTCCATCTCGATACCCGTCTTGCCCGTCACGCCGGCCGTAACCAGTACGTGAAAGCCAACCTGCCCGTCCGCGCGCGCCGGCGCCCAGCCCTCGGGCACGTCATCGGCCGGCGTCCCCGCCGCAGCGATGGGCGCAATGTCGCACTTGCTCTTGGTAATGAGCAGCGGATGACACATGGGGATGATGTCGCTCGTGCGTTTGATGGCCATGATGCCCGCCACGCGCGCGCAGGCAAGCACGTCGCCCTTTTTGGCGCGGTCCTGCAGCACCATGGCCTGCGTCTCGGGATGCATGAGGATGGTGCCCTCGGCGATGGCGATGCGATGGGTCTCGGCCTTGTCGGACACGTCGACCATGCGCACCTCGCCCTTGGCGTCCACGTGCGTCAGCTCGTCGCGACGGGCGTCACGGGCGGGCTCGGTGGCAGCACTGGCAGTCGGCTGCGCGGACGCGTCGGCGTCGCTGTCAGTAGCCGTGGCTTTGTGGGCAGACATCGCGGCCCTGCGAGCGGCCTTGGTGGCATCGGCGTACCTGCTCTTGGCCATATGATCATCCTCCGATTTGGGACATAAATCGTTGCGTGCCCTCAATTATCGCGTGTTCCTGCGGTTTGTGGGCCACGGCATCGCGCCAAATCGAAAGTACCTGCATATCATCACCACGGCGCAGCGCCTCACGCACCGAATACTCGGCATCGCTGAACAGGCACGGACGCACGTTGCCATCGGCCGTCAGGCGCAGACGGTTGCAATTCGCACAAAAATGGTTGGACATGGCGCTAATGAAGCCGACGGTTCCCGCCGCGCCCGGAAAGTGCCAATAGCGCGCAGGGCCCGCGCCGGCAGGAGCGTCGTTGATGTCGAGCGGCTCGAGCTCGCCCAGCCCCGTCGCGGCAACCCCGGCATTGATGCGCGCCCGCAGCTCGTCGCTCGGCACGGTATCGCTCGCGTCCCACAGCTCGGGATTGAGCGCGGGCGCATGCGGGTCCACAGCGCAATGCGAACTCGTGTGTTCGTCGCCGATGGGCATGTATTCGATAAAGCGCAGGTGAATGGGACGGTCGAGCGTGAGCTGCGCAAGGGCCTCCACATCCTGGTTGAGCCGGCGCACAACAACGCAGTTGACCTTAACGGGCTCAAAGCCCCAAGCCAGCGCCGCGTCGATGCCCGCCATGGTCTGCTCGAGTCGACCCAGACGCGTGATCTTTCCAAAGAGCGTAGGGTCGAGCGTGTCGAGCGAGATGTTGACGCGGTTAAGCCCCGCGTCTTTGAGCTGCGGCGCCAGCTTGGGCAGCAGGGCGCCATTGGTGGTGAGCGAAATGTCCTCGATCTGCGGAATCGCGCGGATGTCGCGAATGAGCGGGATGATGCGGCGGCTGACCAGCGGCTCGCCACCCGTCAGGCGCACGCGGCGAATGCCCTCCCCCGCCACCAGGCGCACAAAGCGGGCAATTTCCTCGGCACTGAGGAGCTCATCGTGCGCACGAGGGGCCACGCCGTCGGCGGGCATGCAGTAAATGCAACGGAAATTGCACTTGTCAGTTACGGCAATGCGCAGGTAGTTGATGTCGCGGCCAAAACCATCATGTTGCACGTGCCCGTCCACGCAGCCCTCCCCTCGCACAGCAATTTATTCTTCGGGAAACATAATACCCCACAAGAGAATCGTGCCGACACGCGTACGACAGGACAGGCCATTCGAGCAAGAAGGGCTTCCCGAGCCCATCTTCAGCATTCAAACCGTCCCAACATTCGATGTTTTTCCCGATATTGGCAAAAAACGTCAAATGTTGGGACGGTTTAGGTGTTCGCAGAGCTCGAAAGACGAGCTAGACGCCCCTAGAGGCCGCCATTCCAGTGCCGAATCACGAATTCCCGCAGGTCATTCTGCCGTTTCTGAAACACCTCGCTTCGGTCGCATTTGAGACCCATAGCGAGCGCAATGGCATTCATCGCCCGGTGCAATTGCAGCTGATGGGCAAACTGAGTCCCAGTGAGGACGATCATCCTAAAGCCCAGCGCGCTCAGCACGGTCATACGCTCCGCATCCGACGCGCTGCGCTGTTTATCAAGATGGTCCGAGCCGTTGTATTCGATCCCCGTACCGCTCGCAGGCGCATATACGTCGATCTCGAAATACCCGGCCTTTGCGAGATACTTGAACTCGTTGGGAACATCGACCCGATGGTTGAGCTCGATCTTGGCGTATCCCAGCCCGCCCTGGGAACGTTTTGCTACGACCATGATTGCGGTGGCCGTCTCCATGGGCGACCGCGCGCCATCGTGCACGCGCTTGAGCGCGGCGGCCGCGCGTATAGCCCCCTGACGAGATCGGTTCTCATTGCAATAGGCAATCAAGTCGGCAACGGCATACCTCTGCCCCATCTCGATATAATCGCCTGTCGACAGATGATTCAAATGGTATCGGGCGCAGATTTCGTAGCCATATTCCAGCTGCTCGGGCTCGCTCATCCACGAACCAGCTTGGACAAAGCACATGACCTCATCAACCACCAGAAGGTCCTCTGCCACCTCGATAAGATGGCCTGGAGGTAGCGGCGCTCCAAACACGTGGCACCTAAATCCAGCCGGCGTCGAGCGCTCAAAATCGAAGTTGACGAGCGTGTCGATATGATCGAGCTCTTCTCGTGGAATACCAAGAGAAACCAGATAGTCAGCAACGATCCCAACTGCCGTTGAAGCCCTCAGCCCTTTGACATCGAGTCCCAATTTGGGCAGGCTCGCGGTCGGTTCCGCCTCGTTAGCAAGCGAGTCCTCATCGTATAGGCTGCTTGCTCGCGAGAGCGGCTCGGACGGGCGCGCCACGTTGTGGTACAGCCAGGCAGTCTTATGGGACAGGACGATCGGCAGGTCCATGAGCCCTCCAATGGGTCGGATAACCAACCTTATTCCCCTGCTCGCGGATTCGCACACCTTCGCATGCAAGTTAGCGATTCCACCCGATCGGATGACAGAAAAACCGTCTCAACATTCGATGCTTTTCCCGATTTTGGTAAAAAACGTTGAATGTTGTGATGGTTTGAGGCGAGGTGAGGGGCACAGAGGGCCAAAGCATCGTGCTTGGAGCGTGACTATTTTTTCGCCCTGTCGTCAACACAAACCTTGACTCTACAATCGTTGTAGGGTTTTCACTACACTGGTAGTTAAACGAACCAAGCCAGAAAGTGCCCCGCCCATGGAACACGACCTCACACGCGGCAATGTCCTTAAGACCATCGCGGTCTTTGCCCTGCCCTATATGCTCTCGTACTTTTTGCAGATGCTCTACGGCATGGCCGATCTGTACATGATGGGGCAGTTTAGCGGCGCTGCCGGCATCACCGCCGTGGGCAATGGCGCGCAGACGCTCTATATCATTACCGTGACGCTTGTGGGCCTGGCCATGGGAACGACGGTTATCGTCGGCCACGCCGTGGGCTCGCGCCGGTTTGACCGCGCCGAGACCGCCATCGGCAACACCATTACGCTCTTTATGGGTGTCTCGGTGGTGCTGGCCGCCATCTTGCTTGCGCTGTGCCCGCAAATTGTGGCGCTCATTGGAACTCCCGCCGAAGCCGTCGAAGGCACTGCCGCCTACCTGCGTATCTGCTTTATCGGCATTCCCTTTATCGCCGCGTACAACATTCTCTCGGCCATCTTTCGCGGGCTGGGCGATTCGCGCTCGCCTATGTACGTGATCGGCGTGGCGTGCATCATCAACATCGCGCTCGACTTTCTGTTTATCGGCCACATGGGACTCGGCCCCGTGGGCGCAGCGCTCGGCACGGTAACCGCCCAGACGGCCAGCGTTGCCCTCGCGCTCGTGTGGCTCAAGAGTCGCCGCACGAACATCCACGTTAAGCGCAGCGACCTGCGCCCCCAGCCCGAGGTGCTCGGCAGCATTCTTAAGATCGGCGTGCCCGTGGCCGTGCAGGACGGCTGCATCCAGGTGGCGTTTATGTTTATCACCGTCATCGCCAACCACCGAGGGCTCGTCGACGCCGCCGCCGTGGGCCTGGTCGAGAAGATGATCAGCTTTTTGTTCATTGTCCCGAGCTCCATGGGCGCTACCGTCAGCGCACTCACGGCGCAAAACGCCGGCGCGGGCAAGGGCGACCGCGCACGTCAGGTGCTCAAGGACGCCATGACGATCTCGGTGGTGTACGGCTGCCTGATCACGGTGCTGATGTGGCTGGTGGCTCCGGCGTTTATTGGCTTTTTTGCCAAGGACGCTGCAGTAGTCGCGGCCGGCACCGGTTATATGCGCAGCTACATTTTCGACGCGAATTTTGCCGGCATCCACATTTGCTTTAGCGGCTTTTTCGCTGCGTATGGCAAGAGTTACATCGGCTTTGCGCACAACGTGCTAGCCGTGGCGCTCATTCGCGTGCCGGGCGCGTGGCTGCTGTCGAATGCCTATTCCGACACGCTGTTTCCCATGGGCATCGCTTCGCCGTGCGGATCGATTTTGTCGGCAGTCATCTGTGTTATCGCGTTTACCGTGCTCAACCGGCGCGGGGCTTTTGACAAGTTGGCAGCGTAGCGGGGCAACGCGAGCCTGGCGCCCCTCCCCGACCCCATTGAAAGGAGCGGTCCTGTGACCGACACGCCAAGTGAACATACTGAGGGCCTGCTCCGCATTGGCGAGGTGGCGCGCCTGTTTAACCTGAGCGTGGGGACGCTACGTCATTACGAGCAGATGGGCTTGCTGGACCCGGCGCACATCGATCCGGCAAGTGGGTACCGCTACTACGGATCGCGGCAGCTCTCCACCCTCAACACCATCAGCCACCTGCGCGTTCTCAACTTGCCGTTAGCACAAATCCGCGAGTTTGTGACCACGCGCGATGTGAACCTTATGCAGCGGCAGCTGGCTCAGCAGCAGGAGCTCATCGAGCGCAAGCGCCGCGAGCTGGAGCGCGTGTCGCGTAAGATCGATAACCGGCTTGCGCTGCTGCACGATGCCTTGAACACCGAGCTCGATAGCATTTGCACAATCGATGCGCCCGAGCTTCGCTGCGCCGTGTTGCGCGAACGCGTCAACCCTACCGACGCCTATGCGCTGGAGTGGCAGATTCGTCAATTGCAGAAGGGCCAGCACGAGACCTTTGTCTTCCTGGGCAACTTGGGCGTTGGGATTAGCGCCGAACGCCTGGCCGCCGGCGACTTTGATGGCTACGACGAGGTCTTTCTACTGCTCGATGACACCGATGAATACCTGGGCGATGTCGAGGTGCGACCCGCCGCGCGCTGCCTGACCATTAGCTTTCGCGGCACGCACGGGCAAGCGGGTCCGCGCTACGAGCAGCTGCTCGGCTATATGCGCGAGCACGGCCTGACACCCGCCGGCCCCTCGCGTGAGATTGCCCTTATCGACGACATCATCAGCGACGACCCGGCGACCTACGTGACGCAGATCACGGTACCCGTATCGCTAGGCTAGACCGAGCCTCGTCTCTAACTCGGTCAACGCCTCAAAAGCATCACGAGACGCATCTGCCGAGCGCTCACGTTCCGCAATGCGAATTCGCGCCATCAGGTGCTCTTTTGCCTGCCCTTGGGCGTGCCTCGTGCGCCCTTCCGCCTGCGAGCAATTGCGATTCTCTATATCCATTACGCCACCGGCACCTCGCCGGTAGCCAGAATCTGCTCGAGTGCGTCCTCGTCCAGCACGGGCACGCCCAGCTGCTCGGCCTTGGTGAGCTTGGAGCCCGCTTTGGAACCGGCGACCAGGTAGCTCGTCTTCTTTGACACACTGCCCGAAACCTTGGCGCCGAGTACCTTGAGCGCTGCACCTGCCTCGTCGCGGGTGCGGTTGACGAGCGTGCCGGTGAGCACGAAGGTCAGACCCGCGAGCGGCTGTGCGTCGGCGAGCTCGCCCGCCACGCCAGCGTCGGCTGCGGCTTGCGCATGCGCGGCGCCCAGGTCGACCTCGAGCGAAAGGCCCGCTTGGCGCAGACGTTCCAGCACGGCAAGGTTTTCGGGCACGGCCAGGAACTGCTTGACGCTCGCCGCAATCTTGGGACCGATGCCCTCGCACTCGGCGATGTCCTCTTCGCTCGCCAAGATAAGCTTGTCGATCGACAGGAATCGCTCGGCGATGACCTCACCCACACTCTTGCCCACATGGCGGATGCCCAGGGCAAACAGCACGCGACCGAGCGGCTGGCTCTTGGACTTGTTGAGCTCGGCGATGATTTTCTCGGCCGTCTTGAGGCCTACCGGAATGGGGTCGCCCTTCTTGACGCCCTTTTTGCTGTTGGAGCTGGCATAGGTGCGGCCCGTGTCCAGGCCGGCAATGTCGTCGACCGTGAGCTGATAGAAGTCGGCGACGTCATGGATCAGACCGGCGGCGATCATCTTGTCGACAATCTCGTCGCCCAAGCCGTCGACGTCCATACATCCGCGGCTCACCCAGTGGAGCAAGCGCTCCTTGAGCTGCGCGGGGCAGTCGATGGAGACGCAGCGGTAGGCGACCTCACCGTCCTCGTGGATCACGGGGCTGCCGCACACGGGGCAGACCTCGGGCATGTGCCAGTCGACCGAATCGGCCGGGCGCTTGTCGAGCACCGGACCCACGACCTCGGGAATGACGTCGCCTGCCTTGTGCACAATGATGGTGTCGCCCTCGCGCACGTTCTTGCGACGGATTTCGTCGATGTTGTGCAGCGTGGCGCGCGCAATGGTAGAGCCGGCGACCGTCACCGGATCGAACTCGGCGACCGGCGTGAGCACACCGGTGCGGCCCACCTGGATGCGAATCTCGCGCAGAACGGTCTGCTTTTCCTCGGGCGGGAACTTAAAGGCGATGGCCCAACGCGGTGCGCGGGCGGTAAAGCCCAGGTCGAGCTGCTGCTGGAAGCTGTCGACCTTTACGACCACGCCGTCGATGTCGTAGTCCAGGTCGCCGCGATGCTCGAGCGCCTGAGCGCAGAACTCGTGGACCTCAGCCGGCGTGGCGCAGCGGGCCACGTTGGGATTGACGCTAAAGCCGGCGCTGCGCAGCCAGTCAAGGAACTCGCGCTGGCTATGGACGTGCAGAGGGTCGGTATCGGCGATGGCGTAGATAAAGGTGGCGAGGTCGCGACGCGCCGTGACCTTGGGATCCTTCTGACGCAGGGATCCGGCAGCAGCGTTACGCGGGTTGGCGAAGGGGTCGCGGCCCTCGGCATCGGCCTCGTCGTTCAGGCGCACAAAGCTGCCCTTGGGCATGTAGACCTCGCCGCGCACTTCGATAGCACGTTCGCGGTCGGCGCCCATGTGGGCAAGCGCCGGCTCGGACAGGTGCATGGGCACGTCCTTGATGGTGCGCACGTTGAGCGACACGTCCTCGCCTGTGGTGCCGTCACCGCGCGTGGCTGCGCGCACGAAGGTGCCATTCTGATAGGTAAGCGCCACACCCAGGCCGTCGATCTTGAGCTCGCAGGTATAGGTGACGCTGCCGGCGCCAAGTGCATCCTCGGTGCGCTGGAGCCATGCGTCGAGCTCGTCCAGATCCATGGCATCATCCATGGAGTACATGCGCGCCATATGCGTGACCGGCGTAAACTGTTCGCTCACGTAGCCGCCCACGCGCTGGGTATAGCTGTCGGGCGTCACCAGGTCGGGGTAGGTGGCCTCAATTTCCTGCAGCTCAACGAGCATCTTGTCAAAGGCGGCGTCCGTGATCTCGGGCGCATCGAGCATGTAGTAGCGATAGGCGTGGTAATCGAGCTCGTGGCGCAGCTCGGCCGCACGCGCTGCCGCCTGGGCACGGGCATCGGCCGGTACGGCGGTATCCGTGCTCGCGGGCGTTTCGGTATCGATGTCCACGCCGTCACCAAACAGGCTCGATTGCTCCATAGCGGCACTCCTTCGCTCGATTTCAAACGGATACAAGAGTACCACCGGTCGCAACGGCGCCGAACAGCCCTTTCGAACCGCACCGAATCGGCAGCGGCCGGACCGGGGTGGACAGTTAGTTCAGATACGTATAAATCCTAGAGCTGAATCAGGCACGAACACCCCTGTTTCAACTAATTTTGGCTCCTCGAGACCATGTAAACGTCCCACTCTCCCTTCCAAACACCAATTCGAGCCCCATCCCAATCAATAATTGCTCAAAACGCATCCCAAGCTGTCCCAGATTTATACGTATCTGAACTAACTGTCCAGACCATACCGAAACAAGCCTCTTGCCAGCCACAAGTGATCCGTTTTCCTCCGTCCCCAAGGGATCATCGCGAAAAGAGGGGGCTGTCCCGCGTTGGCGGGACAGCCCCCTCTGGCATCGGTATGTGCGATACAGCTCGTTAGAAACTCTGACCGTAGCCTTGACCCTGGCCCTGACCCTGCTGGCCCAGCAGCTCCTCCAGGTACTGACGCAGCTGCTCGTCGGTGATACCGCCGTTACCGGTGTCGGTCGAGCTGTCGTCCTGCTGCTGGTTCTGCAGCTCCTCGTCGGAGCCCAGCTCGACGGTGACCTTCTTCTCGTCCTTGCCGCGCACGAGCGTGATCTCGACCTTCTCACCCACCTCGTGGCTACGCAGCGCGATGATCAGGCCGTCGGCACTCGTGATCTCGTCATCGCCCAGCTTGGTGATGACGTCGCCCTCCTGAATGCCAGCCTTGGCAGCGGGACCGTCCTCGACAACGCTCGCCACATACGCACCGCTATCGGTGCTCAGCTTGTTGGTGCGGGCGTTGAGCGCGTTGACGCTCGAAAGCGTGGCACCCAGGTACGGATGAACCGGCGTCTTGCCGTCGATGATCTGGTCGGCGATGTTCTTGGCGTAGTTGACCGGAATGGCAAAGCCAACACCCGAGCTGGAACCCGAGTAGCTCTCGATGAGCGAGTTGATACCCACGAGCTCGCCGTTATCGTTGACGAGCGCGCCGCCGGAGTTGCCCGGGTTGATAGCGGCATCGGTCTGGATCATGTTGGCATAGATGGTGTTGCCGCTGGTAGAGCTCATGGCCGTGGAGCGATACAGCGCCGACACGATACCGGTGGAGACGGACTGCTCGTTACCGAACGGCGAGCCGATCGCCATGACCCACTCGCCCACGTTGAGCTTGGAGGAGTCACCGATCTCGATCGGGGTGAGCTTGGAGGAGTCAGCGTCCTTGAGCTTAATGACGGCGAGGTCGCTCGAGGCATCGTTGCCCACGAACTCGGCCTCGTAGGTGGTGCCATCATCCATGGTCACCACGTACTGGTCGTAGCCGTCGACCACGTGGTTGTTGGTGAGGATGTGGCCCTCGGTATCGAGCACCACGCCCGAGCCGACGCTACCCGAGCTATCCGACTCGTCGGCAGACTGCGAAAGCGAGCCGCCCTGGCTGCCACTCGAAGTCGCGGTAATGGAGACCACGGAGGGCAGTGCCTTGGCAGAGACAGCCTCGGCCAGCGTGGTGTCCTCGGAGTCGATCGTGATCTTTTGCGTCGACGAACCCGAAGCGCCCGCCGTCACGGCATTCTTTCCGCCGCCAATGTTGAGCGTGCCGCTCATGATAAGCGCGATGACCAGCAGGGCTCCGCAGGCACAACCGGCGAGCGCCGTAATGAAGATCGGCAGCTTTTTGGTCTTGGTCTTGACCACCGTGTGCTTGTTCACAACCTGCTGGCCGCCCAAGGGCTGGCCGGTCTGCGTGTCGTAGGCCTGCACATAGGGAATGTTGTTGCCGCCGGCAGGCGTCGATTCCACCTGCACGCGCGGCTGCTGCTGGGTCTCGCCGGCGTTACCCGCATCCTGGGGACGCTGGGAATCGTACTCGCTCATAGCTGCGATCCTTTCGTCTAATAACCAAAGGCCCGCCAAACATGTGGCGGGCCATCATTGTTCACGTTGAGTTGTACCCCAATATGCGGGCGCACGTGTATGAAAACGCAATCTTTTAGGAAGGCTTAAGTTCTGTTGCAAACCCGAAAGGGACCCGTACCTGCGGCAAAACCACCACAAAAGGTGCCTGTCCCCTTTGTGGTGGAAATCTAGTCCTTAAACAGATAGCCCACGCCGCGGACGGTGGTGATGTGCGCCGCGATCTGCGGACCCACCTTGGAGCGGATGCGTCGGATGTGCACGTCGACGGTGCGCGTGCCGCCGCAGTACTCAAAGCCCCACACGCGGTGCAGCAGCACCTCGCGGCTGTAGGCGCGGTTGGGGTGCGTGGCCAAAAAGCTCAGCAGCGAGTACTCCATCAGCGTCAGGTCGATGGGCTCGTTATCGAGCGTCACCTGGTAGGTAGCCAGGTTGATCTCGAGGTTATCGATGTTGAGCACATCGTCGGCGGTGACGGTCTCCTCCTCGCCCATCAGACGCTGCGCGCGAGCCTTGAGCTCGTTGGGCGTCGCCGTAGGGCATACAAAGTCGGCATGCGCGTGATTGGGCAGGCGCAAGGTGCCGAGTGCCTCGTCGTCGACAATCACCAGCATGGGGACACCGCCGCGATCGTCAAGCCACTTGGCAATCTGATCGATGCGGTCGCTGCGGATGCCATCGGAATCGAGAATCAGCAGGTCAAAGTCGTGCGCCGCAGTTGGCGAATCGGGGGTTGCCAGGCTCACCTCGACACCCAGGGTAGTCGTCAAGCTGCGGGCAAACTCGTGGAAGCGCGTCGTGCGCGCCATGAACAGGGCACTCTTTTCGGACATATCGGCCTCCAAAGAAATGAGCTCAATCGTACTGGAACAAGCCAGCGCGATTAGGAGTTCGCCAGGTAGTGCTTGATCTCCCACTCGGTGATCGTAGACTCAAACTTATGCCACTCGTCGCGCTTCTTTTTGAGGAAGAAACTGTGGATGTGCTCGCCGAGGGCATCCTTCATAAACTGCGAGTCCTCAAACACGTCGAGCGCCTCTTTGAGCGAGCGCGGCAGCGGCGTGTAGCCGGCCTCGACCATCTGACGGTCGGTAAGCTTGAGCGTCTCGGCCGTGGCCTCGGGCGGGAGCTCCAGCTTGCGCTCGATGCCATCCAGACCAGCCGCCAGCGTAACGGCGTTGACCAGGTACGGATTGGCCATGGGATCGGGACTGCGCAGCTCGATGCGCGTGGACAGCTGCTTGCCGGGCTTGTAGACCGGAATGCGGACCATGCTCGCGCGGTTGCGCAGGCCCCACGTGGCGTACTGCGGCACGGAGTCGCCACCCGTGGTGATGCGCTTGTACGAGTTGACCGTGGGGTTGGTGATGGCGCTGATCTCGCGCGCGTGCGCCAAGATGCCGGCCATGTAGTGCTTGGCGATATCGGAGAGGTGGTACTTCTCGTCGTCCTCGCCCCAAAAGACGTTGTTGCCGTCATGGTCGAACAGCGACTGGCACAGGAACATGGCACTGCCGTCCTCGCCCGCCAACGGCTTGGGCATAAAGGAGGCGTGGCAACCGCTCTCGTAGGCCTGCTGCTTAATGATGAGTTTGGCCGTGGTGATGGCGTCGGACATGCTCAGGGCCTCGGCGTGACGCAGGCTCATGCCATGCTGTGAGCGGCCGGCGGCGTGGAAGGTGTACTCCACGGGCACGGACATCTTCTCGAGCGTGAGAACCGTGTTGCGACGCAGGTCGCGGGCGGCATCGCTCACCGAAAGATCGAAGTAGCCCACGTTGTCGAGCGGCTCGGGGGTGTGCTCGTCGGGGAAGTAGTAATACTCCAGCTCGGCACCCACGTTGAGCAGATAGCCAGCCTTCTCGGCCTTGCGGAACATGCGGCGCAGGGCATCGCGCGGGTCGCCGGCAAATGGCTTGCGATCGGGAGTGCACACGTCGCAGAACACGCGGGCGACGCCGTTGTGGCTCGGGCGCCACGGCAGGATCTGGAAGGTCGAAGCGTCTGGGAACGCCAGCATGTCGGCTTCCTCGGGCGTGGCAAAACCCTCGATGGCGGAGCCGTCAAAGCCAATACCCTCCTCAAAAGCGACCTCGAGGTCCTCGGGGCTAATGGCAAAGTTCTTGAGGCGGCCGAGAATGTCGACAAACCACAGACGCACAAAGCGGATGTCACGCTGCTCTACGGAGCGGAGTACGTAATCGATGTTCTGCTGGTTCATGTCGCTCCCCTTTCTTTCGGGCGGGTTTCGACTGGTCTATATCGCAGATACTATCGCAGAAAAATGTTTCCGCAGGGTTAAAGCGTATCAAGCGCTCAAAAAACGTGCGCGAACAGGCAGTTGCGAACGAGTGGCTAGCGTTCAGATTCGGAGACAATTTGTCTACAAGCTCGTTCCAGCGTAGGGAACTCCATCGTCACCGCATCCCATACAACCGAGCGGTCGACATTGCCGTAATCATGCGCAAGATAATTTCTCATGCCGATAATTCCACGCCATTCGATTTCGGGATGAAGCCGCTGCGAGCGTTCCGACAACTTACCCGCTTCTTCCGTCACCCTAAGCGCACACATCAAAAGGGAGTCCGCCAACGCCCTCGTCCGCACGTCATTCGCATGCAGAAACTGGTCCTCGGTGATATCAAAAGCCCTGATGCGCTCGTTCGTTTCAGAGATGGCTTCCAAAACCTCTTGAGCGCGAAGGCCGTCTGACTTACGCGCGATCATAAAGGATCACTCCTTCGCGCTCGATTACCGCGGCAAGATCGTCATCAAGATGATCACTCGAGACGAGGTCGACCTGCCTCCCGGTTTCTTTGCGCACCGCCTCACCAAACGCCGACAACGCGAAAAGGCCAAAGCCCTGATCGCGATCGACTTCGAGACGCAAGTCAATGTCACTATCGGCACGCGCCTCGCCACGAGCATACGAGCCAAAAAGAATCACGGTTTTGATGGCGGGAATCGAGCTGGCCGCCTCGCGGACGGCGGACTCAATCTGAGCAATATCCAAAATGTCTGCGGCGACGTTTTCGCTCGCAGAGTTTTTACCAAGTGAAGGAACAAACGGCAGCGAGCGCTCGCGCAGCATCTGCCTCATAAACATATTGACCGCTACAGACGAAGTCATGCCGAGTTCTTCGCACAGCTCGGCAAATGAATCTTTAATTGACGAGTCCACTCGTACACTCAGTACAGACGCAGCCATGGATACCTCCTGTATGACATTGTCTATATATTATCACACAAACTAGCGCGAGGTCGAAGCGCGGTGTTCGATGTGGCCGGGGATCTCGATGCGCTTGGGGGCGAGCTTTGCGGCATCGCCCACCGTAGTGGTAACGACGTCGATGCGCTCGGACAGGCGCTCGACTACGCGCTCGGCAATGGTAAGGGTGTCTTGCGCGGCCGTGGTGACGCCGCCAAAGAGCACGTGGTTCCAGGGATAGTCGTCAAACGTCGCGATCTTGAGGCCAGCCGGCAACGAGGGTCCCAACTGTGCCAGTGCCTCGGTCAGACGCAGAAAGACCAGGCCGTTGACGGCAATGAGGCCGAGCTTTTTACCCGCATAGCTGCGGATGGTCTCGTCCAGGCGACTGACACCCGTGGCGCCACCATCGGCCAGGGTGACGACCTCACCCGCAAGGCCGCGTCGCGAAAGCTCGTCGACAAAGGCCTCGGCACGCTCGCGACGCACAGGGCTGTCGTCGCTTGCCTCGGTGAGCAGGCACAGGCGCTCGCTGCCCGCGACAGCCAAGGCGTCTACCAGGCCGGCGACCAGCTCACGGTTGTTGGAGGTCACCAGATCGACACCGCCGGCGGCAATATCGCGGTCGAGCAGCACGACGGGCAGGCGTCCCGCAGCCGCGGCGATCGCCTCGTCATTGCCGCCGCAGGTGTTGACGACCAGGCCGTCCACGCCGGCATCGATAAGTCTGGTGAGCGACTCTGCTTCCTTGGCGGAATCATTGCCGCTAATGGCAGTCATAAGCGAGCAGCCGCGCGCGGCGGCACTGGCGGAAAGCCCTTCGAGCATGGCGCTGGAGAACGGGTTAGCGATGTCGGCCAGGATCACGCCGATGAGGTTGGTACGCGAGCTGCGCAGATTGCGCGCGGCGGCACGTGGACGATAGCCGGTGCGCTCGATGACCTCGGCGATGCGGGCGCGGGTTTCCTCGGTCATCTGCCCGGGGCGGTTGTTGAGATAGCGCGAGACCGTGGCCGGGCTCACGCCCGCCTCGGCGGCAATGTCCTTGATTCTCATCTGCGCCATAGCGCACCCCGTTTCCCAATTGTCGGCAGTCTGAGCCATTTTAGGCATTTTTTTAAAAATCTCGCTTGCAAAACGCTGTAGGTGAGTATACTACAACTCGAAACGAAATCGATTTCGTAAACCGATTTCGGCAAGCGTTGGCACGGAGGTGCAAAGATGTACCCTACCGTCTTGGCACCTCCGTGCCAACGCCATATCAAAGGTGTACGCACGAGTAAGAAGGAGCTGCGCGACCATGGGTAAAACGGTTCTTACCTTCGGCGAGATCATGATGAGGCTCTCGCCCAAAGATCATCTGCGCATTGAGCAGGCGACCGAGTTTGATGTCCGCTACGGCGGCGCCGAAGCCAACACCGCGCTTTCCCTGGCCTACCAGGGTGACAAGGCAGCTTACGTCTCCGTTGTCCCGGCCAACCGTCTGGGCGAGTGCGCCCTGCGTTCGCTGAAGGTCTACGACGTCGATACCTCGCGCGTCGTGCGCCAGGGCGACCGTCTTGGCTCCTATGTGTTTGAGGTCGGCGCCTCGCAGCGCGGCAACGGCTGCGTCTACGACCGCAAGTACTCTGCCATCAACATGGCCAAGCGCGACGTCTTTGACTGGGACGAGATCCTCAAGGGTGTCGATGTCTTCTACTTCTCCGGCGTGACGCCCGCCGTCTCCGACGAGATGGCCGCCGCCTGCAAGGATGCCCTCACCGCCTGCCGCGCCAAAGGCATCACCACCGTGTGCGACGTGAACTATCGCGGCAAGATGTGGTCGCCCGAGAAGTCGCAGGCCACCATGAAGGAACTCCTGCCGCTCGTTGACATCTGCATTGCCAACGACGAGGACGCTCCTGCCGGCCTCGGTATGACCTGCGTCTCCGGCTCCCTTGCCCGCGGCATCGAGGAGCGCGACACCTACGTCGAGATGGCCCGTCAGATCTGCGCCGAGTACGGTTGCAAGAAGGTCGCCTCGGTCGTCCGCAACATCTCCTGCGTCGAGCGCTCCATCTGGATGGGCATGCTCTATGACGCCGAGAGCGGCGAGCACTGGTTCTCCCCCGCCCACGACGTGCACGTGCTCGAGGGCGTTGCCGCCGGCGACGCTTTCAACGCCGGCCTCGTCCATGCCCTCATCAACGACTTTGCCCCGCAGGACGCCGTCAACTACGCGATTGCGGCCTCGATCCTCAAGCTCACCATCAAGGGCGATTCCAACCTGGTGACCGCAGACGAGATCGCAGCCGTGGCATCCGCCGCCGACGGTGGCACCCGCGTCGCCCGTTAATTCGTTCCCCATTCCGCGGACTGCAGCTTTCCATACCCATACCTCTGCAGCCCGCTCCCCGATTCCTCCAGCCAGGTAGAACCACTTAGTCCCATTCCGGTTTTGTCTGGCATTCCTTCACGACTGGCCTCGTAGCCGGTTCCGAAATTGCTTGTGACCCAAGCAGTGCCTCCGATAACCAATCCGGAACCGGCTCATGGCCAATCTTCTTTGGCAATCACGCGCCCGTGCGCGACTCACATCGAAAGGAACACTATGTTCGATCAGTTCTACACCACGCTTGAATCCCTGGGCATCGTGCCGGTCGTCGTGCTCGATAAGGTCGAGGACGCCGCACCGCTCGCCCATGCCCTTATGGCAGCCGGCATGAAGTCCGCCGAGGTCACCTTCCGCACTGCCTGCGCCGCCGAGTGCATCGCCGCTATGGCCGAGGCCGAGCCCGAGATGTGCGTCGGCGCCGGCACCGTCCTGACTGTCGAGCAGGTTGAGCAGGCCCGCGCCGCCGGTGCCAAGTTCATCGTCTCCCCGGGTTACAACGAGGACGTTGTAAAGCACTGCATCGGCATCGACCTGCCCGTCCTTCCTGGCACCGTGACCCCCTCCGAGGTTACCGCCGCCGAGAACCTGGGCCTCAAGGTCACCAAGTTCTTCCCCGCTGCTCAGTACGGCGGCCTCAACACCATCAAGGCCCTCGCCGCTCCGTTTGTCGGCCATCGCTTTATGCCCACCGGCGGCGTGAGCACTGCCAACGTCGAGGAGTACCTGAGCTCCAGCGCCATCATCGCCTGCGGCGGCACCTGGATGGTCAAGCCGGCCCTGTTCGCCGACGGCGACTTTTCCAAGGTCGAGCAGATCGCCCGCGAGGCCATGGACGTCGTCAAGAAGGTCCGCGCCTAATCCAGCTCTCTATCGTGGAGGGCGCGACCTAGACCGCGCCCTCTTTTTTTGAAGCGGCTCGGAAGCGTGCCGTTTCCGTCACGGACAAGAACCGAAACCGTCTTGTATGCTGATAGAACGTGACGGAAGCGACACGCCCCCGAGCCGCTTTTTTCCTCGGCTGAATCTTTGCCCAACATAGTCCAGAGCGCCAAAACAAATGCGGTGCCGTCTGGAGGAATCGACCCCTTGCTTCCGGTCTGTTCCTCCAAACGGCACCGCATCTTTTATGCCCCGGTCACGCCCCAACGCAGCTGCGGTGAAATAGGGACTGTTTGCGCCACCTGGGCCGCAAAACAATCCCTATTTCACCGCAACGTACGAGGGGATAGATTAGATGGACGAGTCTTTGGGCAGCTCAAAATAATCGGGATGCAAGGCGATGACCGGGCCCTGCTCTTCTGGCATCAGATGCAGGTGCGTCTCTGCCAGATAGCTCGCTGTATCAGTGTCGCCCTCCTTAATGGCCTCAAGAATTCGACGATGCTGCCGACGAATCGGCTCCCAATCCAAATCCTGCGACACCGCGCGCAGCCAGTTATACCGCTCAAAATGCGTGTTGACGCTCTTCATCCAATCCCACAGCATGTGGCGGCCGGCAATCTCAAAACATGTCTCGTGGAACAAGTTGTCCAGGTCAAAGAAGCGGCGCGTTTCGCTATGGTCGAGCGACTCGGACTCGGCGAGAACCTGCTCAAGCCGGCGCTTTTGCTCGGGCGTAGCAGCCGAGCAGCATTTGATCAGCACACTTCTCTCGAGCTTTTCGCGCAAAAAGCAAGCGTTCTCGGCACGCTCCATGCTAATTTTTGAGACATAGGTGCCGCTCTTGGGGCGCGTTTCCACCAGCTCTTGCTCGCGCAGGCGCACAAAGGACTCGCGGATGGGTGTACGCCCGATTCCCGTCTCTTTTTCCAGACCAATCGCCGAAAGACGCGTGCCGGGCTTGAGCTCGGCATAGATGATCTTGGAGCGCAATGCGTTGTATGCCTGGTCTTGCAGGCTCTGATAATGCTGGTGCTGTTCCATAAAGCCCTCGGATAAGTCCTCGGTTAGTCGAATACCACCACGTAATACTATCTCATCCCCCGCCCCCTCATAAGTTGCGGTGGAATAGTTCCTGTTCAAGGCCTTCAGCAGCAAAAACAGGAACTATTCCACCGCAACTACAGCCAACGAGTTGTTGCGATTAGGTGAACGTTCACCTTTTTATTGTTTTTCTCTTCGCGAATAAAATCCCGTGCGTATACTTAGGCTCAAACGAAACCGATTTCGTTAAGCGTGGGCAATAGGATGCTAAGACGCACCCTACCATCTTGGCATCTTATTGCCCACGCGTTGTCATTTGCTTTCCTCCCGTCTCGTTGGCCCTTCAGTCCCATTCCGGCACAGCGAGACACTTCCTAGACGACTGACCGTGGGGCCGGCTTTTCTGCTTTTACAGCAGTGCCTCCGATAACCCTCTTTTGCCGGCCCAGGTCAGCCTTTTTATTCACAACCGAAAGGACGGGTAGCAACATGCGACCGCTCATCATCATGAATGGCGAGAAGATCGATTGGTGCCACACCGTCATCAGGATGCTGATGTATTTGGCAGGTGTCGCGACGCTTGCCCTCGGCATGAGCATCCAGACCGCATCGGGCCTGGGCGTTGCCGCGCTTACCTGTTTTGCCACGACGTTGTCCATGTTGACCGGCAAGACGCTTGGCTTTTGGATCACCGCGACCTACGTCGCCTACATCGCCGCACAGGCAGCCATCCTGCGCCGCGAGTTTCAGCCGCGCATTTTGCTCGAGCTCTTTTTCTCAACGCTGATCGGCGGCTTTACCGACTTCTTTATGAACGTTAACCCTCTGCACCCCACCGCTCTGCCGGCACAGGTCGTAACCATGCTGCTCTCGCTTGCCATCACGGCGTTTGGCGTGAGTCTCGTCGTCAACATGGGTGTCGTTCCCAACGCGCCCGATGGCTTGGTGCAGGTCATTGCCGAAAAACTCAAGCGCCGCTTTGGCGATGTGAAGGTCGTATTCGATTGCTCGCACGTCGCTGCCTCGCTCGCGCTGTCGCTGGTCTTTATGCACAACCTGGGCGGCTTTGGCGTCACGACCGCCATCTCGGCACTGTTCCTGGGCCATGTCATCAACGTCGCCAATAAGCTCTTCGCCCAGCGCTTTATCCGCGTGGCCTTTGGAAAATAGCGCCACCGCAAGAACTCGCGAGCAGCGCTATACGTTGCTATATCTCACTATACTTTGCTATATCTTGCTATACGTTGCTATACTTTGCTATATCTTGCTATATCTTGAGCAAAGGTGGCTCGCATGCAAACAAACCCTTTTAAGCCCACAGCAGGCAAAACACCTCCCACGATTATCGGCCGCGAAGATGTCCTCGAGGAATTCAATGAAGGCCTCGTCAACGGGCCTGGCGCCCCGGGACGCCTTATGCGCATAGCCGGCGTCCGCGGAACGGGCAAGACGGTCCTCCTTGACGAGTGTTCACGTTTGGCGCAAAGCCATGGCTGGACGGTCATAAAAGAAGTCGCAACCGAAGGACTTTGTCAGCGCATTCTCGAGCAGCTGCAGCCCAAATTCCAGGCCAAACACGCCAGATTTGAGCCAAGCGTAGCTGGCATATCCATCGGCAGCATAGACATTGAGCGAATCGGCCCATCGCTGCGTGACGCCATGAGGCAGGCAATATCAAAGAACGGCAATGGTCTGCTCATCACCCTCGATGAGGTCCAAGACGCAGAGCTCGAAGAGGTCCGAACGCTCTCCATTGCGATTCAGCAGGTTATCGGCGAAGACCTTGATATCGCCTTTGTTTTTGCGGGGCTGCCTTCGATGATAGAAAGCGTCATCAACGGAAAGACACTTACGTTTTTGCGCCGTGCCCTCCCCTTTGACCTGAAGGCTGTGGCAGTAACCGAAGTGTCGTACTCCCTCGAAGAAACCATTGAAGCGTCTGGCATGGAGCTGCAACCAGGTATTGCCGGCCAACTTGCCGAGGCAACGCAAGGCTACCCCTTTATGATTCAGCTCGTTGGATATTACGCATGGCAACTGGCACGACGCGCCCATACAACTGTAATTGGAGAGGAAGAGGCAAAGCGAGGCATCGCAACAGCACGCGAACGCTTCTGCGCAATGGTGATTGAGCCCGCGCTGCAGCGCATTCCGCCCACGTGCATCGCTTATCTGCTGAGCATGGCGTCCTTAGGACAGACGAGCTCGACCAGCATGGTTGCCGATGACTTAAACAAGACACCTCAACAGGTAAGTTCCATCCGCAGTCGTCTGCTGAGAGAGTCGATCATTGAGGCGCCCTCGTACGGCAAGGTCTCATTTGCCATCCCCTACATGCGCGACTACCTCAACGAACACAAAGCCGAACTGGAAGCTGAACTGTAGAGGCGCCAATATCCCAGAGGACAGCAGGCCCCAAGCCGGTGTAGGCTTGGGGCCTGTTTTGTAGCTTTGCTCTTTTGAGCTATGCGCACTCGTATTTCGTGGCGCGTCCTGTCCCCCGCCTTACGATCGAGTTTCGGTTGAGCAAAGATTCAAGCGCCGCCAACGTGCGCGTGCGGCTCAATCCCGTTTGTTGCTCAATCTCGCCCCGCGACAGTATTCGTCCACCTGACAAAACCTTGAGAACCTGGACCTCTTCCTCAGACCCTTCAAAGGCATCGATAACGGGCAACGTGACGGCCACCATGCCGCCGCGAACATCAAATACCGGCTGGCTCAAAGAATCTCGATACGCTCGCCTGATTCGCGCGATTCCCGTACCGAACTTCTCGATGTAATCCAGCTTTAAAAAGACCTCAGCGACAATTGGGTTTCTGAGCACGGATATCTGCCCATACAGGTATTGTTCCGTCGTCAAACCGGCGGGCAGCGGTCCGGGTGAAGTCACAACGACGCGATCATCGTACAGAGCAATTTGGACATTCGCTCGAACGTCCCATGCCCGATGCACCAAAGCGTTTGCGGCAGCTTCGCGGAACGCCTCAAGAGGAATTCGATCGGTTTGGACGCGTTCCATCCCCTCGATACGCTCATAACGGTAGTAGCGTGCAAACATGGCCACTGCCCTGTCCACCTGCCCAATTGCAGATAGACCTGTCGCCGTCTCGCGATCCAAAATCACATCCTCGGTATCGCCAAAACGGACGCAGTCGATGCCCGGAAAATCATTTTTATCCGCCAAAATCGCCGCGGCATTGGTATAGCCATCCTTGCCGAGCAAGCGGAGCGTACGCATGATATCCGGCGTTAGCTCGGAAATGCCGAGGTGTTCAACACACTTATGCTCAAGCGTGTGAAAATTCAAGTCCTGGCAAGCCGACGTGAGCGCGTCGAATGTTATGTTGCTGCCTTCGAGCGTCAGTCTGCCATACTCAAACCGGTCGACCTCCACCGTCGCCGAATCGTTTCGTCTGTAGGCCTTTCCCTTGCTTCGATAGGGTTTGTCCTGGCCCTCATAAACCGTAAGGATTACGGTCCCGCGTTTCTCATCGGGCTCTAGCGAGTAACGAGGCGCGGGGTCCAAACTGTCATTAATCATATTTTCGATGCGCAGGCATTCAGCAATCGGATCTGCAAGACCGATAGCAATACCCTCGTCATTAACGCCAAACTCAATCTTGCCCGTCCCGTAGTTTGCATAGGCGCTCACCGTTTTAAGAAACGTCGGCGTAACGCTTTCCTTGTATTCGACCGTAGGGCTTTCTCTAACAACCATATGCATAACCCCTTCATTTCATACTATTTGTGACCGTATTATAAGACGAAAACCGTTTGCGTACTGATTTATTCCAGACGCAAACGGTTTTCGTCTTGTTTTGCGTCCGGAATTGAGACGTAAATTTCGCTTTCATACGGTTTTGCGCCAGACGCAACACGCTTTCGTCTGTCAATACGTCCGCAATCCAGACGAAAAGAGCCCCGAGCTCGCATTGAACTCAGGGCTCTTTATGCCATGCATCTGTGAGAGGAAAAATTCGATGCGTACAGGCGCTACTCCATGTTGCCCCCCCCTGAATGGCGGCAACCTCATCGTTCCCCGCCTGATGGGCGTGCTCAAGGCATCCGTTCCCCTCTTTATCGATGTTACGGACGAAAAGCGAGTAGCGGACATCGCAACAACCGATTTCAACCGTTCACCTTTTAAAAGTGAACGTTCACCTTTTTTTAGGAGAATAGGGGCGTTAATTCCTTCACTTCTCCTATACTGAGCTTGTATTAGAAGCAAGACTTATATAGATGAACGTTTCTTTTGAAAGGATCGCTATGTCTGATCTTATGGACAGCTTCCGCCTGGATGGCAAGGTCGCACTCGTAACCGGCGCCACCTATGGCATTGGCATGGCCATTGCCGAGGCGCTTGGCGAGGCCGGCGCCAAGATCGCCTTTAACGCACGTCATGCCGACAAGGTCGCCGAGGCCGAGAAGCACTACCGCGAGCTGGGCTTTGAGGCTCACGGCTACGTGGCCGACGTCACCGACGAGGCTGTCGTCGCCGAGCTCGTCGCCAAGATCGAGGCCGATTTTGGCACCACGCCCGATATCCTGGTCAACAACGCTGGTGTTATCCAGCGCACCCCCATGCTCGACATGAGCGCCGAGGACTTCCGTCGCGTCGTCGACATCGACCTTAACGCCCCGTTCATCGTCTCCAAGGCCTGCCTGCCCGGCATGATCGCCAAGGGTCACGGCAAGATTATCAACATCTGCTCGATGATGAGCGAGCTCGGCCGCGAGACCATCGCTGGCTACGCCGCTGCCAAGGGCGGTCTGAAGATGCTCACCAAGAACATCTGCTCCGAGTTTGGCGAGGCCAACATCCAGTGCAACGGCATTGGGCCTGGCTATATCGCCACGCCGCAGACCGCGCCGCTGCGCGAGACGCAGCCCGATGGCAGCCGTCACCCGTTTGACCAGTTCATCATCGCCAAGACCCCGGCCGCCCGTTGGGGCACGCCCGAGGACCTGAAGGGCCCTGCCGTATTCCTGGCCTCCGACGCCTCGAACTTCGTCAACGGCCACATCCTCTACGTCGACGGCGGAATTCTCGCATACATTGGAAAGCAACCTCAATAAGCGTCGTCGCAACTGCCCACATTGGGCTTCATCCAATCGTTCATTCAAAAGTTGCGGTGAAATAGGGATTGATTTTGGCTTCTATCAGGCAACAGTCCGTATTTCACCGCAAGTTAGAAATAGGAAGGTATTTCGCAATGAAGATCGCTCTCATCAACGAGAACTCCCAGAACTCCAAGAACCCCATGATCGAGGCTGCCCTCAAGAAGGTTGTCGAGCCCATGGGCCACACCGTCTTTAACTACGGTATGTATGCCGACGCCGACTCCAAGCCGCTCACCTACGTTCAGAACGGCATCCTTGCCGCCGTGCTGCTCAACTCCGGCGCTGCCGACTATGTCGTGACCGGCTGCGGCACCGGCGAGGGCGCCATGCTCGCCTGCAACTCCTTCCCCGGCGTGCTCTGCGGCCATGTCGCCGACCCGCTTGATGCCTACACCTTCGCCCAGGTCAACGACGGTAACGCCGTCGCCATGCCCTTCGCCCTCAAGAACGGCTGGGGCCAGGAGCTCAACCTCGAGTACACCTTCGAGAAGCTCTTCGGCTTTGGTTCGGGCAACGGCTATCCTGCCGAGCGTGTTGAGCCCGAGCAGCGCAACAAGAAGATCCTCGACGGCGTCCGCGCTGTGACCATGCGTCCGCTCGTCGACGTCCTGGGCGAGATCGACCAAGACCTGGTCAAGGGTGCTCTGGCTGGCGAGCACTTCCAGGAGTACTTCTTCGCCAACGCCACCGACGAGGCCATCATCGCCAAGGTCAAGGAGCTCCTGGGGATCTAATCGCACGACCTATTGCAACTAACGCAAGCGACGGCCGTCCCACGTACGGGACGGCCGTCGCTTTTTGCTATTTACCGACTGACGCCGCGGAGACAGGTCCCCCATGCACCAAGGGGTTGGCTAGAGCTCGCAGGCAACCTTGTAGCCATCGCCGATGGCGTCGCGAATGTTGCCGCACTTGTTGGCATCGCCCAGCACGTGGGTGGCAACACCGGCAGCGGCAAGGTCGTCGGCCAACTTGGTATTGGGACGATAGCCCATGGCAAGCACCAGCGTATCGGCATCGGCGATGGTGTGGATCTCACCGTCCTTTTCGTAGCTGATGGCATCCTCGGTAATCTCGGTCACCTTGGCCTCGGTCAGCACGTGAACGCCCTTGGAGAGCATGCGCGTGATGAGCACCGCGCGACCGGCGCCGCCCTCGTTGGCGGCGAGCGTCTTGGTCATCTCGATGACGGTGACGTCGCGATTGGCCGGCGACAGATCGTTGACCAACGGGGCCAGGTAGTCGGCCGTCTCGCAACCGACGGTGCCGCCGCCCACGATGACAATCTTCTTGCCCGGGAAAGCCTTGCCGCCCAACAGGTCGTCAGCCGTCATGACCTGCTTAAATCCCTGCATGAAGGCCGGGGCGATGGGCTCGGCGCCATAGGCCAGGACGACCTCGTAGCCGGCATAGTCGCGCTGGATGTCCTCGGCAGTAAGCTCGGTGCCAAATACGCACTTCACGCCGACCTCGGCCAGGCGACGGTACTGATACTTGATCACGCGGGTGAGTTCCTGCTTTGCCGGCGGAACGGCCGCGATGCGCATCTCGCCACCCGGCTCGTCCTGCTTATCCACGAGCACTACGTTGTGGCCGCGCTTGGCAGCAATGTAGGCTGCCTCCATGCCCGCAGGACCAGCGCCCACAACCAGCACGTTCTTAGCCTCGGCGGCAGGCTCGTAGCCGGCCTCGTCGCGCTCAACATCGGGATTGACGGTGCAGGAGATGCGCTTGCCAAACATAATGCCGTTCAGGCAGCGCAGACAGCCAATACAGGGGCGGATGTCGTCGGCGTTGCCGGCAGCGGCCTTATTGCAGAACTCGGCATCGCACAGATTGGCGCGGCCCATCATGCAGATGTCAGCAGCGCCGTCCTCGATCAGCTCCTCGGCAATCCAGGCCTCGTTGATGCGGCCGACGGTGGCGACAGGAATGTTGACGTGCTTTTTGATCTCGCGCGAGCAGGCAGCGTGCGAGGCCTGCTGGGTACCGGCGGCAGGAATCGCGGAACCGCGCTTGATGGTGGTGCCGCCCGACACATGAATCATGTCGACGCCGGCCTTCTCCAGGCGACGCGAGACGTAGATCATGTCGTTGAGGGTCAGACCGCCATCGGTGTACTCATCGCCCGAGATGCGGACGTCGATGATAAAGTCCTTGCCGCAGCGCTCGCGAATCTCGGCGATGACCTCGAGCAAAAAGCGCATGCGGGCGTCGAGCGAGCCGCCGTACTCATCGGTACGCTTGTTATAGAGCGGGGTCAAGAAACCGCCGAGCATGCCGTGGGCGTGCGCCGCATGGACCTCGACGCCATCGACACCGGCCTTCTGCATACGCACGGCAGCGTCGCCAAACTGATGCGTGAGCTCGTGAATCTCGTCGACCGTGATAGGACGCGGTGCCTCACGGGCATAGGACGGTCCCACGAAGGACGGAGCGATCAGGCGCGGCGTGCCCGGAATGTTAAAGGCCATGTAGGCGGGGTGAAAGAGCTGCGGCATGATCTTGCAGCCATACTCATGCACGGCGGCGGCGAGCTTTTCCCAGCCAGGGATAAACGTGTCGTCGTAGCAGCACATGTCACCCGGCAGATAGGTATAGGTGGGCTCGACCGTCACGACCTCGGTAATGATGAGGCCCACGCCGCCCTTGGCGCGGGCACGGTAATGATCGACCAAGTCGTCGGTCACATAGCCATGATCGGCCAGGTTGGTGGACACCGGCGGCATAAAGACGCGGTTCTTGACCTCGGTCGTACCGACCTTGATCGGGCTAAAGAGCATCGGATAGGCGGAGGACTCCATACAGGCTTCCTTTCGTTTAAGCCGCTCGGCGGCACTTGCAGACGTACCTATCGTATCAGTACCCGCCGCGTTCGCACTCGCTCGCACTCCCCACCTTCAATCCCGACCCTCAAAAAAAGTTGCGGTGGAATACGGAGTAGATGAGGCTTTTAACAGCCCAAACAGTCCGTATTTCACCGCAACTGATGGGCGGGGTGGACTTGAGGGCTCAGATAGTCAGTCATGTCCTCATCCGCCACTCCCTCACCTACAGCGCGCCGTCCAGCATAAGGTTCACCTTGAGCACGTTGACCGTGGGCTCGCCGAACACGCCGAGGAAACGGCCCTTGGTGCACGTGGCAATGATGTCGCGCACCTCGTCCTCACTTTTGCCCGTGGCCTTGGCAAGGCGCGGGACCTGGTACTCGGCGGCATCGGGAGAGATCTCGGGGTCGAGCCCTGAGCCGGAACACGTCACCAGATCGACGGGCACAGCGTCCATATCGGCATCGGGGTTGGCGGCGCGAATCTTCTTCACGCGCGCATCCACAAGCTGCCGATACTCCTCATTCGCCGGGGACAGGTTGGATGGGGCACCATACGCCATGAGCTCGCCGTCTTCGCCTTCGACAATTGACACGTTCTGGATGCGGCCCCACATGTGGTCCTCATCCTCGAAGTTCTGGCCGATGAGCTCGGAACCCACAACCTTGCCGTCGACCGTAATGAGCGAACCGTTCGCCTGATACGGGAACGCAACCTGGGCGATGCCGGTCACAACGAGCGTATAGCCCAGACCGCAGACAACGGTAAACAGCGCGAACACGCCAAGTGCGCGCGATGCGATACCTTTGAACATACATACCTCCGTCTACATCATGCCAATGCCGAACAAGGCCAGCAGCATGTCGATAATCTTGATGAATACGAACGGCGCCACAATACCGCCCAGGCCCCACACCAGCAGGTTGTGGGTCAGCAGCTGGCCGGACGAAAGCTCGCGGTACTTCACGCCTTTCAGGGCGGCAGGAATCAGCGCGACGATGACCAGCGCGTTGTAGATAATGGCGGACAGCACGGCAGTCAACGGGCTGGTGAGCCCCAGGATGTTGAGGGCGTCCAACCCGGGGTAGATCGGCGAGAATAGCGCCGGGATGATGGCGAAATACTTGGCGACGTCGTTGGCGACCGAGAAGGTCGTGAGCGAGCCGCGGGTCATGAGCAGTTGCTTGCCGATACGCACGATATCGATGAGTTTGGTGGGGCTGGAGTCGAGGTCGACCATGTTGCCGGCCTCCTTGGCAGCCTGGGTTCCCGTGTTCATGGCCACGGCGACATCCGCCTGCGCCAGCGCTGGCGCGTCGTTGGTGCCATCTCCGGTCATCGCGACCAGATGGCCCTCATGCTGGAACGCGCGGATCTTATCGAGCTTGCCCTCGGGCGTCGCTTCGGCCAGGAAGTCATCCACACCGGCCTCGGCGGCGATGGCGGCGGCCGTCAGCGGATTATCACCCGTCACCATTATGGTCTTGATACCCATGCGGCGCAGATCGGCGAACTTTTCCTTCACGCCGGACTTGATGATGTCCTTAAGGTAGACGACACCCAGCACACGTCGGTCCTTTGCCACGACCAACGGGGTGCCGCCCACCTTCGCAATGCGTTCGACGGCCTCGTCGCACTCCTTCGAGAACACTCCTCCGGCAGCCTCCACATAAGCGCGAACGGAATCGGCCGCACCCTTGCGAATCTCGCTGTCGGCGTAGTTCACACCGGACATGCGGGTCGCCGCGGTGAAGGGGATGAACTCCATGCCCTTATCCTCGAGTGTGCGGCCGCGCAGCCCAAACTGCTCCTTGGCGAGCACGACGATGGAGCGGCCCTCGGGGGTCTCATCCGCCAGAGAGGACAGCTGCGCGGCATCGGCGAGTTCTGCCGGATCGACACCGTCGACCGGAATGAACTCAGCGGCCTGGCGGTTGCCCAAGGTGATGGTACCGGTCTTATCGAGCATGAGGATGTCGACGTCGCCGGCGGCCTCGATGGCGCGGCCGGACATGGCCAGCACGTTGGCCTCGTTCAGTCGGCTCATGCCGGCGATGCCAATGGCGGACAACAGCGCACCAATGGTGGTGGGCGCCAGACAGACGAGCAAGGCAACGAGCGTGGTCACAGCGGTGGGGTTCGCCATACCGTTGAGCCCTGCAGAGAAACTCGAGTAGCAGTACAGTGCGATCGTCACGAGGATGAAAATGACGGACAGAGCAACCAGAAAGATCTCGAGCGCGACCTCGTTGGGGGTCTTCTTGCGGGCGGCGCCCTCGACCATGGCGATCATCTTATCCAGGAAGCTCTGGCCAGGCTCGCTGGTAATTTTCACCACAATCCAATCGGAAAGCACGGTGGTGCCGCCAGTGACGGCAGAACGGTCGCCGCCAGCCTCGCGAACCACGGGTGCAGACTCGCCGGTGATGGCCGACTCATCAACCGAGGCGGCACCCTCGATGACATCGCCGTCTCCCGGAATCTGCTCGCCGGCGCGCACGACCACCAGATCCCCGCGTGAGAGCTCGGTACCGGGAACGACCGTGAAGCGGTCCTTATCCTCGACGGACTCGATGCGATGGGCCTCGACGTCCTTTTTCGCCGCGCGCAGGGAGTCTGCCTGCGCCTTACCGCGGCCCTCGGCAAGTGCCTCGGCAAAATTTGAAAAGAGGTCGGTCAGCCAGAGAATGACGGCAATGGCGATCACATAGTACGTGGGGACGTCGGCGTCCTGTACCCCAAAAATAGAGGCGATGGCCAGAATGGAGGTCATGGCGGCCGACAGCCACACCAGGAACATGACCGGGTTTTGGACCTGGACACGGGGGTCAAGCTTGGCAAATGAATCGCGCACCGCGCGGCTCATCATGTCTTTTTGCATAGCCATAAATCTGCGACTCCTTTACGCAACCATCTGGAAGAATTCGGCAACGGGACCAAGCGCCAACGCCGGGAAGAAACTCAGGGCGCCAATCAGCAGAACGACGAATACCAGCAGGAACACGAACATGCCGTTGGTGGTAGACAGGGTACCGGCGCTCTCGGCGACCTTACCCTTCTTGGCCAGCGAGCCGGCGATAGCCAGCGTACCGATGATGGGCATGAAGCGGGCGAACAGCATCTCGAGGCCGAGCATGACGTTGATCCAGGGAATGTTGCAGTTCATGCCTGCAAACGCCGAGCCGTTGTTGCCGCCGCATGAGGTGAAGTCATACAGCACCTCGGAGAAGCCGTGCGCGCCACCATTGTTGAGCTGGTCGGCAAGACCGGGCACCATGCAGGCGATGGCCGAGCACACCAGAATGGCAAACGGAGTTGCCAGGCACAGGACAACTGCCCAGCGCATCTCGCCCGGCTCGATCTTCTTGCCCAGGAACTCAGGCGTGCGGCCGACCATAAGGCCGGCGATAAACACCGTGAGGATGGCGAAGCCGATCATGCCGTACAGGCCGCAGCCAACGCCGCCGAACACCACCTCGCCCAGCGCCATCTGGAGCATCTGGACAAACCCGCCGAGCGGGGTGTAGGAGTCGTGCATGGAGTTGACCGAGCCGTTGGAAGCAGCCGTCGTGAAAGCGGACCAGGTGGAAGAGGAGGCGATGCCAAAGCGGCTCTCCTTGCCCTCCATGTTGCCGCCCGCCTGGCCATCTGTCATCTCGATGTTGACCGCGCCGCCATCTGCCAGCTGCGGCGTACCCATATGCTCGTTAACGGCGATGATGCCGGTAAAGACCACGAGCAGGATAAGCATCGCCGCGAAGATGGCCTTGCCCTGCCCGGCATTCTTGACACCGATGCCGAAGGTGAAGCAGCAGGCAACCGGAATCAGCAGCAAGCTGGTCATCTCGATGATGTTGGTGAAGGCATTGGGGTTCTCATACGGATGCGCAGAGTTCGCGCCAAAGAAGCCGCCGCCGTTGGTACCGGACTGTTTGATGGCAACCTGGCTGGCCGCAGGACCCTGAGGCAAAAACTGCTCGGTGGCCACACGCGCGCCCTCGACAACCTTGCCGTCGACCTTGACCGTGTCGCCCTCGATCTGGGCGCCGTCGATAACGCTCCAGCCGCCGTCTGCATTAGGCTGGACAGCGACGGGCTCTACGAGCTCAGCCTTCTGAGCCGGCTGGAAGTTGGAGATGACGCCACCGGCAGCCAGGCAGATGCCGAACACGAGGTTCAGCGGGATGAGCACATACAGGACGGTGCGGGTAAGGTCGACCCAGAAGGAACCCAGACCCTGCTCCTTGACCTGACGGAAACCGCGGATGAGCGCGAACATGACCGCAATACCGGTGCCGGCGGACAAGAAGTTTTGCACGGTGAGGCCCATGAACTGCACAAAGTAGGACAGGGTGGTCTCACCGGAATAGGATTGCCAGTTGGTGTTGGTTATGAAGGAAGCAGCCGTATTAAACGACAGGTCCCATGACACACCCGGCAGGTGCTGGGGATTGCCTGGCAAGAAAGACTGAAGCACCTGGAATGCCACAAGAGCCACGAGGCCGATCCCCGAAAAGACCAGCACGCTCGCCAGATAGCGCCTACACCCCATCTGCTCTGCCGCATCGATGCGAAGCAGACGATAGACGCCACGCTCCACAGGAGCAATCACAGGCGACAGGAACGTATGCTCACCATCCATGATATGGGCCATGAACCGACCGAGCGGAACGGCCAAGACGACGAGCACGGCAAAGTACAAGATGTACTGAATCGCAGCATCCATAGTTTACGAATCACTCCTCATCAGAATGTAGATGTAATAGATAAAGAGTCCAATGCAGACGACTCCGATGATGGGACTGAGGATGTCCATTTACCGCCCCTTTCACGCGCGGTCCGATGTCTCGGACGCCTGCTCTCGCAAGCGTCTGGGGACAGTAAACGCTTCTAGGGATTAAAGAGGCGTGAGGGCCGGGGCTCACGTCCTTAAGATGCCGTAAAGATGCAGGTAGAAAGCACTATTGCGGCTGCAGTGCGCCTATACTCGACCACGCGAGCATACAGTGGCGTCCTCACCGCGTATGCACGCATGGACAACGCTTCAGAAAGGCTACGCTATGCAGCGCGACGCATCGGACACTCGCGTCAATCCAGACCTCATCCTCAAGGCAATTGAGAAAGACGAGGTCGCCGATGACGCTCGAACCAGCCGGGGACACCTCAAGATTTTCTTTGGCTACGCTGCCGGCGTAGGCAAAACCTATGCGATGCTTCAAGCCGCCCACGCCGCCAAGCGGCGAGGTGTCGACGTCGTCGCGGGATACATCGAGCCGCACGAACGTCCGGCAACCGCCCATCTTGCACAAGGGCTTGAGAACGTGCCCTGTAAACTCATCGAGCACAATGGCATTGCGCTCAGCGAGTTCGACCTAGATGCGGCTATCGAACGCGCCCCTCAGCTCATCCTTGTCGACGAGCTCGCCCATACGAATGCGCCGGGGTCTCGCCACGACAAACGCTATCGAGACGTCGAGGAACTTCTACATGCGGGCATCGACGTCTATACGACCGTGAACGTTCAGCATATCGAGAGCCTAAACGACATGGTTGCATCCATCACCGGCGTTGTCGTGAGCGAACGAATCCCCGACCGTATCTTCGATGATGCCGACCAGGTCGAGCTCGTCGACATAGAGCCCGAAGACCTACTTGAGCGCCTTCGCGCCGGTCTCGTCTACCGTCCCGCACAAGCCGACCGAGCGCAACAACATTTTTTTACCGTCGAGAACCTCACCGCACTCCGAGAAATCGCGCTGCGCCGCTGCGCCGATCGCACCGGCCACCTCACAGACGCCGCACGCGTGCTGGGAAACCGTGACTACTACACCAGGGAGCGTATCTTAGTCTGCGTCTCCCCGGCGCCGACCAATCCCCGCATCGTCCGTGCCGCAGCGCGCATGGCGAAAGCGTTTCGCAGCGAGCTCGTCGCCCTGTTCGTAGAGAGCCCGCACACGCAAGCCATGAGCGATAATGAGCGCACCAAGCTTGCAGCCAATATCGCCCTAGCCGAGCAGCTCGGAGCACATATGGAAACCGTCTATGGCGACGACATCGCGTTTCAGATCTCCGAGTTCGCGCGCCTGTCGGGTATTTCGAAGATCGTCATGGGGCGCACGGGCGAGCGCAGCAGCGTCCGTCAGGCCCTCTTTGGCCGCAAATCTCTCGTAGAACAGCTCATAACATTCGCCCCGAACCTCGACATTTACATCATTCCAGACCAGTCGACTCCGCCCTCCCGGCCCAAAGGACGCCGCCGTGCACTCGCCCTGCAGCCGCCCAGCAGCCGAAACGTGCTTCGCACGCTGGCCCTCTCTCTTGTCGCCACGGCGATCGGCACGGCTTTCCGCCATCTGGGATTTGCCGATTCCAGCATCATATCCCTCTATATCCTCACGGCCCTGCTGACCGCCGTCACCACGACGGGGCGTATCTGCACGATCGTATCGAGCGTGCTCTCTGTAGTGCTTTACAACTTCTGCTTCGTCACGCCTCTGTTTTCGCTCGCCAGCTACGACCGAAGCTATCTGGTCACGTTCGGCATCATGTTCGCTACCGCTATGGTCGCCGGCGAGTTAACTGCACGCATCGCCGACAACGCCCGTACCTCCGCCGAGAACGCATTCAAAACGCGCGTACTCCTCGAAACGAACCAGCTCTTGCAGCAAGCCCATAGCGCGGAGGAGTGCGCCCGCGTCGCCATGAACCAACTCATCAAACTGCTAAAACTCGACGTGGTCTTCTACACCGCCGAACACGGCACGCTCGGCAAGGCGCTCTATGAGTCCGCTGGCACCGAAAACCGATCCGCGTCGCTGCTCACCGACTACGAGCGCGCCGTTGCAACCTGGACCTACACCAACAACAAGCGCGCGGGCGCAAGCACGCGGACCCTGCCTGAGGCGCGCTGTCTCTACCTCGCGGTTCGCACCGGCGACAAGGTATTCGGTGTCATCGGCATCGCCCTGGAGGGGCGCGAGATCGAAGCCTTCGAGCATTCGATCGTCCTATCTATCGTAGGTGAATGCGCCTTGGCGCTCGAAAGCGACCGGGCGGCGCAAGAGCGCGAAGAGGCTGCGGTCTTGGCGAAAAACGAGCAGCTGCGCGCCAACCTTTTGCGCTCCATCGGCCACGATCTGAGAACACCCCTCACGGCTATATCCGGATCTGCGGCAATCCTTCGGAAGAGCGACGAAAAGCTCAGCCTCGAACAACGCTGCGATCTTGCCGATGCCATCTACGACGACTCCCTCTGGCTTATCGATACCGTGGAGAACCTCCTCGCCATCACACGCGTCGAGGACGGCACCATTCGCCTCAACTTCACATCCGAGCTCATCGACGAGGTCATCGAGGCCGCCCTCAGCCATGTCGCCCAAGCATCGCATGGACGTACCGTCACCATCGAGCACACTGACGACATCCTGCTGGTGCGCATCGACGTCCATCTCATCATGCAGGTGCTTACGAATCTCATCATGAACGCCTTCAAATACACGCCCGAGGACTCGACTGTCACCATCAGCGCACGTCGCGAGGGTGCGTTCGTCATCGTGGACGTCGCAGACGATGGGCCGGGTGTGGCAGACTGCGACAAGCCTCATATCTTTGAGCGTTTCTTCACCTCAAGCAATACGCAGCCCGTGGATTCGCGTCGAAGCATCGGCCTTGGGCTGTCGCTCTGCCGCTCCATCGTGGAGGCGCATGGCGGCGTCATCGAAGTTCGCGACAACCACCCCCATGGGGCCGTCTTCCGTTTTACCCTGCCCGCCGAGGAGATCGAGATTCATGAATAATGCCGCTAAGTCACGCATCCTCCTGGTCGAAGATGACCTGACCGTTCAAAACCTCGTTTCGACCGCGCTTGACCTCCACGGCTATGTCGTGAGCAAGGTTTGCAACGGCCAGGCCGCCATCATGGATGCGGTGTCGCACGGCCCCAGCCTCATCATGCTCGACCTCGGCCTTCCCGACATTGACGGTATCGAGGTCATCACGAAAATCCGAAGCTGGTCGGCAGTCCCCATTATCGTCATTTCGGCGCGCACCGAAGATTCCGACAAGATTGCAGCACTTGACGCAGGGGCAGACGACTACCTCACCAAGCCCTTTTCTGTGGATGAGTTGCTCGCGCGCGTCCGTGCGAATTTGAGGCGCTCCTCGATGGCGTCGAGCGAGTCGACAGAAGCGAGCACGTTTGACAACGGTCCGCTGCATATCGACTACGCCGCGGGATACGCGACGAAAGACGGACGCGAGCTCTCGCTCACCCCAACCGAGTACAAATTGCTCGTCCTTCTGGCGAAAAACGTCGACAAGGTGCTCACCCACACCTTCATCACCCGCGAGATATGGGGCACGAGCTGGGACAGCGATCTGGCGAGCCTGCGCGTGTTCATGCGCACCCTGCGCAAGAAGATCGAGGCAGACCCCTCTCACCCCAAGATGATTCAGACGCACATGGGTGTCGGGTACCGCATGCAGCGTCTCTAGCCCACCTCACAAAAAAAGTTGCGGTGGAATACGGAGTAGATAAGGCTTTTGACAGCCAAAACAGTCCGTATTTCACCGCAACTGATGGGTGGGATGGAGTTAGAGGCCCAGATAGGTAGTCATGCCTTCGACGGCGAGCTTGGCGCCGGCTACGGCGTGAACAACCGTCAGCGGGCCGTTAACCACGTCGCCGGCGGCAAAGACGCCAGGCACGGTGGTCATACCGTTCTCATCGACCGAAAGCAGGCCACGATGGTCGGTCTCTAGGCCGCCCGTTGTAAGCACAAGCTTGTCTTTGGGCACCTGCGAAGCTGCAATCACAACTGTGTCGGCAGACGCATGGTCGAGCTCCTCCTCGTAGCCCACCACGTTGTTGTCCTCGTCAAAGATAGCCGTCTCGAACACCGGACCGTTATCGTCGATGGCGCAGATCGCCTTGCCGCACACAATCTCGGCACCGTCTAGCTCGGTCAGCTCGACCTCGTCGTCGATGGCCGAGATATGGCGCGAGCGTGCATACACAGTGACCTTGCGAGCACCCGAACGCAGCGCCGTGCGGGCCACATCCATGGCCACATTACCGGCACCGATGACCGCCACGTTCTGCCCGATCGCCACGCTCGAGGGATCGACCAGGTAATCGATACCAAACAGCACGTTGCCGCGCGACTCGCCGGGAATGCCCAGTTTGCGGGCACGCCAGGTACCGGTACCAACAAAGACCGCATCGTAGCCGTCGCGCAGCAGGTCGTCGATATGCAGCGCGCCACCGATGGTGGTCGAGGGGCGCACGCGCACGCCAAGCGAGCACATCACATGACGGTACTTTTGCACGAGCGCACGGGGCAGGCGGAACTCGGGGATACCGTATTCCAGCACACCGCCGATCTCGGGACGCTGTTCAAATACCGTGACGGCACAGCCCAGCTGGGCCATTTTAATGGCCACGGTAATACCGGCGGGACCGGAACCGACCACAGCAACCTGTTTGCCGCACGACGGCGCGGGCTTCCACTCCTTACGATCCAAATACGCTGTCGAGATATAGTGCTCGATGCTCGAAAAATGCACGGGTGTGCCCTTGCGGCCCTGGATGCAAGCGCCCTCGCACTGGCCCGAATGATTGCACACCATGGAGCAGACCGCGCTCATGGGATTGTTCTGGAACAGTAGCTCGCCCGCCTCTTCTAGACGACGCTGTTTGAACAGGTCAATGACCTGCGGAATAGGCGTCTGAACCGGGCAGCCCTTAATCTGGCAGAACGCCCTTTTACAACCCAGGCAACGATTCGCTTCCTCGACAATGTGGATAGCCACGCGATTCCCCTCTGATTCGCATCAACACAATAGCGGGCAGTTCTAGATGCTGCCCAGTACCGGCAAGCCGGCCGCCCGTAGCGACCGTCTGCCACGCTACATCTCTCGATGTGCACCTTCGCAACGGGCAGACATGCGCTCAAGTGTCGTCAGGCAACCGGCAACCGTCGCCGGCACGCTGTTCTCGACCACACACGGGATGCCCGGACAGGCAGCGGCGGCCCAGGCAACGACGGGCTCAAAGTCATAACGGCCCGTCTCCCCCACACCGTGGCACACCAGACGCGAGCCCGTGCCATCGCACCAGCCGGCCTCGTCCTCGTTATCCACGACCTCAAAATCCTTAGCGTGCAGTACACGAATCTTGCTGCCGCACAGGTAAAGCATGTCCGACGTGATCTCCTGCGCTTCGCAGACAACGCTCGGATGCAGCAGCGACACCGGGTCGTAAATCACACCGAGCGCCGAGCTCGGCACACGCTCGAGCACCTCGCGGCAACGCTGGGGCGTGTTGACCGTCTCATTCCAGCCAGGCTCGATCAAAATCTGACCGCCCATTGCCTCGGCACGACCACAGACATACTTGAGACCCTCCACAAATGCGTCGAGTGCCTCGTCGGTCATGCGATCGTCCGCCACAGCGTTCTGCACGTTGGGACGACCGGTCTCGGTACCCACCGGGCAGCCGCCGAGCATCTTGGCAAAGTTCAGGCATGCCTCGTACTCGGCATAGTTATCCATGAGCTGTTGGCGATCGGGCGTCGCCAGGTTTTTATAGCAGCCGAACACGGCGACCGAAATGCCTGCCTCGTCGAGTACCTCGCACAGGTGGTCGGCAAGCCCGCGCGTCAGGCCCAAGCGGTTGATGCCCATCGACTTATAGAGCACTTTGCTCGGCAGCTGAATGCACGAAAAGCCCAGCTCTCCCGCCATGCGAATGCGTTCCTCGACGGTCCCCTGCGGAAGGTCGTGCAAACGTACGCCCGGAGTAATAGCCCCCACGTTATTCACATCCCTTATGAGCGTTGATGCCCGGGGTGTATCCGCCAAACGGGTCCTCGATGGAGCACACGCCCGAGGGGGCGAGCGGATCGCGCTTACCGGCCAGCTTGTCGTGATGCATGGTCTCGATATAGGCAAGCACCAGCGGCGCCACACCCTTTGCATCATTTTTGACCACGGGCTCGCTCATGTAGTAATCAAACGTGCCCTCGCGGTGCGCGGTGTTTCCCAAGCCCGCAACCAGGCAGATGTTGTCGAGCGCCAGCTGGCCATCGTGCTCGGAAAGGCAGGTCTCGCAGATGCCGTCGAAGGCGCGACGGCCGTACTGGTAGTAACGCTCGCCCAGCACGCCCAGACGCACGCCCTTCATGATGGCGTTGGCAAAGATGGCGCTGCCCGACTCCTCCAGGTAGTTGGGGGCGATATTGGGCAGGTTGATGACCTGGTGCCACATGCCGGTCTTCTCGTCCTGATACGGCAGCATGGCGTCGATCAGATCGTGGAACATCTTGCGGATCTCGTCCTTCTCGGCCGACATCGAAGGCGGCATAAGCTCCCAGGTGTCGATGAGCGCCATGGCAAACCAGCCCTCGGCGCGCAGCCAGAAGTTAGCCGAAAGGCCGGTGACCGGGTCGCACCAGAACTGTTTGCGGCTCGCGTCGTAAGCGTGATAGTACAGACCGTTGAGGGGGTTGCGCATCAGGTCATGCACGACCTGGAACATATGGAAGCTGTCCGAGCAGGCACGACGGTTGTGGAAACTCAGCTCGTACTGCATGTAGAACGGCTGGGCCATGTACATGCCATCGAGCCAGATCTGGTTGGGATAGACGGCCTTGTGCCAAAACACGCCTTCTTTGGTGCGCGGCTGGGTCTCGAGCTGGCGGTAGATGGTGTCCATGGCGGCACGGTACTTGGGCTTGCCCACCAGGTCATACAGCTTGTAGAGGGTCTTGCCCGCATTGACGTTATCGAGGTTGTACTCCTGCGGGTTGTAATGCTTGATGGTACCGTCGTCCTGGACAAAGAAATCGATGTAGTCATCGGCAAAGGTCAGGTAGCGCTGCTCACCCGTGATCTCGTACAGCTCGATGAGCGCCTTGATCATGCAGCCGTCGATATAGTTCCAGGTGTTCTCCTTGCCGGCGCGAATCTTTTCGATATTCCAAGCCGGCGCCTGCGGCGTAGAGGTTTCGATCAACTGCTCGATATAACGGTCCAGGATTTGATTGCAACCCATTGCTGTCCCCTCTGACATAAACGATAGGTGAACGTTACCCCTAGTGTAACGTGAACGGGGAATATAGGGTGAACGTTAACCCTATATTCCCCGCAAACGGCAGACTTTTAACGGCAAACGGCGGCTAAGCCCGCGGCGATGCGATGCGCCAGGCGCTCATAGCCAGCCGGGCTGTAATGCAGACCGTCCGGCATATAGAGCTCGCGGTGCTCCGGCAAAAACGGGCTGATGCCGCTTTGCGCATACAGGTCAATCACCGGCACGGAGTAGCGGTCGCAGACTTCGAGCATCGCCCGCACGTAGGCGACCTGCGTCAACCCCAGGTGATTGAGCTCATCGCTTGCCGGGATATCCTTCTCGTGCTTGCCGCTCGTCTTGCACGGCGTCATAAACACAAGCTTTGCCTGGGGCGAGCGCGCCGTGATGGTACGGATCAGGTAATCGAGTGCACCATAGAACTCATGCACGTCCGTGCTGCCGAGCTCTCCAAGCGGCACGTTGCGGCTAAAGTCGTTGACGCCGCCAAAGACGATGTAGATATCGGCCGCATCGTCGATACCGTCAAGGCGCTCGACAAACGAATCGGTACGGTCGGCCTTGATGGCGATACGCGAACCCTTGATGCCAAAGTTCTCGACGACCGCGCCTCCCAGCAACGCGCCCAGATGCGAAGTCCAAGAGATGTCGTTGCCGCCTGCGCCGCATCCGTTATCGCCCCATGTGGTCGAATCGCCAAAGCAGCAAATGGTCGATTCACTCAAACTCTTCGTTTCCATAATCTTCTCCTCATCCGCCCATCGGCGGTCATACGGGAACGTACCGTTTATTCGCAGCATGCCGAGGGGCTATGCACGGGCGCATTCCGCAACGTGCGAATCGAGCCATTCGATATCCTCGGCAAGATGTGCCACGCCCAGATGGTGTTCACCCGGACACACCTCGTGCCGCAGGCCATCTCTGCGACCCAGCAACTTGTAGGCATCGCGCACGATCTCGAGCTGCTCGTCAACATTTTTCAGCCCGCGCGAACCGTTCAGATGATCCTCTTCGCAGCTTTGCACCAGCAGCGGATGCGGCGCGATGAGCGAGGCAATATCGCCCATGTCGAGTAAGCGCCAAAGTCCGGGTGTGTAGTTGCAGCTGCAATTGCCATTGAGATGCAGCAGCGAATCGTCGACACCGTACAGATAGCCCGAGACAAACGCCTTGCGCACACGCGGGTCGAGTGCGGCCAGGTACAACGTCATGTAGCCGCCACCCGAAAAACCAAAGCAACCCAGGTCATCCATGGCAATGTCGCCGCGCGCCTCCAAGTAATCGATCAAGCGCATGTTGTCCCAGACGTTGAGGCCCGCGACCGTAAGACCCAGTGGCTCGGCCATACGTGCCTGATTCAGGCACGTACCGCGCAGGTAGCTGTTCTCGTCATCGCCCTGACCCTTCCAGTCACGACGGTATCCCCAGCCGCGCGCGTCGGGGCAGACGGTCACGTAACCCATGCGTGCCAAACGCAGACCGTAGTCGTAATTGAACTTACGCACAGCATCATCGACCGCCGGCACGCCCGTCACGCCCGCAACACTTGCGGCGCCTGCTCCCTGATGGCCATGCGGGCAGACATAGCAACACTTGCGGCCGCGCGCATCGAGCTTAGGCGACTGCGGCTCGAGCAGGTAGAACGGCATCCAAACGTCGCGCTCCACCTGCAGCATCGCATGGGTGCGCACGATACCGCCGGCAATCTGCACCCGATCGAGCTCGCGCGCCTCAATCGACACGCGATCCATAATCGATAGGCCCAACAGGTCAAACAGCCGAACCCTCGTCGCAATCTGCCATGCCTCAAAGTCTTCGGGCGTCGTGCCCTTAAATGCGGCGGAGCGGCCCTCACGCTTAAGGCGCTCACGAAACGCCAGTTCGTCTTCGTAATAGGTGTCGATATGCACCGTGCGACCGTTATCGGAAAGACTGTCGGTCTCCGCAGCGTCGCCCGGGCCACCTTCGGGGTCCCAGCCGTCCGCACCGGAAAGCACCTGTTCGCGGGCGTATCGGGTAGTGGCTGTCGCATCGAGCTCGTGCGCCCATGGCACCCAGTTTTCGGCATCACTCGCCGGGCCATGTAGGCTTGCACCAGCGTAGTGCGCCCTCTCGTGCGCCGCCGGCTTAGCCCAATCCCACCAACCTTCGCGCTTGATATGCTGTCCCAGCCAGCAATCGATCAGCACGGTCTGGGCCCACTCACGCCAAGGACGACCCAAATAGACCGAATCCGGTGCCACGTCTTGCGCGGCTGTAAACGAGCAGCCGTGGAACACGAAGCCATATGGCTCTCCCTCGGGCGTCGATGCCGCCGTCACGTAACCGTTCACGTCCATATTGCGGTTGAGCGAGCGGATCTCGCACCCCTCAAAATAGGCACACGCGCCGCCAAAGATAAAGTCGACGTCGCCCTCAATCCGGCAGCGTCGAAAATACTGACGGCCCACCCGACGCGGCGCAAACTGCTTGGGCCCAATGAATCCGCCCGGTTTGACTTCGCGCGGGGGCAACGGGCCCAAAAACAGCGTGTCCTGGCGCCCCGTAATGCAACAGGCGTCGACCACCAAACGGTCGCCGTCGGCGTACAGGGCAATCGCCTGCCCCACCTCGCGACCGTCGCCGGCATCGTTGACGATTGTGAGGTTCTCGAGCCGCACGTCGTCGGCATCGACCAAAACGGTATAGGTCCTAAAGGTGCCGAGCTTTCCGTCAATGCCCGATCCGTCCCCCGAGGGCATCTTGGCGCCCAGACTGCCCACGATACGCACGCTGTCAGCCGTCTCGCCCACCAGCGTCACATACGGTCGATGAATCTCGACCCGTTCGCGGTACTCACCCGGCTCGATATGGATTGTCACCGGTTGCTCGGCATCCGGATAGAGTTGATCGGCTGCCGCCAAGGCATCGGAAATCGTTGGATATGCTCCTGCCGCAGCCCTCGAAACGCGCAGTGTATAGATGCTTTCGCTCATCGTCCATCACGCTCCCAGGCAGCGAACTGCTCAGGCCAGCCCTGAACCTGTGGCTGAATATGCTCGGCGCAGCCCTTAAATGCCGTTAAGGCCGAAGCGAGCGATGCCCCATGCTTTCCATGCGGAAAGACATGTAGGCTAAAGCCAATCCCGTGGTCGGCAAGAGCCTGCGCAAGAAGGAGGCTATTTTGAACTGACACCGATGCATCATCGGCGGTATGCCACAAGAACGTACGAGGGAAGCCCTCGCCCACCATATTCTCGATTGACAACTTTTGAGCCAAAGCGTCATCGGCACCCGTTAGGTGTTCAAACGAACCACGATGAGCATAGGTCCCCGAGCTTACGACCGGATAGCACAAGCAAAGTGCGTCAGGCCGAATCGACTCAGGCGATGTCGCGATCGACTCTGCAAGCCAAGGTTTGTCCCAAAGCGCCCCGAGCAAGCCAACCAGGTGTCCACCCGCCGAAAAACCCATGACCGTAATTCGATTGGGATCGACGCACAACTCCGTCGCATGACTTCGCACGGTATCGACCGCCCGCGCAAGTTCTTGCAATGCAAGCGGATACACAGCCGGAGCGACCGAATAGTTCAGCACAAATGCCTGGTAGCCCATCGCCAACAAACGGAGCGCCACCGGCTCGCCCTCGCGAGGCGAAACGTGATCGTAGCCGCCTCCCGGCACGATCACAACTGCAGGCAGCGGTTTTAAATCATAAGCATCTTCGGTCGGGGCAAAAGCATAAGACGTAATCGTGGCAGACGAGCCATCGACCCCGACAGGAATCGTTTTATTGAGCATGAATTCCCTTTCGCCATAATGCGTTGCGCAGCGCACGCGGCCGCATCGCATAAGGGCTGCATTGCCGGCCTATCCGACAATGCAGCCCTGGACATCAATCCGGGTTAGGAACGGACGATCTTGTCAACGTTTTGGAGTTGCAGTTCCTCGCCGTCCTGGCCCTCAACAACCACATTTTGCAGGTCGAGCACCTTGACGTTTTGCGCGATGATGCCCTGGCGCACCATGGGCTCAACGCCGCAGGCCATGGCCGGGACAAAGGGCTCGGCATCCTCCGCGAAGGTCACGTGGACATCCTGGAACGTCAGGCGCGTTACCTTGCTCTCGGGCAGGCCCGTGATGTAGGCCACGGCGGCATGGCAGTTGGTGGCCTCGATATCGCGGAACGTCGTGGCACCAAAGCCGGGCGTGCGATCATCGACGGGCAGTGCCTCGCGGTTCTGGACGTAGTCGGTCTTGCCGTCCTTATCGCAGAAGTAGAACGAGTTGACCACGAAGGGTGTGAGCACCTCGTCCATGCGAATGTGCTCGAAGGTGATGCCCTCGTTGACGACGTCCTTGCCGCGACCGCGACGGGTCTTGACGCGCAGGCCGCGGTCGGTGCGCTCGAACAGACACTTGCTCACGGTAAGGTCCTTGATGCCGCCGGCGGCCTCGGAACCCAGAACCACGGCACCATGGCCATCGTGCATGTAGCAGTGCGAGATCAGCACGTCGTGCGTTGCGGGGCGAAGCTCGGGCTCAATGCCCAGCTTGCCGCTCTTGATGGCGATGCAGTCGTCGCCCACCGAGAACTGGCAGCCAAGGACGCGGACAAAGCCACAGCTCTCGGGATCGAAGCCGTCGGTGTTGTGGGAGTTCTTGGGACCCTCGATGGACAGGCAAAGCGCATCAACGTGCTCACACAGAACGGGATGGATGTTCCATGCCGGGCTGTTGCGGACGGTAAAGCCGGCAAGGCTCACGTTTTGGCACTCGGACAGGAAGATCATGCGCGGGCGGGCGATCTCGCGGCCCTCCTCGGGGCGGAAGATATTCTTAAAGTCCTTGTTCCACCAGTTATCCTCGGCAAAATCGGTCTGGCCGTCGATGGCGCCGCGGCCATAGATGCACACGTCGTGCACGCTCAGACCCGTAAAGGTCGAACAGTAGGTCGAAAAGCTCTCGCCCTCCCAGCGGCCCAGGGGCAGCATATCGGTGCCGGCATACCCGGTGCCCTTGTCACCCGTGACCGTGCCCGGAATGTAGGCAAGCGCCGCGCGGTCGTGACGGGCCAGCAGCACCGCGCCCTCGGCGAGCTCGATGTTGATATTGCTCTTAAGGAAGAGGGACTTGATGCGGTAGTTGCCAGCGGGAATCAGCACGCGCCCGCCCTTGGGACAAGCCATGATGGCAGCCTGGATATTGGTGGTGTCATCGTGCTCGGCATCGCCTTTGGCGCCGCAGTCGCGAACGTTGATGGTAAAGGGCTCCGCGGGCGTGGTGACGCCCACGCTCAGCTCGCGCTCGCCGCAGACAAAGCGGACGAGGTTGCGCTTGCCGGGAACCAGGCCGTCAACATAGGTCTCGACCGTATTCGTGGTACCGACGGGCTCATCGTTGACAAAGATCTCCCACGTATCGGCACAGGTAAAGTAGCCACCGTCGTCGAGCTCGATAACGGCCGCGCGGGCATTGCGCCAGATAACGTTCGTCTCCATGGGTCTCTCCCTCAAATGTAATCAGAAGTTCATACTACTCGTTTTTAAAAAAGGGCCGCACCCGCCGGTTGATCTCCGGTGGCACGGCCCTGTGATTTGGACGATATGTCGGCCTTACTCGGCGGGGGTTACGCTACCGTCCTGGAAGCCAACGTTGTTGTGGGCAAAGCAGTCCTCGTACTTAAAGCCGGAGAGCTCCTCGCAAAGCGCCTTGACCTCGGGCTTGACGTCGGCCATCTTGCCACCCTCCTTGACGCGGTGAATCTCGTCGCAAAGGATGTCGCACTGCTCCTTGTCGATCTTGATGCCGCGGGCAAGGACGGCCGCAAGCAGGAAGAAGCCGGCGCAGCCGATGATCATGTAGCCGCAGATATACAGAGGCACGGTAGCGGGCTGGGTCACGGCGTCGCTATTGCCGGCGGTCTGAATGAAGCCGGAGGCAGCAAGGACGATAGCCCACACGTTGACGGCGATAGCCTGGGCGATCTGCTGGCAGAGCTGCTGCGCGGAGCTGTAGATGCCCTCGCGACGACGCAGGGTGATGAGTTCATCGACATCGGGGATGTAGTTGAGCAGAACATCGGGCAGGTACTGGAAGCCGACGTAGAAGAACTTCCAGATGGCGAAGATGATGGGGTAGGCGATCATGGCGATGGCGACCGTGGAGGTGCCGTTGATCTGACCAAAGGCGAAGTAGTTGTAGGCAATGATGCACGCAGCGCAACCGACATTTGCCAGGTACCAAGACTTGTGGAAGCCCTTCTTGGCCATGAGGGCGACCCAGATGGCGGTGCAGACGATAGCGACGACCTTGCCAGGCATCTCCATCACGGACTCGTAGGACTTAGGAATCTGCAGGCAGTAGACGATGAAGAAGGACAGGCAGGCAGACCAGCAGGCAGCAGCAAGCTTCGTGGAGACCTGTGCATACAGGACCTTGCGGAAGGACTTGTTGCGGAAGGTGGAGATAACGTCGATGAAGAACTTCTTGATGCCCTCGCCGACGCTCTCGATCTTCTCCTGAGCGACCTCCTCGGGGGTGTGCTCCCACGTGGACAGGTACACGCAGAGCAGCGAGATTGCCATGACCGAAGCGTTGATCGTAGCGATGATGAAGTAGCTAAACGGGTTGGTCTCGCCGAAGGTGCCAAAGCCAAAGCCGACGAGTGCTGCCATCAGGAAGCCGGCGGCGTTACCAAAGAGATGCTTGTAGCCGGTAAGGTACGTACGCTCCTTAAAGTCGTCGGTCATCTCGATGGTAAGCGGCGACAGGTTGGCGGTGCAGAACGTGTACGCGACGTTGTAGATCAGGTACAGCACAAAGTAGTACGGGAAGCCAAACGGCGTAGCCACGAAGATGAGCGGCTCGGCGATCATCATCGGGATGGCCAGCAAGATCCAGAAACGACGACGACCAAAGATGCGGCCAATCTTGGTGGCATAGAAGTTATCGGCCACAAAGCCCATCAGCGGGCAAAGAATGGCGTTGACATAGATGGCAAACGAGCTGATCAGTGCAGCCTCGCCTGCGGACAGGCCACACTCCGTGGACAGGAACAGCACCATGTAGCTGTGCGTAAAGGTCAGGGCACCGGAATTGAGCATACCGCCCATACCAAAGCCCAAGCGCGTCCAGAATGTGATCTTACGCTTTTTCCGATCTTATTAGTCATCGAGCTCCCTCTCTTTTCTCGATTGTCTTGGAACAAGACATTGGAGTCCATACCGACGTCTGTCTGCATGCCGTTCAGGGTGAACGTTTAGTTAGATTATGCGCGATTGCTTACGACAGGTGAACGTTCACTTGAATAATATCCTTGAACGGTCGATTTTTACCGCTGAACGGACACAATTGAGCTTCTTGGTTCTGTTTTCTGCTGGTAAAGGTGCCATATTGGGCAAATATGCAAAAGGTGAACGTTTATTGTGATTTCCATTTCATGCACGCCGTAAGCAAAACGGTCCCGCCGGGACTACTCCCGACGGGACCGTTATTTAGGCACTATGTTCGGATGCGCTTGCCGCTACAGGCAGACGCCGTCCTTCCAGATGCTAATCTCGTGACAGCCACGACGCTCGGCACTCGTGAGCTTACCGCTCGCCGTCTGTAGCACCAGCTGGTACAAATCGTGAGCGGCCTCGTCGAGTGTGCGCTCACCCGTGGCAATCACGCCGGCGTTAAAGTCCATCCAATTGGCCTTATGGTCGCACAGACGCTGGTTGGTGAACACCTTGAGCGTAGGCGCCGGCGCGCCAAACGGCGTGCCGCGACCGGTCGAGAACAGAATCACGTGGCAGCCAGCAGCCGTCAACGCCGTGGTGGATACCATGTCGTTGCCCGGACCGCACAGCATGTTCAGGCCGTGTTTAGTTGCCTGGCCGGCATACGGCAGCACGTCGACGATGGGGGCAGACCCGCCTTTTTGCACGCAGCCGCAGCTCTTGTCCTCGAGCGTGGTAATACCGCCGTCCTTGTTGCCGGGGCTCGGGTTCTCGTAGACGACCTCGCCGTGGCTAATAAAGTAGCCCTTAAAGCCATTGAGCATGTCGGAAGCGGCGTTAAAGACCTGCTCGTTCTCACAGCGATCGAGCAGGATACTCTCGGCGCCAAACATCTCGGGCACCTCGGTAAGCACCGACGTGCCGCCGCGGGCGACAACCATATCACTCATGCGACCGATCGTGGGATTGGCGGTAATGCCCGAAAGGCCGTCGGAGCCGCCGCACTTAAGGCCAATAACCAGCTCGGAGGCCGGAATGGGCTCGCGCTTGGCCTGCTTGGCGAGGTCTGCCAGCTCGGCCAGAATCTTGTGGCCCTCGATCTGCTCGTCGGCTACATCTTGGCAGGTGAGAAAACGAACGCGCTCGTGATCAAAGTCACCGAGCTCGTCGAGCACCTGCTGGTGCGTGCAGTTCTCGCAACCGAGCGACAGGAATAGCACGCCGGCCGCATTAGGATGACGCGAGAGCGCCACCAGCAGACGACGCGTCTGGGCATGGTCGGCGCCGGTCTGCGAGCAGCCAAAGGGATGCGGGAAGTAGTAAACACCCTCCAGCGAGCCATCGACCAGATCCTGGGCCTGCTCACACATGGCACGGGCGACTTCGTTGACACAGCCGACCGTGGGGATGATCCACAGCTCATTACGCGTCGCGGCACGACCGTCGGCGCGGCGGAACCCCATAAAGGTCTCGGGCTCAACCGGCTCAACGACCGGATGTGTGGGGTTGTAGGTGTACTCGACCTCGCCCGAAAGGTTAGTCTTGACATTATGTGTATGAAGCCACTGACCGGGCTGGACATCGCCCGTCACATGGCCGATAGGAAGGCCGTACTTGATGACGTCCTCCCCCGCGGCAATCGAGCGCACGGCCATCTTATGACCCTGCGGAATATCCTCCGCGGCCACGACCTCGCCCACCCCGGGAACCGCGACGGCGGTGCCCTTGGCAAGCGGCGACAGCGCGACGATCACGTTGTCGGCCGGATTGATCTGGATAGTGTTCATTGCAAATGGTCCTAACCCTACAGGTTGAGCAGAAGTCGAGACGCGGGCACGCCGTCCCGCGCCCGCGTCTGCGCCGGAAATTTACGCCTGAGCGTTGGCGAAGGCCTGCTTGGCGCCCTCGGCACGCACGACGGCGAGCACGCTGACGACAAACTCCTCAAGACCTGCGATCTGCGTAAGGTCCTCGCCCCACATCTGCTCGTTGGTGAGCACGTCGTGCACCAGCTGGGCATCGTCGGCGCCGGCATGGGCGGCGTAGAAGTCGAGCACGAAGGCGTCGTCCTGAGCGGTGTACTCGGTGCCGTCGGAGCGACGCAGGTGCAGGCCGTCGCCCTCGCGGGACACGAGCTCCTGCGTGTAGAAGGAGATGAGCGTAGCGAGGCTCGTGGCCAGGCACTTGGGCAGGTTGCCGGTCTCGGCAACGTAGTCCTTGAGCGTGGGCAGGTCGCGAGCGCGCCACTTAGCCGTGGAGTTGAGGCAGATGGAGAGCAGCGCATGATCAATAAACGGGTTGTCGAAGCGGTTCTCGACGGCGGCGGCAAAGGCCTTGCAGTCCTCGACATCCAAGTCGGCGGCAAGCGTCGGAATGACCTCGTCGTAGAGCATGGTGTTCATGAAGCCGCGAATGGTCTCGTCATGCATGCAGTCGCGCACGATATCAAAGCCGGCAACCCAGGAACCCGGAACGAAGGCGGTGTGGGCACCGTTGAGGATGCGGACCTTGCGCTTCTTGTATGGGGTGACGTCGGGGGTCACAAAGACACCCGGCAGACCAGCCTTCACAAAGGGAAGCTTCTCGGCAAGCGACTCGTCGCCCTGGATGCCCCACATCTGGAAGGGCTCGCGCACGGCCAGGAAGGGATCCTCGTAGCCCAGACGCTCAGCCACCGCGGCGGCCTCGGATGCGTCGCGGATACGGCCCGGTACGATGGTGTCGACGAGCGTGGTGCAGACGGTGCAGTCGTTAGCCATCCACTGCGCAAACTCGTCCTCCCAGCCCCAGTCGTTCACGTACTGGTTCATGATGCGCAGCAGCTCCTCGCCGTTGTGATCGATGAGTTCGCAGGCGAGCACGATGACGCCCGGCTTGCCGGCGACCCAGCGGGTGTGGAGCACCTGGGCAAGCTTGGCGGGGAAGCTCGCGGGCGGCATGTCGTCGGCCTTGCAGGACGGATCGTAGGCAATGCCGGCCTCGGTGGTGTTGGAGACGATAATCTCCAAATCGTCGGAGACGGCGACCTCCATCATGGCGCGGTAGTCGTCCTCGCGATACGGATTGAGGCAGCGGCTGCAGGCGCTGATCACACGGGACTCGTCGACCGTGTTGCCGCTCTCCTTGCCGCGCACCAGCACGGTGTACAGGTCGTCCTGGGCATTGATGCCGTCGGCAAAGCCAAAGGCGCCGCTGATGGGCTGCACCATGACAACCTTGCCGTTCCAGCCGGTTGCCTCGTTGCCCATGTCAAAGAAACGGTCGACGAAGGCGCGCAGGAAATTGCCCTCGCCAAACTGCAGAACCTTCTCGGGCGCGTCCTTGGGCAGCAGGTAGCCCTTGTAGCCGATCTTCTCGAGCGTCTCGTAGCTGATGTTCTCCATCGATGTCTCTCCTTAGATTGCTGTTAGCGTGCAGGCAAAACGGGGGCGCCGCGTGTGGCAAAGGCGCTCCCGAGTTCGGTGTGGTTCGATGCGGGTTTAGGCCTCGACGGTATCCAGGTCAAAGCCAAAGTAGCGGACCGCGTTGTTGTAGCTAATGTCGCGCACGATGGCTCCCAGCAGCTCCATGTCGGCCGGATACTTGCCCTGCTCGACCCACTCGCCGATCACGCCGCACAGCACGCGACGGAAGTACTCGTGACGCGGGTAGGACAGGAAGGAGCGGGAGTCGGTGAGCATGCCGACAAAGTTGCCCAGCACGCCCTCGTTAGCCAGAGCCGTGAGCTGCTCGCGCATGCCGACCTCGTTGTCGTTGAACCACCAGGCGGAACCGTTCTGGATCTTGCCGGCGATCGGAGCCTCCTGGAAGCAGCCCATGACGGTATCGATCATGGTGTTATCGATGGGGTTCAGGCTGTACAGGATGGTCTTGGGCAGGCCGCAGGTCTCCTGGATGGAGTTGAGGAAATCGGCGAGCTGGTCGGACGGCGTGTAGTTGGAGATGCAATCGTAACCGGTGTCGGGACCGAGATTGGCGAACATAGCGCGGTTGTTGTCACGCTTGCAGCCAAAGTGCAGCTGCATGGCCCAACCCAGACGGACATACTCGCCGGCGACGAACTGCATAAAGGCCGTCTTGTACTTGAGGACCTCGTCCTCGGCAAGCGGCTCGGCGGCAAGGCCCTTGGCAAAGATAGTCTCGATCTCGTCGGCGGTAGCCGGAACGTACATAACGTAGTCGAGCGCGTGGTCGGAAGCGCGGCAGCCCAGCTCGTGGGCAACGTCGTAGCGCTTGGAGATGGCGGCCTTCATGCCCTCGAAGTCGCTGATCTCAACGCCGGCAACCTCGGAGAGATGCTTGCAGTAGTCGGCGAACTCCTGGCCACGCTCGATGCGCAGGGCGGCATCGGGGCGCATGGCGGGAACGACCTGGACGTCAAAGCTGTCGTCGGCGGCAATCTTCTTGTGCCACTCAAAGCTGTCGGCGGGGTCGTCGGTAGTGCAGATCATGCGGACGTTGGACTGCTTGATCAGGTTGCGGCAGGTAAAGCTGGCCTCAGCGAGCTTGGCGTTGGCAAGGTCCCAGACCTCCTGAGCGGTTTTGCCGTTCAGGACGCCCTCGTAGCCAAAGTAACGCTTAAGCTCCAGGTGGCTCCACTCAAAGACGGGGTTGCCGACGCAGCGACCCAGGGTCTCGGCCCACTTTTGGAACTTCTCGCGAGCAGGGGCGTCGCCAGTGATAAAACGCTCGTCGACGCCGTTGGCACGCATCAGGCGCCACTTGTAGTGGTCGCCGCCCAGCCAAACCTCGGTGATGTTCTCGAAACGCTTGTCCTCCCAAATCTCCTTGGGAGAAATGTGGCAGTGATAGTCGACGATGGGCATGCCCTCGGCAAAGTTGTGGAACAGCTCCTCGCCGGTCTTAGTGCTCAGCAGGAAATCCTGATCGTCCATAAAGTTTTTCATCAAACAGCCCCTTTGCTGGCAACGCGGGCGCACGGCGCGCTCGTTATCCTTTAGGTGAACGTTCACTATACTAATCCATTGCAACTCAAAAGGTGAACGTTCACCTAACCACCATGGGGTGAACGGTAGGTTTTGCCCGTTCAACGGTTGCCGGAGCCGTGACTTGCATGTATTGCGGACTGGTTGGCGTCCCCGAACACCGAACTTGAGCGCTTTTGCTCAGGTGGGTCATGTCCCGACGTACATTTTTGGGAGTATTCAGCATTGGAGCGCGCCGTGCGCCATCCTCAGCGTCCTATTTGGAACGCAGATAGCGCCCGATCGGCATAAAAAGTGCCCCCGATGGCAAATTACGCCATCGGGGGCACTTAAAACAGTCGTTCTGCACCTCATTCAGGGCATGCCAATGCTGAATACTCCCAAAAATGCACGTCGCAAGAGGGGGTACCTGCCCGATCGACTAAATTCCCGCAAGTTCGCAGTAGCGATCGACATTGCTGGCAAATACCATCTCGACGGCGCCCTTCTGGACGGGCACCGTCGGGGTCCTTCCCCACAGCAGATAATCGCCCAGCGTCTTAGCGCCGCGATACGCCAGGCTCGTCGGGTCCTTATAGACAATATTGGTAAAGATACCGCGGCGCAAGGCCAGGGCGCTTTCGGGAAACAGGTCGTTGCCAATCACCATAACCTGACCGGCCTTGCCGCTCGAGACAAGCGCATCGGCAACCACTTCGGAACCAACGGCAAAAACGCTACAAATGAGCTCAGGGGCGTCCGGCGCACTCAAGCGCTTTTCGAGCTCATGCTTGAGCTGTTTGACTTGCGCATGGGCACCGGCAAGGTCCTCGACCTGCCATGGAATATCTCGTTCGCGCAGGTAATTGTGGAAGGCACGGGCGGTTAGATAGTGTGAATCGGTATAGGGGTCGCCCGCTAGCAGGAGCACGCGGGCATCGACACCAGCGGCGTGAACCAAGTTGACCGCCTGCTCGGCCATCAGGCTGCCCGCCGTTGAATAATCAGCCAGACTGGCGCCCAGACGGTCGAGGTGCGGACGGTCGCCGTCGACGAGCTCGATCGTCACGCCCGCCTCGGCAATCTGCCCCAAAAGCTCAGTTGCACGATCGTCGCCCGGCGCATAGGCGAGCAAGCCATCGATCTTCTCGCCCACCTGCAAACGCTCGTCGATTTGCTCGAGCGCATCAGCGTAGCCGCCCACGCCAAATTCAACACGCTCAACCGTAATGCCCTGGTCGATGACCTCCTGTTCAAAGCGATTGCAGCCTTCCCACAGGTAACGGAAAAAGTACGCTCCCTCGCGCGATGCGCGGGGCAGGCAAAACACCAGATTGATGTCCTTGCGGCGCAGGCTTGAGGCACTTGTGTTGCGGTGATAGCCCATGGCCTCGGCCTTGGCGTTCACCTTGGCGCGCACGGATTCGCTCACGCCGGCCTTTCCCGTCAGGGCCTTGTGCACGGTATTGATGGAAACGCCAAGCTCGGCGGCTATGTCCTTCATGGTTACACGAGCGCTCATGGGATTACTCCGTTATAGATAAGTTGCCAATTTACAGTTCAGTTAACGATACCCCAAAAATACTCTTCAACTCGCCGCGCTCGCGCCCAAATGCGCAAAGCGCCCCGCGAACGGATGCTCGCGAGGCGCTTGGATGTCTAGACCTTATTTGATACCGCGGCCCAAGTCTTCGGCGATTTTGTCCACGCCCTTAAGTGCGGCGCACGTCTTTTTGTTGGAGCAATGCCCCGTGCAAACGCCACCCTGAGCGCAGTCGGCGCAGGTGCCCTTGCGGTAGATGCGCACGCATACCGCGACAAACGCAATAACAATAACAGCCAGTACAACAATATCGATAGGTGCCATAGCAAGCCTCCTCTAGTTAACCACCACTTACTTTACCCCATTCTCCACCTACCAAAAAGGGACAGGTTTGTTTTGGTCGGTTTTATCTGCGGAAACGCCACATCTCTCCCAATCAGAACCACCCTTAAAAAGGGTGGTTTGCTCTTAGGGTATAACCCACGGGCCCCGGGCTCGCGTCTAAAGGCGCGGGCCCGGACTTCGTCCAGGCCTAGTGCATCTTGACCCGTGGCGCGCCGGTCAAACCGGCA
>JAXJJM010000006.1:0-45590 GCA_036298225.1 Collinsella sp.
CCCAGGCGCTGCTCGCGGTGCGCGAGGGCTATATCGCGGCGTCCTCGTGCGCGGCGGCGGGCGCGCGCCTGCTTGCGGCGGGCGAGATGGGCATCGGCAACACGACCACCTCGGCGGCGGTGGCCGCAGTGCTCATCCGGGCGGACGCGCGGAGCCTCGTCGGGCGCGGCGCGGGGCTCTCGGACGCCTCGCTCGCGCGCAAGCGCGACGTGGTCGAGCGCGCTATCGACGCGAACTCGCCCGATCCCGCCGACCCGATCGACGTGCTCTCGAAGGTGGGCGGCTTCGACATCGCGGCGATGTGTGGCTTCTACCTGGGGGCCGCGGCCTCGAAGGCGCCTGCGCTCCTTGACGGGGTCATATCCTGCACGGCGGCCCTGTGCGCGGTGCGCCTGTGCCCCAACGCCTTGGGCTACCTCGTGGGCACCCACGCATCAAGCGAACCCGCAAGCCAGGAGCTCCTTCGCGAGCTCGGCATAAAGGCACCCCTCGACGCAGGCATGCACTTGGGCGAGGGCGCGGGCGCTATGGCGTATCTGCCCCTTCTGGATTCGGCGTTGCGCGTGTACCGGGATGGGAAGACGTTCACGGCGACTGGCATGGCTGCTTACGAGCATTTCGAGGCCGGGAAATGACGGTGACACTCGTCATCGGCGCCGCCGCGAGCGGCAAGAGCGCCTACGCCGAGTCCCTGTGCCTTGGGCACGACGGCCCCCGCGTGTACCTGGCAACGATGGAGCCCTTCGGGGAAGAGGGCGCCCGCCGCATCGCGCGCCATCGGGCGCTGCGCGAGGGCAAGGGGTTTTCCACCCTCGAACGCACGCGTGACGTGGGCGCCGCAGTGCCCGGGCTTCCGCGCGGCTGCACGCTTCTTTTGGAGGACGTGGGCAACCTGGTTGCGAACGAGCTCTTCGCGGAAGGCGGCTTGTCCCCGCGTGACCCCGACGCCGCGGCGCGCGAGGTGCTCGGAGGCATTGAACGGCTCGCTCAGGCCGCTGCGCATACGGTGGTGGTCACCGTCGACGTGTTCGCCGATGGGATGCGCTACGATGAAGGGACCGAGGCATGGAGGCGCGCGCTCGCTCGCGTGAACGCGGGCGTGGCGGCGCTGGCCGACCGCGCAGTCGAAGTGGTGTGCGGGATTCCCGTGTGGATGAAAGGCGAAGGACCTACAAGGTGAAGATAGTAGAGGCAATCGGCGCGGCGTTCGGAACGTTCTCGCGCATCCCCGTCCCGAAATCGGCCTGGACCGATTTCGGGTCAACCCATGCGCTTGCCGCGTTTCCCCTGGTGGGCCTTGCAGAAGGCTTCCTCATGACGGCGTGGGGACACGTTGCGAACCTGCTCGGCGTGCCCGCGACCATCGTCGCGGCCGTGCTCGTGGCGCTGTCTGTGGCGGTGACGGGAGGCATCCACCTAGACGGGCTCTGCGACACCTCCGATGCGCTTGCAAGTTGGGCCCCGCGCGAGCGAAAGCTCGAGATCATGCACGACCCGCGGGCGGGCGCCTTCGGGGTCATCGGCGTTGTTGTGTACCTTATCCTGCAGTTTTCCCTTTTCACCGCGCTGCCGCTTACAGCGGGGGCGTTCCTCGCGCTTCTGTGCTCGCTCGTGTTCTCTCGCTCGCTTTCGGGGCTCGCCGTTGAATGCTGGCCTGCCGCGCGGGCGGACGGCATGGCCGCGGGGCTCTCGCCTGCGAAGAAGCGCGCGGCGATCGTCGTGCCGCTTTGCGCTTTCGCTGCGGCTTCGGCTGCAGGGATGGTCGCGTGCGCTCAGGCCGTCGGCGCCCTTATGGCGGTGGCGGGGCTTTTGGCGCTCGCGTGGTACCGCCATGTTGCCCTGTCCCGCTTCGGCGGGGTGACGGGGGATTTGGCCGGATGGTTTCTGCAATGGGCCGAGCTCGCGATGCTTGCCATGCTAGTGGCGGGGGGCATGCTCCTATGATGCTCGTGGTAGGTGGCGCGCATTCGGGGAAGAGGACCTTCGTGCGCGAAAAGCTCGGGTTCGCGGCGGACGATTTCGTCGACGTGGCGCAGTTTGCGGAGGGCGGCGTGCCCGCGGCTTTTGCCGGCCGCGTCGCGTACCGTGTTGAGGATCTCGTACGCGCGCTCGACGCTGACCGGGCGCTCGAGCGGCTGATCGGCTTCGACGTAGTGATTCTGCCCTTGGTCGGCTCGGGGGTCGTCCCCATGCGTGCGGAAGATGCCCAATGGCGCGAGCGCGCGGGGCGCCTGGGATGCGCGCTCGCTGCGCGCGCCGACGTCGTCGTGCGCATGACGTGCGGGATACCCCAGGTCATCAAAGGAAACCTTGACGATGCGCCTCGAGGGACGCAGGGCGTGGGCGCGCCTTTGGAAGTCGTCTTCGTGCGCCATGGTGCCACGGCGGGCACGGAAGATCATCGCTACAGCGGGGCGGGCACCGACGAGCCGCTGTCGAGCGCGGGCGAGCGCGCTTTGCGCGACCTCGCGTGCGATCGTGACGTATTCCGTGTTATCACGAGCGGCATGGCCCGCACCGACCAGACGGCGCGCATCCTCTTCCCGAACGCGGAGCTAATGGCGTGCCCCGGTCTGCGCGAGATGGATTTCGGCGACTTCGAGGGGCGAAGCGCCGCCGAGCTTAAAGAGGATGCGCGCTACCACGCCTGGGTAGACTCCTGGTGCGAGACGTGCTGCCCGCATGGCGAGGGCCAGAGCGATTTCACCCGCCGCGTCATCGCGGCGTTTCGGGAGGCGTGCGAATCGGAGCGCGCCCAGGGGAGTGGGCGCGCCGTCTTCGTCGTTCACGCGGGTACCGTGAAAGCGCTGCTCTCCGAGCTAGCTGTCCCGAAAATGGGATATTTCGACGTGCATACCGAGCCGGGCGGCGCATGGGCCGCCACCTGGGATGGGCGCTGCCTTCGCGACGTTCGCCCCGCTTCGGGGGGCGATGCCCGGTGATGACAATTCTTGCCGTCGCCGCCGGGTTCGCGGCCGACCTTGCCTTCGGCGACCCGCGCTGGCTTCCCCATCCCGTCGTCGCCATGGGGCGCGCGATCACGTGGGCCGAAGGCCGCCTGCGGCACGCATTCCCGCAAACGTCCGCGGGCACGCGTGCCGCAGGGCTTGTGCTCGCCGTGGCGCTTCCGCTTGCGTGTGGGCTTTTGACCTGGGGTATCCTACATCTTTGTGGCATGGTTCACTCCGGCTTGCGCTTCGTGGTCGAGGCATGGGCGAGCTATCAGATTCTCGCGACATGCGAGCTGCGCCGCCAGAGCCTGGCCGTGGCCCGCGCGTTCTCGAAGGGCGGCCTTGTCGCGGCGCGCGAAGCCGTCGGGCTCATCGTGGGACGCGACACGTCTGTTCTCGACGAGCAGGGCGTCGCGCGCGCCGCCGTGGAAACGGTGGCGGAGAATGCGAGCGACGGCGTCATCGCACCGCTTTTCTACCTTATGATCGGGGGTGCGCCCTTGGGCATGGCGTACAAGGCGGTGAACACGCTCGACAGCATGGTGGGCTACAAAAACGAGCGCTACATCGACTTCGGCTGCGCCTCGGCGCGCCTCGACGATGCGGTGAACTGGATTCCCTCGCGCTTATCGGCCCTGCTTATGATCGCCGTGTGCCCGTTCGTCGGGCTCGACGCGTGCGGGGCGGCGCGCATCTGGCGCCGCGACAGGCGTCGCCATGCGAGCCCCAACTCGGCGCAGACCGAGTCGGCGTGCGCGGGCGCGCTCGGGCTGCGCCTGGCAGGACCTGCGGTGTATTTCGGCAAGCTCGTTGAGAAACCGACGATAGGCGACGCGTCCCGCGAAATCGAGTGGGGCGACATCGCCCGGGCGACAAGGCTCATGCTCGCCGCGTCCGTATGCGCGCTCGTCGTCTTCGGCGCCGCGCGCGCGGCGGTCGTGCTCGCCGTGGGGGTGATGGCATGAGGGAGGACCGCGCCGTGCCCCGGGCTGCCGGGGGAATCCTTCGCGCCCGTACGCATGGGGGCAGCGCGCAATCGCTCGGTATCGCTTGCGAAGGGGGCGCCTCCGACCTCATCGACTTCTCGGTGAACGTGAATCCGGCAGGCCCCTCGCCGCGCGCCGTCGCCGCAGCTTACAAGGCGCTTTCTCGAATCGACGCCTACCCCGATAGGGAAAGCCTCGCCCTCGTTCGCGCCCTAGCGCGTGCCCAGGGCATTCCCGAAGATACTATCGTCTGCGGCGCGGGCGCGTCCGACATCATTTGGCGGCTCGCCGCGGCGGTGCGCCCGAAACGCATCGTCGTGTGCGCGCCGACGTTCTCTGAATATGCGGAGGCGGCATCGTACTACGGCGCATGCGTGCAGGAGTTCCCGCTCTCCGAAGCGGACGACTTCGACGTGCCCGCCTCCTTCGCCCGCGCGATCGAGGGGCCGGGAGACGTGGCGTACATCTGCAATCCGAACAACCCGACGGGGCGCCTCGTCGACCCCCGCGTGATCGATGCCGCGGCTTGCCGCTGCGAGCAGGTGGGCGCGCTGCTCGTCGTGGACGAGTGCTTCCTCGGATTTGCGCCCGACGCCCGCGAAAGGAGCGTGGCCGCACGCGCCGCGTGTTCGCGCCATGTGGCCGTGCTCTCCGCATTCACAAAGCTCTACGGAATGGCGGGGTTGCGGTTAGGATATCTGATCAGCGGAAACGCCCAACTCCTCGAGGGGATTCGCCGGGCGGGGCAGGCGTGGCCCGTCTCCTCGGTCGCCGAGGCCGCGGGTATCGCCGCCCTGGAAGACGTCGAATACGTCTCGCGCACGCGCGATGTATTGGCGGGCGAGCGAGCGTGGCTTTCCCACGAGCTCTCCTCGCTCGGGCTTTCCGTCGTACCGTCGGATGCGAACTTCCTTTTAGTCCGGACACCGGCGAAAGACATCCCCGAGCGCCTGTATAAACAGGGGGTTTTGGTCCGCACGTGCGACTCGTTTTCGGTACTGTCCCGTTTTTGGTGCCGCGTCGCGGTGCGCACGCGCAAGGAGAATGCCCGGCTTGCGATGGCGTTCGGCCGCGCGCTTCGAGCGGAAGGCGCATCGGGCGAAGGCGAACCCGACAAACGGGGCTGCGCTTCTTGCAGCGGCGCTATGGCGGGCGCGTATGGCCGAGGCTCGACGAAGGAGGTCGATACCCGTGGGTAGGGCGAAGCCCATCATGATCCAGGGCACCATGTCGAACGCGGGGAAGAGCCTGCTTGCGGCGGGGCTGTGCCGTGTGCTTTCGCAGGACGGCCTGCGCGTGGCTCCCTTCAAGAGCCAGAACATGGCGCTCAACAGCGGTGTCACGGCCGACGGGCTCGAGATGGGGCGCGCCCAGATCATGCAGGCCGAGGCGTGTGGCATCGTGCCCGACGTGCGTATGAACCCCATCCTGCTCAAGCCCGAAAGCGACCACCGAAGCCAGCTCATCGTTGCCGGCAAGGCGCAGGGAGCCTTCGCTGCGAGGGACTACTTCGCGCGAAAGAAGGCGCTCATGCCGCAGATTTTGGAGTCGTTCGATTCGCTCGCGGAGGAAAACGACGTCATCGTCATCGAGGGCGCCGGCAGCCCCGCCGAAATCAACCTTGCCGAAAACGACATCGTCAACATGGGGCTCGCGCGCGCCGTGTCCTCCCCCGTGCTGCTCGCAGGCGACATCGACCCAGGCGGGGTATTTGCCCAGCTCTACGGCACGGTCGCGCTCTTTGCGCCCGAGGATCGCGCGCTTTTGCGGGGGCTTGTGGTGAACAAGTTCCGCGGCGATGTGGAAATCCTCCGCCCGGGTTTGGCCCCGCTCGAGAAGATGTGCGGGGTTCCCGTCGTGGGGGTCGTGCCGTTTCTTACGCTCGACCTGGACGACGAGGACTCGCTCGCGCCGCGCCTATCTGCCCGCGAGGCGCGCGGCGTCATCGACGTCGCCGTCGTGCGCCTTCCGCATCTGTCGAACTTCACCGACTTCGACCCGCTTTCGCGCGTGCCCGGCATGGGCGTGCGCTACGTTTCCTCGACGACCGATCTGGGCCGACCCGACCTGGTGGTGCTTCCCGGCTCGAAGTCCACGGTCGACGACGCGCGCTGGCTTGCGGCTAGCGGCATCGGAGCCTGTGTACGCGCGCTTTCGGGCGCGGGCACGCCGGTGCTCGGCATATGCGGAGGCTACCAGCTTTTGGGAGATGAGCTTTCCGACCCGCACGGCAGGGAAGGCGCTGGCACCGCGCGCGGGCTCGGGCTCATCCCTGCAAGTACGGTGTTCAAGGAGGAAAAGCGCCTCGCCCAGTCGGAGCTGCGCATCACGGGCGCCCAAGGCGCGTTCTCGGTGTGGAACGGCATGACGGCGCGCGGGTACGAGATTCACGACGGCGTAACGACCGTCTCCTGCGCCCCTGCGGGCACGATTGGCGGCAAACCAGAAGGCGCGGCCTGCGGAAACGTGTTCGGAACCTATCTCCACGGCCTGTTCGACGAACCGGGGGTGGCACTCGCCCTCGCGCGCTCGCTCGCGCGCATGCGCGGCCTGCCCGAGAGCGTCGTGGGTGCTGAGGGCGCGGTGTCCGCGGCCGATCACCGTGCGCGCGAGTTCGACCGCCTGGCCGACTCCGTGCGCGGGGCGCTCGACATGGAGTATGTCTACCGCATTATCGAGGAGGGCGTATGATCCACGTGTATCATGGCGACGGCAAAGGCAAGACCACGGCGGCGATGGGGCTCGCCCTTCGCATGCTCGCCGCAGGCCGCCGCGTCGTCGTTGTGCAGTTCCTGAAAGACGGCGAAAGCGGGGAGGCGCGCCTGCTCGCCGAGCATTTCGGCGTGCCCGTGTTCGCGGGGAAGGCGTCGGACAAGTTTACCTGGTCCATGACGTCGGAAGAACTTGCCGCGACGCGCGAGTTGCACGATGGGAACCTCGCTTCCGCGCTCGCCGAGCTCGAGGGCGCGCAGGAGGGGCTGCTCGTGCTCGACGAGGCGCTCGACGCGCTTTCGAAGGGGCTTGTCGACGAGGCGCTCGTGGACCGCGCGCTCGATATGTCCGCGCGCGGCGTCGAAGTAGCGCTCACCGGGCGCGCGCCTTCCCGCAAGATCGTGGAGAAGGCCGACTACATAACCGAGATGCGGTGCGAGAAACACCCCTACGAGCAGGGGATATGTGCAAGGGAAGGAGTGGAGTACTAGATGGATTCCAAGGAGATGGCGCCCGGCGACATCGAGCGGCGCAGCTTTGAAATCATCACCGAAGAGCTCGGCGGCCGCACGTTCCCGCCGCTCGAAGAGCCCGTCGTGAAGCGCGTCATCCACACCACTGCCGACTTCTCGTACGCCGATTCCCTCGTGTTCACCCATGACGCCGCGCACTGTGCGCTCGACGCACTGCGCGCAGGGGCCACGGTGCTCACCGACACGAACATGGCGCTCGCAGGCATAAGCAAGCCCGCGCTCGCGAAGATCGGCTGCCAGGCCGTGTGCTATATGGCCGACCCGGATGTCGCCGCAACGGCGCGCGCCGCGGGCACGACTCGCGCCGTTGCGAGCATGGACAAAGCTTGCGGCATCGAGGGTCCGCTCATCGTGGCCGTCGGCAACGCTCCCACAGCACTTCTGCGCCTCGCCGAGCTCATGGACGCGGGGAAGATCGCGCCCGCGCTCGTCGTTGGGGTGCCGGTTGGGTTTGTGAACGTGGTCGAGGCGAAAGAGGAGCTACTCGCGCGACGCGTGCCGGCCATCGTCGCGAGGGGTCGCAAGGGCGGCTCGACCGTGGCGGCCGCCATTATGAACGCGCTGCTCTACCAGATCACGCGCCCAGGCGGCCCGAAGTGACGGCCCCCGCATCCGCGCCGGCGCTGCGCATCTTCGCCGGCACCACCGAGGGCCGCCTCCTGTGCGAATGGGCGAGCGGGGCGGGAATCCCCGCCCGTGCCTACGCGGCAACCGAGTACGGAGGCGAGCTTTTGGGCGAGCTTCCGGGCATCGAGGTGCATGCGGGCAGGCTCGACGAGGCCGACATGGAGCGCGAGCTTTCCGGCGCGCGCATCGTCGTCGATGCCACGCACCCCTTCGCTACGCTCGCAAGCGGCAACATCCGGGCCGCTTCGCTCGCCGTGGGTGCACGATGCCTGCGCCTTACGCGCCCGGTCGAGGCGCTGCCCAAAGGCGTCGTGTCGGTCGCGTCGATCGCCTGCGCGGCGCGCTTTCTCTCCGAGAACCCGGGTCGCGCGCTTCTCACGACGGGGAGCAAGGAGCTTGCTCCCTACACGCGCGTCGCCGATTTCGCGGTGCGCTTCTTCGTGCGTGTGCTCCCTCTGCCCGGTGCTATAACGAAGTGCATCGACGCGGGGTTTTCGCCGTCGCACGTCATCGGCATGCAGGGGCCCTTCACCCGCGAGCTCAACGAGGCGATGCTTCGGCAGGTGGGCGCCCAGTGGCTTGTGACCAAGGACTCGGGAACCGTAGGCGGCACGGCCGAGAAGATCGCCTCCGCGCGCGACGTGGGAGCGCGCTGTATCGTGGTCGCCCGTCCCGCCGAGGGAGGCGGGGCCCTTTCGCTTAGGGAAGTGGAAGACGCGCTCTTACGGGAGTTCGCGCGCTAGGCGCTCGCCGCGCATGCGTGCCCTCCCGCCTGCGAGGAGGAGCGCCCCGAGCAAGCTCGACCCGTACAAGCCTGTCATCCGCCAATCGCTCGAGGACGACGCACGGAACTGGCGCAAGCAGCCCTTCAATAAGTTGCGGTGAAATAGCGTCTGTTTTTGCTGCTAAATAGCATATTCAGTCCCTAATTCACCGCAACTTGTTGGTGGTGGCTTACTGGTAGCGTAGGCATTCCACCGGGTCGAGCTTTGCTGCACGGCGAGCGGGGTAGAAGCCAAAGATTACGCCGATGCCGACCGATACGGCAAACGCGATCAACACTGTTGTAATGGAGAAGCTTGGCGTGATCGTCCCGGTAGCTCCAAACTCGCTCATGATGCCCGAGCTTGCGGCAAAGAACGTGAGTCCCCATGCCAGCAGATAGCCAATCAGGACACCCAACAGTCCGCCGGTGACGCACAGCGCCGAGGACTCGGCCAAAAACTGCGCGGTGATATCGCGACGACTTGCGCCCAGGGCACGGCGAATGCCGATCTCACGGATGCGCTCAGTCACGTTGGTGAGCATCATATTCATAATGCCGATACCGCCGACAAGCAGCGAGATGCTGGCGACAGCGCCCATGATGAGCGAGAACGCGCCCATAAAGGAGTTGAGTGCATCGATGGCGCTTTTCATGGAGGTCGCCGATACACTGTCGTACTCATCATCCTCCGCGATGCCCTTCATTGCGCGCACCTTGGACTCGATGGTCTTACAAAGCTCGTCCATGTCTGTGCCCTCGGCGGCAAGAGCCGTCACGCTGGGGAATGAAGGATTTTCGTCGCCAAACAGGCCTGAGATGGTTTCGCGCGGCATATACAGCGTGAGCGAGCCCATGGAGTCGTTGCCGCCATCAATCACACCTACAATCTGCACCTCGCCGTTGGACACCTTGATGGTTTTCCCCAGCGCATCCTGTTCGTTGCCGTAAAGCTGATCGGCGCCGCCGCGGCTGATGAGCGCCACGCGCGAGCCTGATTGGGACTCGGCCTGGGAATAGGTGCGCCCCGCAACGAGCTTGCTGGCCCCCACGGCGTCGAGCATGTCGCTATCGACACCCTGTGCCATGACGGTATAGCTTTTATCGCCGGTCTTATACTCGGTGTACGCGCTGTCGACAATGCCAATCTGCTCTATCTGCGGCACCAGTTTTTGAAGCTTCTCGATGTCCGACTCGGTGAGTTCTTGCGACGAATAGATTTGCACCATGCGTGCCGCATTGAGGCCCAGACTGTTGACCAGGCTGTTTTGGATGCCGCCGATGAGCGACGTCATGGCGATAACCGAGGCGATGCCAATGACGATGCCCAGGATGGTGAGCAGGCTGCGGCCCTTGTTGGCCTCGAGCGAGTGAAGGGCTTCCTGGATGAGATCGCGGGCGCTCATGCCACCACTCCTTTCGGCGGGTTAGCGGAGGCGGAAATCATGGGCAGGCTATCTACGGCGCTGCGTAGGGTCTTCGGTGCATGTGGAATATACGCGCCGTCGTGAATGCGACCGTCGCGGATGGTCACGGCACGGTCGGCCTCGGCGGCGATGCCGGGGTCGTGTGTGATAAGCACGATGGTTTTGCCGCGCTTCTGGAGCTTATGGAAGGTCTCCATCACAAGCGCTCCGGTGGCGGAGTCCAGGTTTCCCGTTGGCTCATCGGCCAGGATGATGGGCGGGTCATTGACAAGTGCGCGCGCGATGGCGACACGCTGCATCTGGCCGCCCGAGAGCTCGGATATGCGGTGGTCCCAGTGGTCGACCGGTAGCGTGACGGCCTGCAGCGCGTGCACGGCGCGCATTTCGCGCTGGCTACGGGGCACATTGGTGTAGGCCAGCGGCAGCATGACGTTTTCGATAACCGACAGGCGCGGCAGCAGGTTGAAGCTCTGAAAGACAAAGCCAATGCTCAGGGCGCGGACTTCGGTCAGCTCGTCATCGTCAAGCTCGGCCACGTTGAGCCCTTGCAGGTAGTAATCGCCCGCCGTCGGCTTATCCAAGCAGCCGAGGATGTTCATGAGCGTTGATTTGCCCGAGCCCGAGGGGCCAGTGATAGCGACGAATTCGCCGGGATTTACCGCCAGGCTCACGTTGTGCAGGATGTGGGCGCAACCTGCCTCGCTCTCAAAGATGCGGTGCACGTTGCGGATGTCGATAACGGGACGCATTACATACCCTCGTCGGCAGACATACTGCCCGAATCCGCGCTGTAGCCGCCGTCAGCCGTTGCGTCCGCTCCGGTGTCCATGACGAGGGTGTCACCATCGCGCAGCTTGGTAACCGGCACGTTGGGGTTGATCTCGTTGCCCTGGTTGTCGCGCTTGACCTGTGTCTTGCCGACTACGGCTTCGTTGTCGTTTTGCGTCACGACGGTCACCTTGACGCGGCGGGTTTGCTTGCCCTCGTCATCGGTTGCCACGTTGACGTAATAGTGTTCGCCGTCTTCGGTCATGAGCGCCATCGTCGGCACCATCACCACGTCGTCGAGCTGCTCGGTCACCACCGAGACCTCGGCCGTCATGCCCGGCTTCAGGCGCGCGTCGGGCGCCTCGATGAGGATGTCGACGTTAAAGGTCACGCTGCCGCCGCCGTTGGCGGCGTCGGAGTTTGCCACCGACGCGATAGCCGTGACGGTGCCCTGGCTCACGATATCGGGAAACGCGGGATACGTGACGTTGGCGCTCTGCCCAACGGCGATCTTGGCGATGTCCTTTTCGCCCACCTGCACGGTTACCTTCATCTTGGACAGGTCGGCGATCTGCATGCACTGCTTGCCGCCGCTCGTATCGCTTTCGCCCATGATCATGCCGCCTGTTACCGTGGCGCCCACCTTGGCGTTGAGCTCCACGATGCTACCCGAGCTCGGGGCCGTGACCGTGCGACTGGCGGCCTTGGCGTTCGCCTGGTCTAGGTTTGCCTGGGCCGAAGCGAGGCTGCGCTGCGCGGCCGATACGGCGTTCGTGTCCGCTGATGCGTCAGAGACGCCAGCCGCTGCGGAAGCTCCATCGACGTCCGTCGTTGGGGTGGCCTGCGCGACAGCGGCGGCTTTCTGCGCGTTGGTGAGGTCTTCCTGGGCGGCTGCAACTGCACGCTGCGCCTCGGCAACGTTGCGATCGAGCTCGTCGTTTTTAATGGTCATAAGCACGTCGCCCTCGTTAACGGATTGGCCTGCCTGCACGTTGATCGAATCGACCGTGCCGTCGACAGAAGGGGAGACCACTGAGGACGAAATGGGTTTGAGCTGGCCTTTCGCCTCGACCGTTGTGGTAAACGTGCCCTCGGTCACCATGTCGGTCACAGGCCCGCTAGCTCCCTGTGGCTGCGCATTGAGAACCAGGGTAGCGACAATGGCAATGAGCGCGATGGCACCTACGACGCCGGCGGCAATACCGCGTCGAATCAGCTTTTTGCGTCGACGTTCGGCGCGTTTTGCCTTGAGCTTGGCATATGCCTCTTCATCGGAAATCTCGACCGTATCGTTCGTGCGTCCGCTCTGCTTGTCGGTGTGCGCGTTTGTAATCAGAGGAATCGTTTCGGTGGCATCTTCGGGCGTGCGCTCGGTATCATCCGCGCCCGGGGTGATGGTGGGGACATTCGGCATAGCGTCTCCTTTATAGAAAGAACCTCGATAATTATATGCGCCCACCGGTTGGGGCGGGCGCATAGGACGGTTTCTTTCGGAACTGTTAGATTGGTCGCAGCGGTTCCACGTTGTAGGAATGCGCGCGTTGCACTACGAGTGGACAACCACGCACAGGCCGACTTTGATGCAGTCGTGAAGTGCCTTGGCGTCTGCCAGGCGCAGGTTGATGCAACCGTGGCTGCCGCACCACTTGTACGACTCGGCATTATCGAAGCTCTTGTCGTTTTGCCAGGTGGCATCGTGGAAGCCGATCATATTGCCCTCGAACGGCATCCAGTAGCTCACCGGACTCTCGTATTTGGGCTTGCCGGTCTCGGGGTCCTTGGCTCCGATCAGGGTGCTGCCGCCGTCGTTGCTGTTGATCTGCCAGACGCCCTCGGGCGTGGCGTCCTCGCCCGGCTTGCCCGAGATAAAGTTGGCCTCCCAAACGATATTTCCGCTCTCGTCATAGTAGCGCGTGTGCTGTTCGGACAAGTCGACGTCGATATACGCCTTCCAGTCGGGCTCTCCCTTTGCGGTAAAGGTGTCGGCCTTCTGGGAGTACTTGATCTCGATTTCGCCGGTCTGCTTGTTGTTAATGGCGTCCTCGACCTGCTTGGCGAGCGAGCTGCTGTCGATGGACCAACCAAAGTCGCCGCCTTCGACGGCGCACTGCTTGCCATCGGCGCGCGTCCACCAGCGAGTGGAGCCCACGGTATTAAAGCCGTTGGCGAGTTCGGCTGCCCAGTTGCTGATCTGCGACGTATCGAGCGTTGGGTTGGCGGGATCGGCAAAGCTGATCCACTGCAATACGGAGCTGCCATCAACCTTGCCGGCATCCTCGCCGTTGAGCTTGAGGGTCACGTTGACGCCCAGGAAGTTGTTGGCGGCATCGCATGCGGCCTGAATCTGATCATCGGTCAGCGTTCCATTGAGCGGCTCATAGGCATCGTTGCCGAGCTTGGAAAGATCTACGGACTCGGCCAGCGAGGCAAGCTCGAGCTCGGCATACTTAATGACATGCTCGCGGTTGAGTTTTTCGTTGGAGCGCGCCTTCTCGACGGTAAACTTGCCGGCCTGCTCGTCATAGGAGCTATTTGCCTCGAACGTGCCCGAACGGCCCTCGTTAAACTCCTTGATGGCGGCGCCCAGATCCTTCTCAAACTTCTTTTGGTCAAAGGTGTCGGAGAGCATGGACAGGTCGACGTCTTGATCAAGATCGACTTCGTTGGAGGTAGCGGTTGTTTTGGTCTTGCCGCTTAAGGATTCCACAAGGCGGACCGGCCATACAAAGGCTTCGTTGTGGCTGATAATCTCTTTTGCGGCAGCTTCGCCGTCGACAATGGGCTCATCGGACTCGGGCTGATAGGTCCAGCTAAAGTCATCGCCTGTCACGGTGAGCTTATAGTGCTTCCATGCCGAGTTGACCTTGGTGGCGGCAGACGAAGCGTTGGAGAACGAGACGTCGACGCCGGCGATGGTGGTGTTGGGGTAGGCTACCTGCGAAAATGCTACGACGCCTACGATATAGACAATGACGATTAGACCCAGGACGACAAAGAGCGTCGTCTTTTTGCCCGACTTATTGTTGCCGGCGGACTTGCGCGCGGGGCCGCGATCGCCTCGAGCGTGCGTGGGGGGGTGCTTGGGCGCATTACCGTTTGCCTGGTGCTGCTGACGTTGTTGACGCTGCTGTCGCTGTTGGTTCGGGCGTTGGGAAGCGTTTGCCGCACCACGCTGCTGACCGTGGCTCGGCGCGATAGGACGCGGCGACTGAACGCCGCCGGTGTGCCTGCTCGGCTGCTGCGGATCGGGAATCAGTTGAGTTCGATCGTTTTGCGACATCGTATGCATATCCTTCGATTTTCGCCTTGCGGTTCATCGTGTTTTTACTGGGCTTGCATTATAGCGATTGCCCTACTGTTTGTGGTACGGAAACGGTGGCATTCAAAAGAGGTGGGACATTTGTCCCACCTTTGAGTCGTTCTTTGTCGCTATCCGCACACACCGCATTTTGCACAGGCCGAAAGTGCGGCCGGAGCCTGCGCGATGCCGCCCTTTGCCGTCTCGCGCAGCGTGGCCGGCAACGCGTGACCCACCGAAAGCATGACATGTGCCATCTGGTCAAACGGCACCAAGCTCTTAATGCCTGCGAGGGCGAGTTGTGCAGAGCTAAAGGCCGCTGCCACGCCGATGGCGTTGCGGTTTTGGCAGGGCACCTCCACGAGGCCACCGACGGGGTCGCAAACGAGACCCAGCAGATTACTCAGCGCGATGGAACTGGCGTCGAGCGCCTGCTCGGGCGTGCCGCCGAGCATCTGCACCAGCGCGGCGCCTGCCATGGCGGCGGCGCTTCCCACCTCAGCCTGGCAGCCGCCCTCGGCGCCGGCAACGCAGGCGCTTGTGGTGAGGTTGAGGCCGATGGCGGCTGCGCAGTAGAGCGCATCCATGACTTGCTCGTCGTCGAGCTGCAGGCGATCGGCGAGCGCCAGCACGCAGCCGGGCACAACACCCGCGGAGCCGGCCGTGGGGGCGGCGACGATCACGCCCATGGTAGCGGAGCGCTCGAGAACGGCCATGGCGCGGGCAACGGCGTCGGTCTGGACGGCGCCCATCAGGCTTGCACTCAAATCGTTGCAGCGGGTTGCTTCGACGAGCTTGGCCTCGCCGCCGATAAGCCCGCCGAGCGATCGCTGCGGATTAGCGATGGGGGCTGTGGTCTCCTCGCGCATGACGTCGAGCACGCGGCGCATGGCGGCGACGGCGTGCGCCTCACCGGTCAGGCGCGCCTCTCGCACGGCCATAACGGCGCCAATGCTGAGCCCCAGTTCCTCGCACGCATCGAGCAGCTGCTCGCCGTCGTCGAAGATCTCCTTTGCCGAGACGCCGGGGGAGAGCGACGAGGCAGAACCGGGGAGCTCGATAAACGTTGCGTAATCGACATTGTCGAGCTTGCGCAGCATGGGGACGACGGTGTCGTCGGGCGCGCCGTCGGTCTCAAAGACGGAGTAGGCCTGGCCGCCCACTTCGGTTCGGTAGGTGCGGCAGAAGGCGATGTTCACGTGGGCGTAGGCGAGCAGGTTGGTGAGCGCGGCGAGTACACCGGGGACGTCCTTGTGTGCCACGAAGAGCGTGGAGTACATGCCCGAGATGTCGACGCCGACGCCGTTAATGCGGCTAATGCGCATCTTGCCGCCGCCCAGGCTCTCGCCGCGGACCTGTGCCGTGGCGCCCGTGTCGTCGACCATGTCGATATCGACGGTATTGGGGTGGATGGAGGCGTCGTCGCCCTTGATGTCAAAGTGATATTCGAGGCCCTGCTCGCGTGCGAGGTTGAAGGCCTGCTTGATATTCTCGTCATCGGTGTCGAGGCCCAGGATGCCCGCGACGAGCGCACGGTCGGTGCCGTGGCCGCGGTAGGTGTGGGCGAAGGAGTTCCACAGGCCAAAGGTGACCTTGGTAATGCGGCCTTCTAGCAGGCTGGCGGCAACTTGGGCGCAGCGCAGGGCGCCGGCGGTGTGCGATGAGCTGGGGCCGACCATGACGGGGCCCAAGATCTCGAATGCCGAGGTCGTAGCTAGTGTTTGCGGCTTGCCTGCCATGGGTGCTCCTGTTCTATCCCGTCGTTCCGAGGGCTTTGGTATTTGGTCGCCTGCTCTACAGTCCTGCTCGCACGGAGAGCACATTAAGTGCTCTCCGGCTCGTGCGGAACTCGCGATCGACCAAATACTAAAGCCCTCGGAACTTAGGATACATGGTTGGAGTCGCTCTGCTGCGAAATTTATCGGCCTGTGACCTATTCCATGTCCCAGGTCGGCTCATCTTCACCACCTTAAAATAAAAGAAGTACCGGTTGGGACCGGTACTTCTTTTGGTGCGTTGATTTTTGGCTGTGGCTTTTCTCGTTAGCTTACAGGCCGCAGGCTGCTTTGAGTTCTTCGACTCGGTCGGTCTTTTCCCAGGTGAAGTCGGCGTCTTCGCGGCCGAAGTGGCCGTAGGCTGCTGTCTTTTCGTAGATGGGGCGACGCAGGTCTAGGTCGCGGATGATTGCGCCCGGGCGCAGGTCGAAGGTCTTCTCTACGGCTTCAACGATCTTGTCCTCGGCGACCTTAGCGGTACCGAATGTGTCGACCATGATTGAGAGGGGCTTGGACACGCCGATGGCGTAAGCCAGCTCGACTTCGCAGCGGTCGGCCAGACCGGCGGCGACCACGTTCTTGGCGACCCAGCGCGCGGCATACGCGGCGGAGCGGTCAACCTTGGTGCAGTCCTTGCCGCTAAAGGCACCGCCGCCGTGACGGCCGTAGCCGCCGTAGGTGTCGACGATGATCTTGCGGCCGGTGAGGCCCGTGTCGCCCATGGGGCCGCCCACGACAAAGCGACCGGTGGGGTTCACGTAGATGTCTGCGTTGTCCCACGGCATGTTCTCGGCGTCCATGACCGGGGTGATGACGTGCTCGATGAGGTCGGCCTTGATCTTGCTCATGTCCTCGATCTCGGCGGCGTGCTGCGTGGAGATGACGATGGTCGTGACCTCGACGGGCTTGCCGTTCTCGTAGCGCACGGTGACCTGGGTCTTGCCGTCGGGACGCAGATAGGGCAGGGTGCCATCATGACGTACGGCAGCCAGGCGCTCTGCCAGGCGGCTTGCCAGGTAGTGCGGCATGGGCATGAGGGTCTTGGTCTCGTTGGAAGCGTAGCCAAACATCATGCCCTGGTCGCCGGCGCCGATCAGGTCGATCGGGTCGGTAGTAGCGCCGGTCTGGGTCTCGAAGGACTCGTCGACGCCCTGGGCGATATCGGGCGACTGCTCGTGGATGAGGCTCATAACGCCGCAGGTATCGCAGTCAAAACCGAACTTGGCGCGGTTGTAGCCAATGCGGCGGATAACGCCACGGGCGATCTCCTGCACGTCTACGTAGGCCTGGGTGCGGATCTCGCCGGCGACGATGACGGTGCCGGTGGTCACGAGGGTCTCGCAGGCGCAGCGGACGTTCTCGACGTTAGCGGGCACGCCGTTGGGCGCGATGTAGCCCTGCTCCTGCAGCTCTATTTCTTTGGCGAGGATTGCGTCGAGGACGGCGTCGCTGATCTGGTCAGCGATCTTATCGGGATGGCCTTCGGTCACCGACTCCGACGTAAATACAAAGGACCCGTGTTGGGGTGGGATGGAACGAAGTTCTTCTGGCATGATAGCCCCTTTCAAAAACGTGTCCCGGCGACCGTTACCATTCCGCCGGGCTCTCTATGCAAGGACACATCATAGCGCGTAAATCAAACATTCACACCCTTTCCGCACCTACTCATTGGGGACAGACTTAAATGACCAACCTCGCCTAAGTGCCGACAGGTTGCCCAAAGACTGGTCATTTTAGCCTGTCCCCAATGAGTAGGTCGGTGCCCTTTGTGCGGAGGTTGCTTTGATGCTTTATACTGGTGCGGTTAGACATCCATCCTGCAATCGAGGAGATATCCATGGCATCAGACGTTCGCGTCCGCTTTGCACCCTCACCGACGGGCAAGCTGCACATCGGCGGCGCCCGCACCGCTATCTATAACTGGGCTTTCGCCCGTGCTAACGGCGGCACGTTCATCCTGCGCATCGACGACACCGACCCCACCCGCTCCACCGACGAGAACACGCAGATCATCCTGCGCGCCATGCGTTGGCTGGGCCTGGACTGGGACGAGGGTCCCGAGGTGGGCGGCGATTTTGGCCCCTACGCCCAGACCGAGCGCCTGGACCTGTACAAGCAGGCCGCCCAGAAGCTTTGGGACGAGGGCAAGGCCTATCCCTGCTTCTGCACCAAGGAGCAGCTCGAAGCCGACCGCAAGGCCGCGCAGGAGCGCAAGGACCCCTTCCAGGGCTATCAGCGCCGTTGCCGCGATCTTGATCCCGAGGAGGCCCGCCGTCGCATCGAGGCCGGCGAGTCCTACGTCCTTCGCATCAAGGTGCCCGAGGACCGCGGAGACGTCGTCATCCACGATGCCGTCCACGGCGAGGTGACCTTTGATGCCAAGGAGCTCGACGACTTTGTCATCTTCCGTTCCGACGGCACGCCCACGTACAACTTCGCGACCGTCGTCGATGACGCCATGATGAAGATCACTCACGTCATCCGCGGCGACGACCACCTGTCCAACACCCCGCGTCAAGTCATGGTCTACGAGGCCCTCGGCGCGCCCGTGCCTACGTTCGCCCACATCTCCATGATCTTGGGTGCCGACGGCAAGAAGCTCTCCAAGCGCCACGGCGCCACCTCGGTGGAGGAGTACCGCGACGCCGGCTACCTGTCCGACGCCTTCGTCAACTACTTGGCGCTGCTCGGCTGGTCGCTCGACGGCGAGACCACGATCATCCCGCGCGATGTCCTGGCCAGCAAGTTCTCGCTCGACCGCATCTCCAAGAACCCGGCGACCTTCGACCCCAAGAAGCTCGACTGGGTCAATGCCGAGTACATCAACGGCATGTCCGATGCTCAGTTTGCCGACGAGATCATGGTCCCCGAGCTGCACGAGGCGGGTCTCATCGAGGGTAACGTCGAGTACGGCGAGGATTGGATCGACGCGCTTGCCGCCATCGTTAAGCCGCGCACCAAGATGCCGGCCGACGCCGTGACCGTCGCCGCTCCCATTTTCGCTACGGCCGAGACGCTCGAGTATGACGAGAAATCCGTCAACAAGGGCCTGGCCAAGGAGGGCATGGGTGCCATTCTTGATGCCTCCAAGGCCGCGCTCGAGGGTGTGAACGAGTGGACGGCTGCCAACATCGACGCCGCGCTTGAGCCGCTGCCCGAGCAGATGGACCTCAAGAAGCGCGTGGTGTTCCAGGCCGTGCGCGTCGCCGTCTGCGGCAACATGGTGAGCCCTCCGCTGGGCGAGACCATGGCGCTCGTCGGCCGCGACGACTGCCTGGCGCGCATCGACCGCGCCCGCACGATGGCGCTGTAGTCGCTGCGCAAACGCAAGTATCCGAGCCCCGTTCACCCGAGCGGGGCTCTTGTTTCTATACCGAGCGAGTGGGTTGGTGGGACAAAATAATCAGTAGTGTTTGTCCCATGTTCGAGCGATGTAACGAGCTCGACACTCGTATCGGCCATGGGACAAACACTACTGATTATTTTGTCCCACCCCTTCCAGGCTCGTTTGAGGTGGTGTATGGCTCAACAACTTTCGCTGTTTGGTTTGCCGGAACCGGAGAAGACTCCTGCGGAGCCGGCTCGCGCGGCCGAGCAGGTCAAGCTCGAGCCTGCGCCTGAGCCCATCGTCGCCTACGCAAGCGTGGTCCTCGACATCCCCACGCGCGCTTTATCTGAGCCATTTGCTTACGGCATCCCACAGTCCCTTGCCAATGAAGAAGCCCAGGTCGGCTCCACGGTCCTGGTCCATTTTGGCAATCGCGCGGCCGCCGGCTACATCGTCGACATCACCGCCGAGCTGGGCGACCTACAAGGCAACAACGCCCTCGACCCTGCGCGCATTAAGCCCATCGAGGCCATCCTCAGCAAGCCGCTCTTTACCGCCGAGGCTGCCCGCATTGCGCGCTGGATGAGCCGCGAGTACGTCGCGACGCTTTCCGAGTGCCTGCGCCTGTTCTTGCCTCCGGGCGGTAGCCCGCGCGTCGTGAAAGGCGATGACGGCGTATGGACCGTCGAGCGCCCCGCCGTCAAACCCATCCAAAATCGTTGGGTCATGCTCACGCCCGAGGGCTTCGACTATACGCCGCCCAAGACGGCGGTTCGCCAGCGCCAGCTTATCGAGGCGCTCCAATGCGGCCCGGTCACGACGCGTGACCTTAATCTGCTCTACAACAGCATGTCGGCGACTATCAAGGCGCTCGAAAAGCGCGGCGTCGTGGTGGTGGAGGAGCGCCGTGCGTGGCGTGGCTGCAGCGAGCAGACCACGCTGTCCTCGGCAAGCGGCAAGGCGCCGGTCTCGCTTACCAACGGCCAGCAGCAGGCGCTCGCGCAGATAGAGCGCGCCCGTCTTGACGCCCACGGAGACGTGGTGCTGGTCGACGGTGTCACCGGCTCCGGCAAAACCGAGGTCTACCTCTCTGCTATCGAGCGCGTGCTCGCGGCCGGCCGCTCGGCGTGCGTGCTTGTGCCCGAGATCTCGCTGACGGCCCAAACCGTCGGCCGCTTCCGCTCGCGCTTCGGTGAGACGGTCGCGGTCTTCCACTCGCGCCTTTCGGCCGGCGAGCGCCTGGACCAGTGGGACATGGTTGCCAGTGGTGCCGCCCGCGTTGTCGTCGGCGCGCGTTCGGCGCTCTTTTGCCCGCTCAGCGACCTGGGTCTCATCATCATCGACGAGGAGCACGAGACCAGCTACAAGCAGGGCTCCAGTCCGCGCTACCACGCGCGCGAGGTGGCGGCCGAGATGGCGCGGCGCTACCGCTGCCCGCTCGTGTTGGGCTCCGCCACGCCTTCTGCTGAGGCCCTCGACCGCTGCCGCCGTGGCACGTATAACGGTGCCATCTGGACGCGCGTCGAGATGCCCGAGCGCCCGGGAAACGCCGTGCTGCCGACAGTCCGCATTGCCGACCTGCGCCGCGAGTTCTCGCACGGCAGCCGCTCCATGTTCTCAAAACCGCTGATGGAAGGCCTGAAGCGTGTGGTCGAGCGCCGCGAGAAGGCCGTGCTGTTGCACAACCGCCGTGGCTTTGCGCCATTCCTCATGTGCCGCGAGTGCGGCTGCGTCCCCACCTGCAACCACTGCTCCACCGCGCTTACGTATCACGAGCGCACGCACACGCTGCAGTGTCACACATGCGGTTCGTCTTGGCGCGTGCAGCCGTATCCCGCACCCACGAGCCGTTGCCCCAAATGTGGCAGTCGCTACCTGGCAAAAATGGGTCTGGGCACTCAACAGATCGAGGATGCACTGCACCAGATGCTTCCCGAGGATGTCGCCATTATTCGCATGGATGCCGATTCCACACGTGGCAAGGATGCGCACAAAAAGCTGCTCGAGCAGTTCGATGTGGCCGATTGTGCCGTGTTGCTGGGCACCCAAATGATCGCAAAGGGTCTCGATTTTCCCGAGGTCACACTGGTAGGCGTGGTCAATGCCGACTTCGCCCTCAAGCTGCCCGACTTTCGCGCAGGGGAGCGCGCCTACGATCTACTGGAGCAGGTTGCGGGCCGTGCCGGTCGCGGCGATCGTCCCGGCGAGGTGATCATCCAGACCTACCTGCCCGAGGATCCGGTCATTCGCGCCGTCGCTGAGCACGACCGTTCGGTCTTTACCGACTACGACCTGGATCAGCGCCGCGACGCGCTGTACCCGCCGTTTGTTCGCCTGGTCAACATCTTGGTGTGGTCGGCGAACCGAGACGACGCGCAGGACTACATCGGGCGCATTGCAAAGTTTCTTAAGCGACGCTGGCATGCCGCCGCGCCCGACTTTTTACGGGCGGGGAGTGCTGTGCCGCAGGTGCTGGGCCCGGCTTCGTGTGTAATCGAGAGAGCCAAGGACCGTTACCGCTTCCATCTGCTTGTGAAGTCGCCCGTGGGGTACCATGTCTCTGATGATATCGACGCCTGTCTCAAAGAGGTGGGCTCTGTGCGCGGCGTGAGCGTGAGCGTTGACGTCGACGCCTATGATTTGATGTAACAACTCGAAAGGATGGCCATGGAAGCCAACGGAATCGTACTGTCGCCCGACCCTCGTCTGCGCCAGGAGTGCGCCGTCATCGAGGAGATCACCCCGGCGATCGAGGCGCTTGCCGAGAAGATGAAGAAGATGATGTTTGAGAACGGCGGCTGCGGCCTGGCTGCCCCGCAGATCGGCGAGCTCATTCAGCTCGTCACCATCGACTGCGACTACAGCGACAAGAACGACTACGACCCCTACGTGCTCATCAACCCCGTCATTGTTGAGCAGAGCGACCATCTGGTGCCCTTTAGCGAGGGCTGCCTGTCCATCCCCGGCATTAGCTGCGAGATCGAGCGTCCCGACCATGTCGTCGTCGAGGCGTATGACCTGGATGCCAACCTGATTCGCTATGAGGCCACGGGCGATCTGTTCTGCGTGTGCCTCCAGCATGAGATCGATCACCTGCACGGTAATACCATGTTTGAGCGACTCAAACCTATGCAGCGCATCAAGGCAGTCAAGGAGTACCAGGACGCCCTGGCCCGCGGCGCTCGACCGGGCGAGACTGAGTAGGTTAATTGTCCGTCCCTGGGATGGGGCCCACACATATCATCCCGTGCTCAAACATTCTCGCTGCGCTGCGAAACTGCGCGCGGGACGATATAGGCGTCGCCCCGGGGACTACGTTGACGCTGCTTGTCTCGCCCGGGTACCGTTGGGCCAGGGAAGGGCGTCTTCGCTGATAATTGCTTTGTTGAGAGAGCTGCTTTTATTGCGGCTCTTTCTTTGGTTTTGGGTATATTTGTTCTTGTTGAATTGTTATTGCGGATGGGCTGGGTACTTGGCTTTCCGCTGTTATTTGTAGCCGTCTCGGCTTTGGTTGAGGGGAGACGTTCTTTATGCGTATTGTGTTTATGGGTACGCCTGCTTTTGCTGTGCCTTCGCTGACTTCACTTGTTGAGGCTGGGAACGAGATTGCGCTTGTTATTACTCGTCCCGATGCTGTTCGTGGGCGTGGTAAGAAGCTTGAGCCTTCTCCTGTTAAGGCCAAGGCGCTTGAGCTGGGGTTGCCGGTTGTTGAGGCTAATCGTATGACGCCTGAGGTTGTTGAGGCGCTTCAGGCTGCCCAGGCTGACATTTTCTGCGTGGCTGCCTATGGCTGCATATTGCCTGATGAGGTGCTGCATATGGCGCCGCTTGGTATTGTGAATGTTCATGCTTCGCTGCTGCCTCGTTGGCGTGGCGCTGCTCCCATTCAGCGTGCCATTCTTGCTGGTGACGAGGTTGCCGGCGTTTCCATTATGCGCATTGGGCATGGCGTGGATACCGGCGCTTATTGTGCGCAGGTCTCGACCTCGGTTGCCGGTAAGCATGCCGAGGCGCTCACGATGGAGCTTGGTGAGCTTGGTGGCAAGTTGCTTGCCGATACGCTGCCCTCGCTTGTCGATGGCTCGGCTGTTTGGACTGAGCAGGATAAGTCGCTCGTCACTCATGCTGCCAAGATATCCAAGCAGGAAATGCGTCTGGATCCGCAGATGGCGGCGCTCGATTGCGTGCGTCATGTGCTCGCTTCGTCCGATACCGCGCCTGCCCGTTGCGTGATTGCCGGCAAGTCGGTTCGCGTGCTCGATGCTGCGCCGGTTGATGTGTCGCTTGACGAGGGCGCTGTTGCCGTCAAGAGTAAGCGTGTTTACCTGGGCCTTTCCGATGGCGCGGTTGAACTGCTCGAGGTTAAGCCCGATGGCAAGCGTGCCATGGCTGCTTCTGCCTGGGCTGTCGGCCTGCAGGGTGCCGAACTTAGGTGGGGTGTACTGTCATGAGCAAGTTGTCTCCAGCGCGCAAGCTTGCGCTCGATGTGTTGATGGAGGCCGATCGCCGCGGTATGTACGCACGCGACGTGTTGTCTTCCCGTGCTTCCGCCAAGGCCATTGACCAGCGCGATTCCGCTTTCGCCGCGCGTTTGGCACTCGGTGTTGCCGCCACGCAGGGCATTTTGGATGAGTTGCTCGATCAGTTTTTGGATAAGCCCAAAAAGGTCGCGCCGCGCGTTCGCATGGCGCTTCGCATCTCGGCCTTTGAGATGCTCTATCTGCATACGCCGGGCCGCGTTGCCGTGAGCCAGGGTGTTGAGCTGGTTCGCTGCGGTGCTAAGTCTGCCGCGGGCCTGGCTAACGCGGTGCTGCACAAGGTTGCGGACAACGTTGAGGACTTTGCCACGGCATCCGACGTGGATGAGTCCGAGCGCCGTTTGGTTCGCCTTTCGCGTTTGATGGGTCTTCCTCGCTGGCTGTGCGCTCGTATTATGGCTTCGTTCGATACGCCCGAGGGCGCGCTCAACTTTGCCGGCAATCTGGCTCCTGCGCCGCTTGCTCTGCACGAGAATGCGTTTGCGACCAAACCCGATCCGTTTATCTCCCAGCTTGTGGCACCCGTGTTCCCGGGTTGCCATGCGCCGGTCGACGCTCAGGTTACGGTTGCGTCGGGCGTGTTTGAGCGCGCTGCTGCCGTTGCCTCGGACCTTAACGCCCAGCTCATCGCCACTGCGGCGACATGTCCCGGGCGTTGCCTGGAGATTGGTGCCGGCCGCGGCACCAAGACCTATGTGATGATGTGCCAGGCCAAACGTGCCGGGTACGAGCGTCAGCATACCGCGCTCGATCTGCACGATCGTAAGTGCGATCAGAATCTCGCGCGCCTGCATAAGGCGGGCATCTCGGGCGTTCGTACGGTGTCGGGCGATGCCTGCGAGCTCAATGAGGTGCTCACGTCGTTTGATGCCATGCTTGGTGAGCCTGCCCTGTTCGACACCGTGTTTATCGATGCGCCGTGCTCTGGCACCGGCACCATGCGCCGTCATCCCGAGATACCGTGGCGTCTGAACGAGAACGACGTTACGACTGAGCTGCCCAAGCTACAGCTGACGATGCTCAAGGAAGCAGCCGCGCGCGTGGCTGCCGGCGGTGAGCTTATCTATGCCACCTGCTCGGTGTTTGATGAAGAGAACAAGCAGGTCGTGGATGCCTTCCTGGCCTCTCCCGAGGGCGCTGGCTTTACCGTGGCACCGCTCTCCGAAGCCCAGATTCTGCAGCTCCCCGAGTTTGCCCAGGCCAAGAAGCTCGTTTCCGTACGCCAAAACGCTCGAGGCCTCTTCCAAAGCGTCCCCGTAAACGCCGACTCCTACGACGGCCACTTCTGCGCCAGACTGGTCCACAAGTAACGACTAAGTTGCGGTGAAATAGGGAATGAAAAGCCGCTTCTGCCCGCCAAACAGTCCTTATTTCACCGCAACTCACAAGGAAACCTGGGTAGCTTAATTAACTACCCATAGAGCAAAGAAATAGCCCCGCGATCGGTTTTGGTCGCGGGGCTGCTTGGTTCCTAGTGGCTATGCGGGCAGTTGGCGCAGCAGCCACTGGTGGCGTTGGTACTGGAGCCGCCGCTTCGTTGATCGGTGTTGTAGAAACCGCTGCCCTCAAATTTAATGCCGCTGGCCGAGAACGTCTTGGCCGCCGGGGCACCGCAGCTGGGGCACACGACCTCGGGAGTCTCGGACATGGGATGCTCAACCTCAAACACGTTGCCGCAGCTCGAGCACTTGTAATCGTAGCGCGCCATAATACTTCCTTTTCAGCACAAAGCGGGCAGATTACTCTGCCCGCATAAATTCAAACGTCTGTAACTGTACCCTATATCGGGGGTTTTATCACGCTTCACCCCAGAATCTATGGTTGTTGCGCAGGAGCTGTGCGGTTTTGTTCTCGGCGGCTGCAATGTCCGCCTCGTCAGCCTGCCAGGTCCAGTTGCCCGTGGCCACGCCCGGAACGTTCATGCGCGCGTCGTCGCCAAGCCCCAGGACATCCTGCAGTGGCATCATCACCAGGGGAGCGTCGCTTGCCAGCGCGTCGCTCATCAGCTTGGCCGCCACCTCAACACCGCTCGGTTCATCGCCGCCCGCAAAGGTACGGGTGCACCAACCGGCCAGCGTCGACGTATCGTGCGTCGAGGTGTACAGAATCTTGCCGGGCGTGGGATGCACACCGCAACGAACGTCATAGTCGCTAAACTCCAGCACGTCCATGCCGGGGAAACCGCAGGTCGATGCCATGGCACGAACACCGGGCGTCAGATAGCCCAAGTCCTCAGCGATAAAGTTGAGCGGACCCAGTTCGTCATAGGCGGTCTGGAACAGGTCCTTGCCCGGGCCCGCCAGCCAGCGGCCGTCGGCGCATGCCTTGCCCGCGGGAATGCTGTAATAGCTGTGGAATCCCAGGAAGTGATCCAGACGCACGCGGTCGTAGAGCGAGAACGCGCGGCGCAGGCGATCCATCCACCAACTATAGCCGTTCTGCTTCATGTGGTCCCAGCGGAACGTCGGGTTGCCCCACATCTGGCCCTCGGGCGCAAAGTTGTCGGGCGGCGCGCCGGAAATCTCAATCGCCTTGCCGGTATCGGACAGCCAGAAGTTCTCGGGTTCGCTCCACGCGTCTGCCGAATCGTCGGACACGTACATAGGAATATCGCCGATGACCTCGATGCCCTTCTTGTGCGCATAGTTCATGAGCTCACACCAAGCGAGGTCAAAGCGGTACTGCATGTACGCCTGAAGCTCGGCCTCGTTGTGGAAGCGCTTGTCGTCGATTAGATGCTCGTTGTAGCGAGCGACATCTGCCGGCCAATTGTGGCGAGACTCGCCCTCAAAGTACTTTTTGACGGCCATGTAGACGCAGTACTTCTCGAGCCAATCGGCATTGCGATGTTTAAACGCGGTGTACAGCGGATCGGCATCCTTGCCTCCGCGGGCCTTCCAGGTCTCAAAGTCGGCTGCCAGCTCCTCGTGGCTTTCGGGCAGCAGGTCGATATTGCCTGCAAAGGCCGAAGGACCGGCGTAAGGGGAGCGAAAGAAGTCCGTGGGGTTGACGGGGAGAACCTGCCAGTAGCGCATGCCCATGGCGGCCAGATGGTCGATAAAACGACGCGTGGGCGCGCCGATCGTACCGGGCTCGCCGTCGTCGGTCGGCACTGATGTGATATGGCATACAACACCCGCACCGTGATCGAGCGGCTCCTGCAGGCGCTGCTCGGCGTGGTGATAGATGATCGACGAACCGAGCGGGTACAGGTCGAGCGTGACCGTGCCGTTGTGGATCTCGCACTCATGACCGCTGATCACGTCACTTGCACATTCGTCGAGCGCCGGAATCGTCACACGATGCGAGTTGCGCAGGCTGCGGTTGATGATGACGGTCGCGGACTCGCCGTCTTTACCGGTACGGTTGTAGGCCAGCACCTCATCATTGAGCGCAAAGGCCTTGATTTCACCGTCGATCATAAACGGCAGCGCGCGGCGCACAGCAGATGCGTTCTTGACGATTGCGAACGTATCGAAGTCGTGCAGGTCTTCCTTGGTCGGCAAGGTGCGGCGATTACCCGGATCGGTGAGTCCCTCCAAGCCGTACTCGTCACCGTAATAGATTGAGGGAACGCCCGGGAACGTCATCTGCATGAGCGTCGCCAGCCAAAAGCGGCTCTTGGCCAGGCCCATGGAGTTCTCGTCCAGGCGCCATTTGCTGCGCTCACTCTCGGGCAGCTGCGACTCGTCGGGGCCACCGCCGAGCACCGAGATAATGCGCGGGCGGTCGTGGCTCGACAGCAGATTGAGCGCGCAGGATAATGCCTCGCGCGGGTAGTTCTCGCGCAGGGTCTCGATATCCTCGGCTGCCTGGTAGGCGTTTTTGTAGCCCATCAAAAAGCCGATGACCATGTCGCGGAAGGGGTAATCCATGGCCGAGTCGAGCTCGGAGCCTTGTAGATAGCGACGCAGATGGCCGTAGCTGATCTTGTTGGAGGCATCTTCCCAGACCTCGCCGAGCAGCAGCGCGTCGGGCTTCTCGGCGAGCACGGCCTTTTTGATCTCGGTCAGGAAGTCATCGGAAAGCTCGTCGGCCACATCGAGGCGCCAGCCATGGGCACCGGCGCGCAGCCATTTGCGGATGATACCGTCCTTGCCCAGAATCCGCTCGCGTACCAGTTCGGAGCTCTCATTGATGGCGGGCATATTGCCCACGCCCCACCAGCAGTCGTACGAGCCGTCCTCGTGGAAATAAAACGCATCACGCCACGGAGAGTCCTCGCTCTGCCACGCGCCGACACCGGGATAGTTGCCGTAGCGGTTAAAGTAGATCGAATCGTCGCCCGTGTGGTTGAACACACCGTCCAGAATGATGGAAATGCCCAGCTTCTCGGCCGCCTCGCACAGCTCAGTAAAGTCCTGCTCGGTGCCCAGAATCGGATCGATCTTGGTGTAATCGGCGGTGTCGTAGCGGTGGTTGCTCGCGGCTTCAAAAATGGGGTTGAGGTAGATGGCTGTAAAGCCCAGTTCGGCGATGCGAGGCAGGTCATTCTGGATACCCTTGAGCGAGCCGCCGTAAAAATCCCAGGTCTTGATGGAGCCGTCTTCGGCACGCTCGTACTCGGGCGGTTCGTTCCAGTCCTCGACCATGCGGCGCTGGATTCCGTTGCGCGGTTTTTCAACTTCGGCCAGCGTTCGCTCGCGCCAGTTTTCGTCGCGGGCATAGCGGTCGGGGAAGATCTGGTAGACCATGCCCCGCTCGTACCAGGTGGGACGGTTCTCGCGATGCTTGTAGACGGTAATCTGGAACGACGGGACCTCGGCGTAATCGTAGGTCACACCCTCGCCACCGGTGCGACCCTGCGGTGCACCCAAGCGGACCTCGGGCTGGCCCTCGATGTTGCAGATAAAGCTGTACCAAATAAGACAGGGCTCGGTGCACTCAAGCTCTACGGTAAATATGCCGTCGCCCTCGTGCGTCATGGGATACAGAGACTCACCGATTTCATCGACCCAGGTACGCAGGGTAAGCGTTGCCTGGTTGGGGTCGGCATCCTCCAAAATCACCGATAGCGAAACGGAAGTTCCAGTGGTCACAGCGCCAAACGGAGTACGAAACTGCGGCAGACGGCTGTTGTGAATCAATCTCATAATACGGTCCAGTTCAATAGAATCACGGCCTGCGGGCCATGGGCTTTACGCACAGGATGTAAGTATATCTGTTGTACACAGGCTGTATAAACAACATCCGTTTACCATCGGCGAACGGTTGTCCTAGAAAATCGTTTTACCAACTACCTACAGAGAAGGGGCGCCCGGTTGGAGCGCCCCTTGCATAGGGTTTGATTAGGTTTTGGATCGTCTGTGGGCTAGCGGCGCTTGCGGGTGGCCGTTGCCTTGCGGACGGACGTCTTCTTGGACGGGGCCTTTTTCTCTGCCGGAGCGGCGGGGGAGACCGGGGTCTCCTTGGCAGGCTCGGGCTTAGTCTCTGCCTTCGGTGCGGCCTTGACCTCAGCGGCCTTCGGCGCCGGCTTAGTCTTTACCTCGGCCTTGGGCTCCTCTTTGGCAGCAGCTGGCTTAGTCTCTGCCTTGGGAGTCGTGGTCTTTGCCGTGGTCTTCTTGGCCGTCGTCGTGCGCTTTCGCGTGGTGGTCTTGGCGGCGGGCTTGGTCTCGACGGTTACCTCCGCCTTGGACTCTGCAGGCGTCTCCTCGACCTTGGCTGCCGGCTTTGCGGCTGACTTGGTCGTGGCGGCCTTCGTGGTCGTCAACTTCGTTGCCGTGGTCTTCTTGGCTGCCGTTGTCTTCTTGGCAGCAGTCTTTGCCGGAGCCTTGGTGGCCGGCTTGGCCTTAGCGACCTCGGCCTTTACCTCGGGAGCAGCCTCGGCTTCGGCGGCCTTCTTGGCAGCGGCGGTCGTGCGCTTGCGCGTGGTCGTTGCCTTGGCAGCCGTTGTTTTAGTCGCGGCAGACTTGGTCGTCGTAACCTTCTTAGTGGTCGTCTTGCGGGTCGTGGTCTTCTTAGCTGCGGGCTTTGCAGCGGGCTTGACCTCAGCCTTTGCCTCAGGAGCAACCTCAGCCTTCACCTCAGGCTCGGCCTTTGCGGGCTCAGCTTCAACCGGCTTCTCCTCGGCCTTGGACTCCGGCTCAGCTGCAGCCTCAGGCTCGTCGACAACAGAAGCCGGCCTCTCAATCTCCGGATGCATAAAGAAGTACAGGTCCAGATACTTATCGGCCGAGCGCGTCCAGCTAAAGTCCTGGCTCATGGCCTGCGTGACCAGCTGGTTCCAGGCATCGCGGTTGTCCCAGAACAAGCGTGCCGCGCGGAACACGGCATCGCCCATCTCGTTGCCGTTAAAGTTGGTAAACGAGAAGCCCGTGCCCTCGCCGGTAAACTCGTTGTACGGCTGCACGGTGTCCTTCAGGCCACCGGTCTCGCGCACGATGGGCAGGGTGCCGTAGCGCATGGCGATGATCTGCGACAGGCCGCAGGGCTCAAACTTCGAAGGCATCAGGAACATGTCGGCGGCGGCGTACATGCGCTGCGACAGCGCCGGGTCAAATTCGATGCGTGCGGCCATGGTGCCGGGGTACTTGTCCTGGAAGTAGCGCAGGCCGTCCTCGTAGTCGCGGTCGCCGGTGCCCAGCACCGCCACCTGCACGCCGCCGGCCAAGATGCGGTCGAGCGCGTACATGACCAGGTCCATGCCCTTCTGGCGCGTCAGACGCGTGACCATCACCATGAGCGGGCGGTCGTCGCGAACCTCGAGCCCCAGCTCTTCCTGCAGCTTGGCCTTGCACACGGCCTTGCCGGAACGGTCGTCAACCGTGTAGTTGGCGGCAATGCGCTTGTCGGTTGCCGGGTCAAAGGCCGCCACGTCAATGCCGTTGAGGATGCCCTGCAGCGCATAGGAGCGCTCGCGCAGCACGCCGTCCAGGCCCTCGCCAAATTCGGGCGTCTGGATCTCGTTGGCATAGGTGGGGCTCACCGTAGTGATGGCGTCGGCATAGCGCAGCGCGCCCAGCATGTAGTTGATGCTGCAGGCGTCGCAACGCAGCTGCGAGGCGGCCGCCGGAATATGCGCCACGCCCAGGATGTCCTCCATCACGGTGTCGCTAAACTGGCCCTGGAACGCCACGTTATGGATCGAGAACACGGTCTTGACGCGGTCGTACAGCGGCAGGCCCTGGTAGAACTCGCGCAAAAACACGGGCGCCAGCGCCGTCTGCCAGTCGTTGCAGTGCAGAATGTCGCACTCAAAGCCGGCCGGCAGGTGCTGCAGGCTTTCGGTGATGGCCTTGGAGAAGAACGCGAAGCGCTCACCGTCGTCAAAGAAGCCGTACGGATAGTCGCGCGCAAAGTAGCGCTCGTTATCGATGAACATATAGGTGACGCCGTCGTGCTCGAGCTTCTCGAGTCCGCAGTACTCATTGCGCCAGCCCAGACTCACGTAAAAGTCGGAGAAGTGCTCCATCTGCGCCTTGTACTCGTCTTTGATAGTGGCGTACTTGGGCACCATCACGATGACTTCGGCGCCAGCGCGCACAAGCGCCGCAGGCAGCGAGCCCGCCACGTCGCCCAGGCCACCGGTCTTCACAAACGGTGCGCACTCGGCCGAGGCAAACACGATTTGCATCTTCTTGCTGGAATCAGCCATATTGTCTCCCATGTTGCAATTCGAGAATAGCCGCCTGGCGCTAACCGGGCGGCTATTCTGCATGTTACGAGCGATGTTGCGGTGCCAACGTTAACGTACGATGGTGGTGTCGGAAGTTAACGGAGCCTTGCCCAGCACCAAGATGTTCTCGGGCGTGCCGCGAAGCTCGGTGTTGGTGGGAACCACGTTGTTCTTGTCCAGGATGGCGTTCTCAACGCGGGCGCCGCTCTTGATGATGCAGCTCTGGTTGATGATCGAGTTGGTCACCGAAGCGCCTTCCTCGACCACGACGCCGCGAGACAGGATCGAGTTGCGCACGGTGCCCTTGATGATGCAGCCGGCCGAGATGATCGAGTTGCACGCGTGGCTGCCAGTCGCGTAGCGCGAAGGCGGAACGTCGTGGGCCTTGGTCAGGATCGGGCGCTCGGGGTCGAAGAGCTGGTCGGCCACGGTCTGGTCGAGCAGGTCCATGCTGCGGCGATACAGCGACTTCTCGCTAAACACGCCCACGACCTCGCCCTTGTACTCGTAGCTGCACACGTCGATGTTGCCAAAGTCGCCCTGGAGTGCCTCGAGCAGGTCCAGATAGTCGGCGGCCTGGTAGTGGTCGATGATCTCGAGTAGCGTCTCGCGGTTGACGATGCAGCAGTCCATAGAGGCGTTGTCGCCGTACACGACGCCGGCGCTCACGCCCGTCAGACGGCCGTTCTCGTTGATCTGTAGCTTGGTCTCGTCATCGACGTTGCGCGTGGCCTTGCAGTACACCACGGTCATCTGGGCACCGGAGTTCTCGTGCGCGTCGATGATGGTGTTGAGGTCCATGTTAAAGATGATGTTGGTGCCCATCATCACAACATAGGGCTTGTCCGAGCGCTGGAACAGCGTCTTGTTGGAGATAATGTCGCGCAGCAGGAAGCGCATGCCGCCCTTGGTGGTGCCATACGCGTTGCCGGGCACCATGAACAGGCCGCCCTTCTTGCGGTCCAGGCCCCAGTCCTTACCCGAGCCCACGTGGTCGATCAGCGAGCGGTAGTTGCCCGGCATGACGACGCCGACGGTCTTAATGCCGGCATTCATCATGTTGGACAGCGGAAAGTCGATCAGGCGGTAGCGGCCCAAAAACGGAACGGACGCGATGGGGCGGTCCTTGAGCAGCACGCTGCCGTAGGTCGAAGAGTAGTTAGCGGTGATATAACCGATGGCCTTGCGATTGATCATCGGATCATTCCCCCTTCCCGATAACGACGTCATTTCCAACGACGGCCGTATCCTTGGTGGTATCGACAGAGCCGAGCTTCACGCCCTCTTCGACCGTGGAGTTCTCGCCCAAAATAGCGCGGCAGATGTGCGCACCGCTCTTAACGTGCGCACCCGGCAGCAGCACGGAGTCCTCGACCACAGCGCGCTCCTCGATGATGACATCGGTCGAAAGGATCGAGTGGCGCGCGGTGCCGTAGATCTTGCAGCCGTTGGAGACCAGGCAGTCGTCCAGGCGGCCGTCCGGGCCAATGTAGTGCGGCGGACGCGTGGTGATGTTGGACATGATGGGGAAGTGCTTGTCGAACAGATCGAACTCGGGGTTATTGCCCAGCAGGTCCATCGAGGTCTCGTGGAAGCTGGCGATGGTGCCGACGTCCTTCCAAAAGCCGTGGAACTCGTAGCTGTACAGGCGCTTGCCCTCGCCGAGCAGCTTGGGGATGATGTCCTTGCCAAAGTCGTGGCTCGAGCGCTGGTCCAGAGCATCCTCTTCGAGCGCCTCGATCAGCACGTCGGCCGAGAAGATGTAGATGCCCATGGACGCAAGATTCGAATCGGGCTTATCGGGCTTCTCGGTGAACTTGGTGATGCGGCCGTCCTCGGGGTCGGTGGTCAGGATGCCAAAGCGGCTGGCCTCCTCCCACGGCACGGGCATAACGCTCACCGTGAGGTCGGCGTTGTTCTCAATGTGCGTCTTGAGCATCTTGCGGTAGTCCATGCGATACAGGTGATCGCCCGAAAGAATCAGGACGTACTTGGGGTCGTTGGCCTTGATGTAGTCGAGGTTCTGCGTAATGGCGTCGGCCGTGCCCGCATACCATGCGCCGCCGGTCTGCGTCTCGTACGGCGGCAGGATCGATACGCCGCCGTCACGGCTGTCCAGATCCCAGGCCTCGCCGGAGCCCACATAGGCATGCAGCAGGTAGGGACGGTACTGCGTCAGAACGCCCACCGTGTCGATGCCCGAGTTGGAGCAGTTGGACAGCGAAAAGTCGATAATGCGGAACTTGCCACCAAAGCTAACCGCCGGCTTAGCGATCTTTTGGGTGAGTGCCCCCAATCGGCTGCCCTGTCCTCCTGCGAGGAGCATCGCGATGCATTCTTTCTTACTCATCGATTTCTCCTTCTGTCATCGATGTTCCTAAACCCATTAGCGACGGGCGCGGCGCAACGTCACGCCCGTCGAGTAATGCCGTGCTGGCATAGGGGAGCTCGCGCGCCTTTACGCGTGCCAGATCTCGTCGCGGTACTCGCGAATGGTGCGGTCGCTCGAGAACCAGCCGCTAGAGGCGGTGTTGAGCAGGGCCTTGCGGTTCCAGGTCTCCTGGTCGCCATAGCTGCCCGTGAGTTTCTCCCACGCATCCACGTAGCTGCGGAAGTCTGCCATGACCAGGTCGGGGTCGTTGTTGTTCATGAGCTCGTTGTAGATGCTCTCGAAGTTGCCCGAAAGGCCGGCAAACGTGTTGTCCTTGAGCTCGTCCATCACGCGGCCCAGGCGCTCGCGGTCGCCGTTGAGGGTATCCCACGCAAAGTAGCTGTTCGACGCCCAGAGCTGCTCGACCTCGGGGGCGGTCAGACCAAAGATGGCCTCGTTCTCGCGACCGGCCAGGTCGGCGATCTCGATGTTGGCGCCGTCGAGGGTGCCCAGCGTAATGGCGCCGTTCATCATGAGCTTCATGTTGGACGTGCCCGAGGCCTCCTTGCCGGCCGTGGAGATCTGCTCCGAGATCTCGGCGGCGGGGTAGATGAGCTGGGCGTTGCTCACGCGGAAGTTGGGGATAAAGCAGACCTTCATGACCTCGTTGACGCGCGGGTCGTTGTTGATGACGTCGGCCACGGAGTTAATAAGGCGGATGGTCTCCTTGGCAAAGGTGTAGCTCGAGGCAGCCTTGCCGCTAAAGATGAAGGTCGTCGGCGTTACGTGGAAGTTGGGATCGGCGATGCGACGGTTGTAGATGTCCATCACCTTCATGATGTTCATGAGCTGGCGCTTGTAGGCGTGGAAGCGCTTTACCTGAACATCGAAGACGGTGTTGGGGTCAATGACCAGACCGGTCTCGGCCTTAACGTAGGCGGCAAGACGCTCCTTGTTGGCGCGCTTGGAGGCACCCACGGCCTTTAGGAACTCGGTGTCGTTCTGGAACTCTTTGAGTTTCTCCAGCTCAAAGGCGTTCTTCAGCCAGCCGTCGCCAATGGCCTCGGTCACGAGCTTGGCGTAGGTGGGGTTGGCCTCGGCAAAGAAGCGACGGTGCGAGATGCCGTTGGTCTTGTTGTTGAACTTCTCGGGCGTCAGGGCATAGAAGTCCTTGAGCACGATGTTCTTGATGATGTCGGAGTGGATCTTGGCCACGCCGTTGACGCTGTGGCTGCAGATCACGGACAGGTTGGCCATGCGAATCTCGCCGTCCCACAGGATGGCGGTCTGACGCAGGCGCTCCTGCCAGCCCTCCTGCGTGGTGTCGAACGACTCGTGCCAACGACGGCTGATCTCGTCGATAATCTGGTACACGCGGGGGAGGAGCTTGGAGAACATGCCGATGGGCCACTTCTCCAGGGCCTCGGGCAGGATGGTGTGGTTGGTGTAGCTCACGACCTGCGTCACGATGTTCCAGGCGTCATCCCACTCGAGCTTCTTCTCGTCGATGAGGATGCGCATGAGCTCGGGGCCGCACATGGCGGGGTGCGTGTCGTTGGTGTGGATGGCCACAAACTGCGGCAGCAGCTCCCAGTTAGCACCGTGTTCCTTCTCAAAGGTGTCGAGCAGGCTGTAGATGCCGGCCGAGACAAACAGGTACTCCTGCTTCAGACGCAGCAGACGGCCGTGCTCGCCGGCGTCGTTGGGGTAGAGGATGGCGCTGATGGCCTCGGCCTCGGCGCGCTCAGCATCGGCCAGGGCATAGTCGCCGCGGTTGAAGGCCTCCAGGTCAAAGTGCTCCTCGACCGGCTCGGCGGCCCAGACGCGCAGCTTGTTGACGGTCTCGCCGGCATAGCCCACGACGGGGATGTCATAAGGGACGGCCAAGATATCCTGCGTGTCCACCGTGCGGTAGAACGTGCGGCCGTTCTCCTCAAAGCCCTCAACATGGCCACCAAACTTAATAGTCACGGCCTTGTCCTGACGACGGACCTCCCAGGGATACCCGTGGGTGAGCCACTCGTCCGTAGCCTCGACCTGGCTGCCGTTGACGATCTCCTGCTTAAACAGGCCGTAGCGGTAGCGCATGCCGTTGCCGTAGCCGGCGATGCCCTCGGCTGCCATGGAATCCAGGAAGCATGCGGCCAGACGGCCCAGGCCACCGTTGCCCAGTGCCGGATCGGGTTCCTGGTTCTCGATGACGGAAAGGTCGAAGCCCATATCGTCGAGCGCCTCGGCGACCATGTCGCGCACGCCAAAGTTGAGCAGATAGTTGTCGAGCAGGCGGCCGATCAAAAACTCGATCGAGAAGTAGTACACGCGCTTCTTGCCCTCGGCGGTGACGCGGGCGTCACTCTTGGTGGCAACGGTGCGTGCCTTCTCGGCCACGAGCTTGGCCAGGGCGTTAAAGCGGTCGAGGTCGCTGGCGGCCTCGACGCTCTTGCCACTGATGCTCATGACAGCATCGCGATAGAGCTCGGTAAACTCCTGCTTGTTGTCGAAGATCTTATTCATACGTTCCTTTCCCCCGGGGATGTTTCTCCCGGAACGGTTTTGACTTGTATCCTACGCCCCCGCGGGGCGGGTGATTACAGCTGTAACGGCTTTGTTACGCATCCTTGGCAGACGGCTTAACAGAAGCAGACTTTGCCTTGGTAGCCCCCTTTTTGGCAGCCTGCTTCTTGGTCGAGGCAGCCTTAGCAGCGGGCTTTGCAGCAGCCTTAGCCTTGGCCTTGGTCGTCGTGGCCTTCGCCTTAGCCGGAGCCTTCTTGGCAGCCGCAGGCTTAGGCTTCACCGAGGACGTGCGCTTCTTGGGCGCAGCCTTGGGGGCCTCGACCACCGGCGGTTTATAGCTGCTGGGACCGCGGCGCTTGAGTACCACGCCTGCCAGGCCGGGCACCTTGATCTCGATGGAGTCCATCTGCCCGTTCCAGGGATAGGGCTCGCTCGAGCAGGTATAGGGCTCCTCGCCGGCATAGCCGCTGCCACCGAACTCGGGACGGTCGGAATCAAAGATGACCTCCCAGTCACCCTCGCGCGGCACGCCCACGCGGAAGCTCTCGTAGCTCGCCGGATCAAAGTTGATCAGGATCACCAGGTCGTCATCGACGTCCTCGCCCTGGCGCACAAAGCTCACGATGGACTGCTTGGAGTTATCCGCATCGATCCAGGTAAAGCCGTCGTCGGTGTAGCCACGCTCGTACAGGGCGGGCTCGGCGGTGTACAGGTGGTTGAGCGCTTTGATAAACGCCTGATGATGACGGTGGGTCTCGTACTCCTCGGTCAGGAACCACTGGATGGACTCGTAGTAGCGCCACTCAATAAACTGGCCGATCTCGTTGCCCATAAAGTTGAGCTTCGCACCGGGGTGCGTCATTTGGTAGAAAGCCAGCGTGCGCAGGCCGGCAAACTGGCGCCACCAGTCGCCCGGCATGCGTCCGATCAGCGAACACTTGCCGTGCACGACCTCGTCGTGGCTCAGCGGGCAGATGAAGTTCTCGGTAAAGGCGTACATGATGGAGAACGTGAGCAGCCCGTGGTTGCCGGGACGCCACGGAAAATCGGTCTGCATGTAGTGCAGGGTGTCGTTCATCCAGCCCATGTCCCACTTGTAGTGGAAGCCCAGGCCGCCGTCCTGCGGCGGATAGGTCACGAGCGGCCACGCAGTGGACTCCTCGGCCATCATCATAACGTCAGGGAAATGGGCCTCCACGGCGCAGTTGACCTGGCGGATAAACGCGCTGGCGTCCAGGTCTTCCTCGGTACTGTACTTATTGAACTTCTTTTGGCCCGGATCGTCGATGCCAAAGTTGAGGTACAGCATACTGGACACGCCGTCCATGCGAATGCCGTCCACATGGAAGTTCTCGAGCCAGTACAGCACGTTGGAGACCAGGAAGGAGCGGACCTCGCCGCGGGCGAAGTCGAACTTGTGCGTGCCCCAGTTGGGGTGAATCTCGTGCTCAAACAGCATGTGGCCGTTAAAGGTGGCAAGGCCGTGGGAGTCGGCGCAAAAACCGCCGGGCACCCAGTCCATGATCACGCCGATGCCCGCCTCGTGACACGCATCGATAAAGTGCATGAGCTGCTGCGGGTTGCCATAGCGCGACGTGGCGGCATAGTAGCCGGTTGACTGGTAGCCCCAGGAGCCATCGAAGGGATGCTCCATAAGCGGCATGACCTCAATGTGCGTATAGCCCATGTCGCGCACGTAGTCTACGAGCTCCACCGACAGGTCGTCGTAGGTGTAGAACTCGCCGCGCTGCGCGGGGAAGGGGTCCATGGGGCCGGGGTAGTTACCGTACTCGTCCGGCTCACCCTGCGGCGCGTCGCCGTGGCGCTTCCACGAGCCAATATGCACTTCGTAGATGTTAAGCGGCTGCGACATGTGGTTGTGGCCAGCACGGCGCTTGAGCCATGCGGCGTCGTTCCACTTGTAGCCATCGAGGGTCCACAGCACGCTGGCGGTGCCCGGAGGGCACTCGGCCTTAAAGGCATACGGATCGGCCTTATAGAGCTTTTCGCCCTCGTTGGTCTCGATGAGATATTTATAGAGTTGGCCCTGCTCGGCGCCAGGAATAAAGCCTTCCCAGATAGCGCTCGTATGCACGGGCACCAGTGGGTTGGCTTCCTCATCCCAGTCGTTAAATTCGCCAATGACATGCACGCTCTTTACATCGGGCGCCCAAACGCAAAAGCGCCAGCCGCGCGTACGGTTCTGCGTGTCGGGGTGCGCGCCCATCTTTTCCCAGCTGCGCTCCCACATGCCAATGCCAAACAGATAGACATCGTCCTTTGAGAGCTCCGGTGCGTGCGGAGCCGGCTTGCGGGTTGCGGGCTTTTTGGTTACTGGCTTTAGCTTTGTATCGCTCACGTTTGATCCCATCATGACGCGGCAGCGTGTTGCCTTGGTGACTAAATGCGAAAGGTCCAGGGCTGCACGAATCGAAGGGACGGCGATAGTTCTATGATTCGTTCCACCTCGCGTGCTCGGTGGAACTTTCGGCAGAAACTACGATAACACCTGTACGTTACTTTTATGAAGGAAAGTGGTTTTGCGGCGGCGTTTAATCGGTGAGCGCCATGTTTATACCACTGGCAGATTTGCGATGGTAAAACTCTTGACAGTTTTACCAATAAGGGTTTCAAGATTGTTAGTTTGACGTTTGGTAAAACGTTTTTAGCAGGATGTTTACCATTTGACATCGAAAGGTTCGTATATGTCCCAGACCGCCGCCCCCCATGTCGCTTTTATTTTCGATTGCGACGGCACGCTAGTTAATAGCACCCCCGTTTGGGCCTATGCCCAGCCCGAGTTATTGCACCGCCACGGAGTTGATGTGACGGTCGACGATTTTGCCCAGTTTGAGCATTTGTCGCTGGAGGCTGAGTGCCAGGCCTACCACGACACCTGGGGCATTGGCGCGAATGGCGAGGAGTTGTACCGCGAGCTGAGCAATATTCTGATTGATGGGTACTCCAAGGTGCCGCCGCGCAAGGGTCTCCTGGCATTTTTGGAGCAGGCGAAGGCGGAGGGCATTGCCATGTGCGTGGCTACATCCACGCCGGCCGAGCTGGTGCAGTCTGCGCTCGCTGGTGCCGGGCTCGACGCTTACATGGAGTTTGTTACCACGACGGGCGAGGCAGGACGCTCCAAACAGTTCCCCGATGTGTACGAGCTGGCGCTGCGCCGCCTGGAGGAGCGCCATGGGCACAAGTTTGAGCGCGCTTGGGTGTTTGAGGACGCCGTCTTTGGCCTAAAGAGCTCTGGCTCCGCCGGCTTTAAGCGCGTGGGCATCTATGATCCGCACGGCCGCATGAAGCGCGACGACGTGCGCGACAACTGCGATATCTTTATCGACAGCTACGAGGAGCTGGATCTACCCCGCGTGCTTTCGTTTGAGGGATAGGCGAGGGCTGTGGCTTGCAAAGTTCTTGTAGTCTGCGGCTCGCCCGTGGTGGCGAGCGCGGATCTGTTGCGTAGGCTAGCGGGGGAGTGCGACCACGTTGTCGCCGTGGACCGCGGGCTCGACGCGCTGCTGGGCGCGGGGCTGGGCTGCGACGTGTATGTGGGGGATGCCGACACGGTGAGCGACGCGGGTCGCGCGTTGGTCGATGCCGCTGCCGATTTTGAAGTTGAGCGTCACGATTCGTACAAGGACTATACCGACCTGGCGTTGGCGCTGGAGTCCGTGCGCCGCCGCTGGCCGGGTGCCGAAGTGGTTGCGACCTGCGCCACCGGCGGCCGTCCGGATATGGCGCTGAGCGTGCTGGGCCTGCTCGCGGGCTACGAGGATGCCCCAGTCTGGATTGCCGAAGACGAGGTGGTCTCCCGCATCCTTCGCGCAGGCGAATCCTGGACCATCGAAGGCGCTAAAGGCAAGACGTTCTCCATCATCGCCATAGCTCCTAACACCGAGGTAAGCGAACACGGCCTAGAATGGGAACTAGACCACAGCCCCCTGGGCCTGTTGGCCGACACGGGCATCAGCAACGTCGTCAGGTCAACAGCCACGATCCAAGTCCACACCGGCACCGCCGTATCTTACCTCTACAAGTAAGGTCTATCGCATAAGGGTTTTATCGGGACGGTGGATAGAAATAAGCGCTCGAAGAGTGATTATTTCTGCCCCGTCCCAGGAAAACCCGTAAGTAAGAGATTCGACCCAAAAAAGTCCTTGCATCAAAGAAAGTCTTCCCCTATAGTATCTCCTCGTCACGGGGGCGTAGCTCAGCTGGGAGAGCGCTTGACTGGCAGTCAAGAGGTCAGGGGTTCGATCCCCCTCGTCTCCACCATCGTGAATGTAAAGGCCTTCGGCATCCCGGAGGCCTTTTTTCATGCAAAAATACCTCGCGCCACAAACCCCACCTACGCCAACAAAAAGTTGCACAATTTATTTCCCTTGTCTGTACATAGTTTGTTAGTCAAACGCAATTACCAGTGCAGCTTGCTGCTCCATTTGGGCTTCAGGAACGCTTCCAATTATTGCCAGCACCCCAATAACCTGCGCCAACGTGAACAACATCCCAAAACAACCCCCTTTAGCACGTTAAATGAACGATATGTTGTTCAACGCAGCCTAAATCAGTTTCACTAACAGCTTGTGCTAGGATACCTAACGTTACATGAGTTCAACTGCGCCCACGGCTCCAGCAAGTCTTAAAGCGCAGGGTCGATTAGCATCCGGCCGTAACGGCGGTGCCAGAAACACCACGAGCTCCAATAAAGAGGTCATGCGACCTAAATTGTTTGTATTAACTTATTTCTAAGGTGCAAATGAGTAGTGGTTTGCATGTCAAAGCGTAGCAGTTCTGCAGCTGTTTGCGCGCGGTCCAGTTTTGTACCCGCTTGACTGGCTCGCACGCAGCCAGGTGGGGTCGCGGTCATTTTTGCGATACACGTCCGCGACTCTAGCAACTGCGCTTATGCATACCGTTCACGGTGGGGCAGAGCCACGTGCTTGTCTGACTGGGCTCAGGGTTTGAATATGGAGCGCCTTCGCGCACAAGCGCCCTGGCGAAGCCATACCAAAACCCCGTGAGCCAGACGTAAGACAGCAAGGGGGTGGTGCTCGTGTGGTATGTGATCCAGGTCATTAACGGTCGCGAAGACGTAATGCGCGAGCGCATCGAGCGTATAGTTCCGGCTGGTGCTATGCAAGAGCTCTTTTATCCCCAATTTCAAACCGAGATTAAAGTACACGGCGAATGGGTCAATACGACCAAACCACTCTTTCCCGGTTATCTTATCTGCGATACGGCAGATCCCCGAATTGTGCAACAGTATCTGCTACGCCTGGACGACTTTGCCCGGGTGCTTGCCCAAGACGGTCGGTTTGTGCCACTGGCAAAAGAAGAAGTCCAGCTTATTGGTGGTTTTACGCATAAGGGAGACCGCGTGGTGCCCATGAGCGAGGCCCTAAAAGACGGTGACCAGGTCGTAGTGATGGCAGGTCCGCTGCTGGGCCACGAAGGCCTTATCAAAACCATTAATAGACGCAAGAGCACTGCTTATTTGGAGCTCAACCTGTGCGGCCGACGCGTAACTACGCGCGTTGGTCTCGCGGTGCTTTCAAACGAGCAGCGCGTCATGCGCAACCTAAAAAAGGCGATCGGCTAGCTGCTGGCGACCGCCACACAGAACAGGAAGGATCCCCGACCTGGGGACAAAGTGTTGGAAGAGAACGTGTCGGATAAAACTCAATTAGCAACGGATGCGCCTGCGGGAGCGGCGCTCATTGCTCAAGCCATGGACCGGCGCGAGGGCGTCGGCCGCTACAGGGCCATGCAATCCATTATGGACTGGGATCGCTCGCGCCTGGCCTACCGGGCCGTCAAGCGCGCGTTCGACATTGCGTTCAGCGGTGCCGTGCTCGTCGTCATCGCTGTACCCAGCCTTGTGCTCGCCGCGGCCATCCGTCTGGAGAGCGAGGGCAACCCCTTCTACAGCCAGATCCGCGTGGGTCAGACCCACCGCGACGGAAGTTTGTCCACCTTCCGCATGTGGAAGTTCCGCTCCATGTACAAGGACGCCGACGAGCGCCTGGCGGATCTCAAGGAGCAAAACGAGATCGCCGGCGCCATGTTCAAGATGAGGGAGGACCCCCGCGTCACAAAGATCGGCAGGTTCATACGCAAACACTCCATCGACGAGTTCCCCCAGTTCTTGAACGTGTTCCTGGGCCAGATGTCCGTGGTTGGCCCCAGGCCACCGCTGCCGAATGAGGTCGCGCAGTACACGGAGTACGACCTGCGGCGTTTGGCCGTCAAACCAGGCATCACCGGCTGGTGGCAGGTTACAGAGCGTAACTCGACGGGATTCGACGGCATGGTTCGTCGCGACCTGGAATATATCGCCAAGCGCGGCGTGGCCACTGATCTGAAGATCGTGGCGCTCACGGTTGTCGAAATGATTACGGGGGGGTGCCTGCTAGAGGCATTTCCCACGACTATTTCCTTGGTGGGGTGCTAACCCATGCCTAGGAAACCGACGGGGGCCCTCTTCTACCGCATATGCAAGAGAACGTTCGACATAGCCTTCAGCGCCGGGTGCACCGCGGTGCTGGCGCTTCCCATGGCCTGCGTCTGCGCCGCGATTTGCGTGGACTCGCCGGGCTGTCCGGTCTACACGCAGGAGCGCGTTGGCAAGGGAGGCCGGGTGATTTACGTGCTTAAGCTTCGCAGCATGGTGGCAGACGCCAACGACGTACGCAAGTACCTGAGCCCCGAGCAACTGCACCAGTGGGAGGTTGAGCGCAAGGTCGACGATGACCCGCGCATCACCAGGGTGGGCCGGTTCATCCGTAAGTGCTCCATCGACGAGGTGCCGCAGTTCCTCAACGTGCTCAAAGGCGACCTGTCCGTTATCGGACCACGTCCCATCACACGTGACGAGCTGGAACAGCACTTCTCCGACGAGGAGAAGGAAGAGCTGTTGAGCGTTACCCCGGGCATCACGGGCCTATGGCAGGCCACTGATCGTAATGCCGCGACCTTCGAGAGCGGCCTGCGCCAGAAGATCGAGCTCCACTACGTGCGGAGCCGCTGTTTCCGCATGGACTGAAAATGTTTCACCGGCACCTTCGGTGCCATGTTTGGCAAAAGGAGGACTGGGCGATGACGAAGGTTTCCCTTGTGATTCCGACCCTCAATGCTGAGAGCGACATCGAGGGGCTGCTCAATCGCATATATCGTCAGACCCGTCGTCCCGATGAGGTTATTGTAGTCGATTCGGACTCTTCCGATAGTACGGTCGATATCGTCAAGACGTTCGAGTGGGTTCGCTTGGTCAGTATCCAGCGCTTTGAATTCAACCACGGTCTCACTCGTGATATGGCGCTTAGGAAATCCACTGGGGATATCGTCTGCTTTATGACGCAGGATGCCGTACCCGCTGACGATTCCTACATCGAGAACCTTATTGCCCCCATTCTTTCCGATGACCGCGTAGCGGTTTCATCCGGGCGCCAGCTTCCCAAGGACGATGCGCGGAGGTTCGAACAGCTCGTTCGTGAGTTCAACTACGGTCCAGAATCCAATGTTCGCTCTAAGGGCGACGTCGCGACCATGGGAATCAAGGCGTATTTCGCCACCGACGTATGTTCGGCGTACCGCCGCAGCGCTTATATCAAGCTCGGCGGTTTCGGAAAGACGGATATGAGCGAGGACATGCTTATGGCTGCGAAGGCCGTAAACGCCGGCTACTCGGTTGCATATGCCGCCGACGCCTGCGTGCATCACTCGCATAACCTCACTCCAGCCGAGCAGTATCGTCGCAACTACGCGATCGGCCGTTTCCTCGAGTCGAATAGGCAGATTGTTTCCTGCGCCTCCGAGGTCGGGGAGGGCGGGAGGCTCGTCAAGTCTGTCTCCCGCCAGCTTCTGCACGAGGGGAATATCCGGGAATATGTCGCATTTGGCTTCGACTGCTGCGCCCGCCTTCTCGGAAATCGCGCTGGCCGCAGGGCAGCAAGAAATGAAAGGTTATAGCCAATGAAAGGCATCATCCTCGCAGGCGGGTCCGGCACGCGCCTGTACCCGCTCACGCTCGTGACCTCCAAGCAGCTGCTGCCGGTCTACGACAAGCCCATGATCTACTACCCGCTCAGCACCCTCATGCTGGCGGGCATCCGGGACATCCTGGTCATCTCCACGCCGACGGACCTCCCCAACTTCGAGCGCCTGCTCGGGGACGGCTCGCGCTACGGCGTGAACCTCTCCTACGCAGAGCAGCCCTCGCCGGACGGCCTGGCGCAGGCATTCACCATCGGCGAGGAGTTCATCGCCGGCGAGCCGTGCGCCCTTGTGCTCGGCGACAACATCTTCTACGGCAACGGCCTTTCGCGCCACCTGACGCGCGCCGTCCAGAACGCCGAGTCGGGCCGCGCCACGGTCTTCGGCTACCACGTGGACGACCCCGAGCGCTTCGGCGTCGTGGAGTTCGACCGCGAGGGGAGGGCCGTCTCCATCGAGGAGAAGCCCGAGCGTCCCAAGAGCTCCTACGCCGTCACCGGCCTGTACTTCTACCCGGGCGACGTGGCCGCCAAGGCGCATAGGGTGGAGCCCTCCGCGCGCGGCGAGCTGGAGATCACCACGCTCAACCAGATGTACCTGGAGGAGGGGACGCTGTCCGTCGTCACCCTCGGCCGCGGCTACGCGTGGCTGGACACCGGCACCATGGAGAGCCTGCACGAGGCCGCGGAGTTCGTCCGCGCCGTGGAGCACTCCCAGGACCTGCCGGTCTCGGTCCCCGAGGAGATCGCCTGGGAGAACGGCTGGATCACCACCGAGGGGCTCAAGCAGGCCGCCGAGGCCTACGGCAAGTCGGTCTACGGCCAGCACCTCAAGAAGGTCGCCGCCGGCGAGATCGTCAACAGCCCGCGCGAGTACTAATCCGATCCAATGGGAGATAGAAACATGTCTGAAGAGCTCTTCGAGCCCAGGAACATCATCGTCACGGGCGGCTGCGGCTTCATCGGCAGCAACTTCGTGCACTACGTGGTCGACAACCACCCCGACGTGCACGTGACCGTCCTGGACAAGCTGACCTACGCCGGCAACCCCGAGAACATCGCCGGGCTGCCGTCGGACCGCGTGGAGCTCGTCGTGGGCGACATCTGCGACGCCGGGCTGCTGGATAAGATCGTCCCCGGCCACGACGCCATCGTGCACTACGCCGCCGAGAGCCACAACGACAACTCCATCGCCGACCCCGAGCCCTTCCTGCGCACCAACGTGGAGGGCACCTTCCGCCTCCTGGAGGCCGTCCGCAAGCACGGCGTCCGCTACCACCACGTCTCCACCGACGAGGTCTACGGCGACCTGGCGCTCGACGACCCCGCCAAGTTCACCGAGGAGACGCCGTACCACCCGTCCTCGCCGTACTCGAGCACCAAGGCG
>JAXJJM010000007.1:0-87588 GCA_036298225.1 Collinsella sp.
GCGATAGGAAAGTCATAGATGCGGGCGTGTTGGCTAAAATGGGTCGGCCGGGATTGGTCAATCTCGGCCGACTATATTTGGCTAAATTATTCCGACGCTAACAAAGCCTTCGGGCGACACCTGAAGAGGGCTGATGCGTCGGTCCTCTTTTTTTGTTTGGATGTAAGATTCGGCCAGGCAAAACAAGGATCTCATTTGGGGAGAAACAAATATCCGGCGGTTTTCCGCTTCGGGACGCGCGGTTTAAGCGTGCTTTTCGGAAGTGCGGGGAAAAAATCGGAAACCTCCGAGCATAAACCGAATTTCGGCAACAAAACCGCAGGTCGCGGAAAGCTAAAACAGGGGTCTGGTCTGTCGATCTCGGTTTTTTCACCGCACTTCCGGAAATGACCGACGGAAGTATGCGGCAAATTTCGGAACCTTCGAGCACATCGTCCTTTTCATGAAAAGAACTCGCAGGTAGAAACTTTGTCACTATCCAGTGTGGTTGACGTGTCTAGAATTTGCCACACACTTACGGATTTTGCATAAGCTCGACTGGTTTGTTTATCGATTGGGGCAGAGGAATCTTGTCTGGACCTCGTTATATGTATTTAAATGGATGAGCTTAACCGATAAGTTAAGTTCATCTAGAACTGGGAGATGGCCCTTGGTAGAAGGATATGAACCTGTCGAATACAGAGACCCCAAGGGCCGACCGTTTTGGGAATTGACGGCTTTTCCCGACAACTCTCAATTCCAGAAAATGTTGTCAGACCCTAAGCGGAAATTAACCGCTCGAACAATGATCGGCCGTAATAGCGCGTCAGCTACTGGAGCCTGGGCGCTGACTTTTATGCCTGGCTTCTGAAACGGAGAATACAATGAATAAAGAAGATCTATCTGATTTTTATGCCGAAACAGAAAGTAGCGAAACGCGCGCTTATGAACATGCACTAGATATTGAGTTTATTGTTCATCGCGAAATGAAACGTTTGGGATTGAGCAAAAGTGAGCTGGCAAATCGTATGGGCATAAGCCTTCAGTCGCTTTCTAAGCTCTTGAATTCTCAACCTAATATGACTCTAAAGACGATTGCAAAGTTCGAACTTGCTCTGGGCATTAAGATCGTTCCGCAGGTTATCGTCAGCTATTCCAAAGAACTGCCGTTTCTTTCATCCAACTATTCCGTGCGAGAGCAATGTGCATTGCCTGCCATTCTCCCTGCAGAGCTGTCAGCAGATTGCGATGTGCCTTTTCAGAGCGAATAGCAGCCTCTCAATGAGCCTGAGTCGGACGAGTTGCCACTCCCACATCCTTTAAAAAAGTTCTTAAAACAGCCTTAAAGGCGCTCCAGCTCGCGTTGACAGCGTACAATACGCATGTTTGACTATGACAAATGTGGAATTAAGGGGAGGGGTGCGCCATGGAGGTGCTGGTTGTTGGCAACACCGCATATGTTGACGATGACTTTTGTGCCAAGGCGTTCCCCGGGGACCATGTGCAGGTCGTAGCCGCGCAGGACGCGTACCGCGACGAGTCGTCGCCCCATTCCTCGTGGAAAGAGCTTCTGCAACACCTGGATCAGGCCTACGAGTTCGACCGCATGGTCTACCTTTCCAATTACCTTACCCCGCATACCGATACCGTGGGCGATATCGAGCTGTTGCGCTCGGTCTTTCGTGCGTGCGCGGGTCGCCGGGTCCAACTGCTGTATGTAGCGGGGCCCGCGGGTGCCGAGGGTGCCACCGACGCCGCGGGGCGAACGGGCAAGGGCATTATCGCGCACGCAGCCAACGACCTGTGCCGCTACTACGCTGCTCGCGAGGGCGTTCAGACCAAGATCCTGCGCGTGCCCTTCCTGTACACTGCCTCCGCCGCGCTGGAAGATCCGTTTTTGGTGCCGTTGTTCGACGCGTGCTCAACCGGATCGGTCGCTCTGCAGGGCGCGCAGGATGCGGCGTTTCCCCTGCTGTGTGCCGAGGAGCTTGCGGTGCTGGTACGCCGTATCTTCGATAGCTGGGATGGTAACTTTGAGACGCTCGACGTAGCCGATACCTTCCATCACACGGCGGGTGAGGTGGGCGACGCCCTCAGGGCGCTGTTCCCCGGCCTTGCCGTTGCCTATGGCGATTCTGCTGGCTACGCCCTGCCCGCCAGCGACGTCGCTCGCGTGCGCTATGGCTGGTTTCAGCGCTACGACTTGCTGCGCGATCTCTCGACCATTCAAGCTCGCTGGGGCGCTGGACGCATCAAAAAGATCAACCCGCTGCGTGCCGCCATCGACCGCATCCAAATGCGCACGCTGCCTATTAAATGCCTAGAGACGGGCGTTGCCTGGGTTCTGTTCGAGGTACTGGAGCATCTGTTCTCACAATCGGTCCAGCTCAACGTGCTCGATTATCGCCTGCTCTACGTGGTGCTGATCGGCACGCTGTATGGCTTGGACTTTGGCCTGGTTGCGGCGCTGCTGGCGTCGGTGGGTTTGGCAGCCAGCTACTTTACTCAGTACGGCTATACCTTCCAGGGTCTGTTCTACGAGCCGTCCAACTGGCTGCCGTTTATTGCGTACTTTGTGGTGGGTGCCGTGTGCGGCTATGTGCAGCTGCGCAACAGCGAAGCCATTAGGGCGGAGCGCGATCAAAACGAGCTCGTGCGCAACCGCAATACGTTCCTTACGCAGCTCTACCACGACGCGATCGAGGACAAACGCGCGTACAGGCGCCAGATCGTGGGTCGCCACGACAGCTTTGGCAAGATCTTTGCGGTGACGCAGGAGCTCGACATGCTCAACCCACGCGACATCTATCGCAAGTGCTGCGAGCTTTTGGGCGAGATCCTCGAGAACGATTCGGTGGCGATCTACCATGTTTCGGGCGGGGCATTTGCACGCCTGGTGGCTGCAAGTCCCGCGATTGCCGAAGATGCCGCACGCTCGCTCACGCTTGAGCAGCTTGCACCTCTTTTGGGCGACGGGGGTCGTTCGAACCTGTGGGTGAACCGCGAGCTGACGCCGGGGCTTCCCATGTTTGGATACACGATCGAGCGCGACGGGGCACCCGCCGTGTTGATCTTTGTGCGTAGCGCGGCCGAAAACCAAATGACCCTCTATTATCAAAACCTGTTCCGCATCTTGTGCGGCCTGGTCGAAAGCGCGCTGGGCCGTGCCTTTGACTATGAGGCGGTGGCGCAGGATAAACGCTGCGTTGACGGCACTTGTGTGCTCAAGCAGGCTGCCTTTGGCCAAGAGCTCGCGGCAGAGCAGGCGCTGGCAGATAGCAAGATGGGGAGTTTTTTGCTCCTGCGCGTGGTACCGGGCATGGAGCCTGTCGGCGAGCTGGTGGGCGCAATTGGGTCGGCAATCCGCGAGAGCGACGCGGCGGGCTTGGTCGACGGCGACGTACTCTACCTGCTTATGCGTCAGGCAAAGGCGTGCGATCTGCCCATTATCCGCGAGCGCCTGAGCGCAAAGCATATTGCGGTGGAACCCGTCGACGGCGAGGACATCGTGGCGTTGTTGCAGCACATCTCTTACACCGGTGACGGTGAGGGGGGTGCCGCTTGATCTCGCTTGTCGTTGCTGCCGTCTTGCTGCTGATTCATGCGTTGGTTTGCCTGATGCTGTGGACGCTCATGAAGCTGGGCCTGCTGCCGGTGCGCGGGCACATGCTGGCTGTGATAGTGCTGGTGCCGCTGTGGGGTCCGTTGCTGGTGGTTCTGCTATCGGTCTGCAGCGCGATGTTTGGCGAGGGGCTGAAAGAGTCTGCGCTGGAGTCGCTGCGCTTCAACGACGACCTGCATCGTAGCATGTCGGTACCGAGTGCTGAGGACGATGCGGGCGTAGTGCCGCTCGAGGAGGCGCTCATCGTCAATGACCCGGCATACCGGCGCCGCCTAATGCTCTCCATGCTCACCGAGGAGCCCGACGCTTACCTGGCGCAGCTGCAGGCGGCTAAGCTTAACGACGACGTTGAGGTGGCGCACTATGCCGCGACGGCGGTGGCGCAGATCTCCAAGGAGTCCGACCTTAAACTGCAGCAGCTGGAGCGTGCCTTTAAGACGGACCCGAGCGCGCAAAACCTCAACGAATACTGCGATTTTCTTGGTGAATACTTGGGCTCGGGCTTGGCCGAGGGGCGCGTGGCTCAGATTCAGCGCCAACAGTACGCGCGCCTGCTTGCGCGTCGCTGCGAGCGCGAGGATACCCTTGAGCTGCGCATTCGATACGCGACGGCTCTGGCCGATGTCGGACAGATCGACGAGGCGCAGGCCGTGACCGACCAGCTGGTGCTCGACGTGCCCGACGAGCAGGAGGTTTGGATGCTTTGCCTGCGCCTGACCGTGATGCGCCGCGACGGTGACGAAGTCCACCGTGTGATCGATGCGATTGACAAGCAACATGTGTATTTAAGCGCCGACAACCGCGAAAAGTTGGCGTTTTGGCGCGACGGGGAGGAGGCCAGATGAGCGTGGTGCAACATATCCGCGACCGAGCAGGCCGCTTTCGTTGGATGGGACTCCTCGTGGTGTGGGCTGTTTTTATCGTCATGGCCGCCGTGCTGCTGGTGGAGCGTGCCGGCGTGCAGTACAGTGCGGGCCAGCATAAGCTGGGGATGCTTGCCGCCAACGATGCGGTGCCGGCCTCCTCGGCAATCTTTGGCCAAAAGCCCACGTGCCTGGTCATTACCGATTCCGATCAAGCTGGCGTCGAGGACGTAAAGGAACAGTTCGACCAGATCCTGCTCGACATGAAGATCGCGCACCGCGACGTTGACCTTGCCCTGGATGGCGCGGATGCCATTCCCTCGCTGACCTCCTTCGATCGCGTGATTTTGCTCATGCCGTCGCTTGATGGGCTCAGTACGCACCTGAGCGACATTATGAGTTGGGTGAGTGCCGGCGGTTCGCTTATGCTCGCCATGCCGCCGGATAACTCGAGCTATCTGCAAGTGATTGCCTCCAAGCTTGGCATTGAATCGGCCGGATATGACTATGTAAAAGCCGAAAGCATTGTGCCGAGTGAGGACTTTATGCTGGGCGGGGGAGAGCTCTACGAGCTCTCGGACCCTTTTGATTCGTCGCTTTCGGTATCGCTGCGCGAGACGGCTCGTGTGTGGGCTACGACCGACGATGCGGGCGCCCCGCTCATTTGGTCGAATGACTGCGGTAGCGGGCGCACCGTGGTATGCAATATCGGTATCTATGACAAGGTCATGCGTGGCTTTTACGCCGCGGCGATCAGTCTGCTGGGTGATACCACGGCCTATCCGGTCATCAACAGCGCCGTGTTCTTTTTGGACGACTTTCCTAGTCCCGTGCCCTCGGGCGACGGTACTTATATCAAGCGTGACTACGGCCTTTCCATTGCCGATTTTTACACCAAGGTCTGGTGGCCCGATCTGCAAAAGCTCGCGCAAAAATACGGCATTCGCTATACCGGCGTGATGATCGAAAACTACGAGGACGCGGTCAACCAGATCGAGCCCGCGCGCCAACCCGATACCACGCAGTTCCGCTATTTTGGCGGCATGCTGCTGCAGATGGGCGGCGAGCTGGGCTTTCACGGCTACAACCATCAGCCTCTGGCACTCTGGGACACCGACTACGGCACGCTGTACGACTACAAGACCTGGAAGAACAAAGAGACGCTCGTCGCTTCGCTCAACGAACTTATCGCGTTTCAGGACGAGGTCCTGCCCAATGCTCATGGCTCGGTTTACGTGCCGCCGTCGAATATTCTTTCGGCTCGCGCGCGCAAGCTTATCGGTACCGATGTTCCGCGCATTAAGACTATTGCCAGTACGTACTTTGAGGACGGTACCGACCTGCCGTACGTGCAGGAGTTTGGCGTGGCGAGCGACGGCATTGTGGAGCAGCCGCGCATTGTCTCGGGCGGCATGGTCGACGATTCCTATATGCGCCTGGCCGCCGTGTCCGAGCTCAACATGCACTACGTGAGCACGCACTTTATGCACCCGGACGACCTTTTGGACCCCGATCGCGGAGCCAAGGAGGGCTGGGAGGTCTACAAGGGCGGCCTGGTCGACTTCCTGGAGTGGCTTACCAAATCCGCGCCCGACCTGCGGCACCAGACGGCGTCGGAGTGCTCCGGTGCCATCCAGCGCTTTTCGTCGGTTACGGTGAACGTGGATACCAGTGCGGATGCCTGGACGCTCAGCCTGGGCAATTTCCACGACGAGGCGTGGCTCATGTTCCGCGTTAATAATGGCGAGCCGGGTGCGGTGACGGGTGGCGAACTGACGCACCTTACGGGCAATCTGTATCTGCTCAAGGCAAATGATAAGACCGTGACGATCGAGCGCAAGGAGGGTGGCGATAAATGAGAATCTGCTTGGTACTCGAGGGTTGCTACCCCTATGTGCACGGCGGCGTATCTACCTGGATGCATGGCTACATTACGGCCATGCCCGAGCACGAGTTTGTGCTGTGGGTGATCGGCGCGCATGCTGCCGACCGTGGCAAGTTTGTCTACGAGCTGCCCGGCAACGTGGTCGAGGTGCACGAGGTGTTCCTGGACGATGCCCTGCGGCTTTCGGGCGAGCAACATGAAGCCAGTTTTAACGACCGTGAACGCGAGGCGCTACGCCGTCTGGTGTCGCTCTCCAATCCGGACTGGGACGTGTTATTCGATATCTTCCACCGCCGTCGCGTGCATCCGCTCTCGTTTTTGCAGAGCCGCACGTTTATGGATATCTTTCGCGACGTGTGCCTGGCCGAGTATCCCTACACGCCCTTTGCCGATGCATTTCATACCATGCGCTCCATGTTGCTGCCCGTGCTCTACCTGTTGGGCAGCGAGGTGCCGGTGGCCGATGTGTACCATGCCATCTCGACCGGCTACGGTGGCCTGCTCGCCTGCCTGGGCTCAAGCGTTCACCATGCGCCGGTGCTGCTGACCGAGCATGGCATCTATACCCGCGAGCGCGAGGAAGAGATCATTCGCGCCGATTGGGTGGTGCCGTCATTTAAGGACCGCTGGATTCGCTTTTTCTACCTGCTTTCGGAGGAGATCTATCGCCGCGCCTTCCGTGTGACGAGTTTGTTCCATAACGCCCGCAAGACGCAGATCGATATGGGCTGCGATGCGGACAAATGCCTGGTCATCCCCAACGGCATCCAGTTCGACCGCTTTAAGGACATCCCCTTAAAGCCCGATGACGGCTGGGTGGACATTGGCGCGGTAGTGCGTCTGGCGCCCATCAAGGACGTCAAGACCATGATCTATGCCTTCTTTGAGCTGCACGAGCGCCTGCCTAAGGTGCGTCTGCACATCATGGGCGGCGTGGACGACGAAGAGTACGGCGCCGAGTGCCACGCGCTGGTCGATACCCTGGGCGTGCGCGACCTGATCTTTACCGGTCGCGTCAACGTGGTCGAGTACATGGAAAAGCTCGACTTTACCATTTTGACGAGCATCTCCGAGGGCCAGCCGCTCAGCGTGCTGGAGTCGCTTGCCGCGCGCCGTCCCTGCGTGACGACTGAGGTGGGCTGCTGTCGCGAGCTTCTTGAAGGCGCCCCGGCCGACGACTTTGGCGTGGCGGGTTTTGTGACGCCGCCCATGTATCGCAAGGGCTTGGCCGATGCCATGGAGCGCATGTGCGTGAGCCGCGCCCGTCGCATTGAGATGGGGGAGCGCGGGCAGCGTCGCGTTGCCACGTACTTTTTGCACGAGCAGATGCTCGCCAACTATCGCGCGCTGTACGACGAGACGGCGCGTGCGTTTGACCTGCCCAGAGAGGGGGAGTAGCCGGTGGCCGGAATCGGTTTTGAGCTTAAGCGCCTGTTTAGGCGCAAGGGCCTTTTTGCCACGATGCGCGCTTACGGCTACGCCGGCATTGTGTGCACGGGTCCCATGCTGTTGGGCGTGCTGCTCCAGGTGGGTATCTTGGTGCTGTGCGGTCTGTGGGGCGTAGGGCGTGCCAACCAGGATCTGCTGGTGTGCATGGTGACCTACACACTGCTGGCCTCGCTTTTGCTCACGAGCTTTTTCTCCATGCCGGTCACGCGCTTTTTGGCCGATATGTTGTTTGCCGAGCGCGAGGATGAGATACTGCCTTCGTTTTGGGGATCCAACGCCATCATGCTCGTTGCGGGCACGGTGCTCTACGGCGTCTTTCTGCTGTTCTCGGGCACCACGCTGCTGCAGGGGCTGCTATGCCTGTGGCTGTTCAACATTATGATCGTCAACTGGAACGGCATGAGTTACCTCACGGCCATCAAGGATTACCGCGGCATCCTGTGCAGCTTTGCGGCTGCCATTGGCGTGGCGTGCCTGTGCGCCCTGACCGCGCTGGCGCTGGGACTGCCGCCGGTCGAGGGCCTGTTGGCGTCAATTGCTCTGGGCTACGGCGTCATGCTCGCCTGGGACGTGGTACTTCTGTACCGGTATTTTCCTCAGAGCGACCGCAGCCCCTGGCCCTTTTTGCAGTGGCTCGATCAGTTTATGCCGCTGGCGCTCACGGGCCTGTTAACCAATCTGGGACTCTTTGCGCACCTGGTGATTATTTGGGCCGGTCCTATTGGCGTGCAGGTCAAGGGCTTGTTTTATGGTGCGCCCTACTACGATGTGCCGGCGCTCATTGCGTTTTTGACGATCCTGGTCACGACCGTCAACTTTGTGGTCTCGGTCGAGGTCAACTTCTATCCGCGCTACCGCGACTACTACAGCCTGTTCAACAACGGCGGCGTGGTGGGCGACATTGTGGTGGCAGGGGAGGGGATGCTCTCCACCCTCAACAGCGAACTGCGCTTTTGTGCGCTCAAGCAGCTGTTTGTGACTGCTGCGGTCATTTCGCTCGAGACCACGGTGCTGTCGGCCCTGCCGTTGGGCTTTAACAACCTGATGCACGGGTATTTTCGCACGTTGTGCGTGGGCTACGGCCTGTATGCCGTGGGCAATACGGTGTTGCTCATCTTGCTGTACTTTACCGACTACAAGGGGGCCGTGCTGGCCTCGGGGCTGTTTGCCGGTGTGGCCGGGCTGGCGACCGCCGTGTCGTTGCTTTTGCCGCAGCAGTTTTACGGCTTTGGCTTTTTGTTGGGTGCAGCGGTGTTTTTTATCGTGGCGCTGCTGCGGCTCGATACCTATACCGCCAACTTGCCGTATCGTATCCTGAGCCAGCAGCCCATTGTGGCGACCGACAAAACGGGTCGCTTTACACAGCTGGGCCGCTTGCTCGACCGTGCCGAACAGCGCTATGAGGAACGTCGCCATAAGGGCGTGCCGCACGGCGCGTTTGAGCGCGCAGTAGTTCGCGTGTATCGCAACCATTGGGGAGGTTCTGATGATCGATAAGTTGATGTCTCGCCGCTGTCTGATCGAGGCGGCTGCCGGCGCGCTGCTGCTTTCGGGCTGCTCATCTCAGGACGAATCCTCGACAAATAAGGTAAAAAAGCAGGACAAGATTAAAAAGGCCGAGGCCTCCGACCAGTCCAAGCATTTGCGCGATAAAGATGAGCTGTACGAGGTCTACGACGACTCGGACATTGTGACCATGTACCTGACGGTCTCGCGCGGCAACAGCTCCGAGAACACGGACCATAGCTGGGCCGAGATCAACACGTACTCGGTGTATGACTATGCCGACATGGGCGTGACGCGCTATCAGGTTATGGGCCTGCTGCAGGCGGGCGACGAAGACGGCCCGGTGGCCGGCGAGGTTGGCTATGGCGAGGAAGCGCCCAATGCCACCGTGCAGGTGCGCGGCCAGACATCGAGCTCCTACACGCAAAAGAATTACAAGGTGGAGCTCAAAAAGGGCAAGGGTACCTGGCGCCAACAGCGCGCGATTGCGCTCAACAAGCACATGGGCGAGGGTATGCGTTTTCGCAACAAGATGGCCTACGACCTTATCCGTGGGATTCCCCAGATGATGGGCCTGCGCACGCAGTTCGTGCATCTGTGGGTGTGTGACCAGACCGAAAAGTCCAACGATACCTTTGAGGACTACGGCCTGTTTACGCAGGTGGAGCAGCTCAACAAGACGGCGCTTAAGGCACATGGCCTGGATAAGAGCGGGCGCCTGTACAAGGTGAACAGCTTTGATTTCCATCGCTACGAGGACACCATTAAGCTTGCCGACGATCCCGACTACAACCAGGCGAGCTTTGAGGGCATGCTCGAGATTAAGGGCGATTCGGACCACACCAAGCTCATCGAGATGCTCGATTCGCTCAACGACGAATCGCAAAAGATCGATGACGTGCTCGACACCTACTTTGATACCGAGAACCTGGTCTATTGGCTGGCGTTTCAGATTCTGACGGGCAACTGCGATACGCAGAACCGTAACTGCTATCTGTATAGCCCGCTCAACTCCAATACGTGGTACATCCTCGATTGGGACAACGACGGTATGCTGCGCAAGCTGGAGCTTTCTCTTGCCGGGTTCTCGGACTATGCGAGCTGGGAGCGCGGCGTAAGCAACTACTGGGGCAACGTGCTATTCAATCGTGCGCTGCGCAGTAAATCGTTCCGCAGTGAGCTCGACCGCGCCGTAAAGGACCTGCGCTCGTATATGACCGAGGCACGCCTGGCCAAGATGATTAAACATTATCGTGAGGTTACCGAATCGCTGGTCTTTGCTTTGCCCGATATCGACAACCTGCCTGTCACCAAGGACGAATACGAGCAGATTGCCGCGGCGATTCCCTCCGAGATCGAGGAGAACTATAAGAGCTTTCGCGAGAGCTATAAAAAGCCCATGCCGTTCTACATTGGCGTGCCGCAGATCGATAACGGTAAGCTGCGCATTAACTGGGATGCGTCCTACGACTTTGAGGCGCGCGGCATTCGCTATACCGTGGAGCTGGCGCGCGACTATGCCATCAAGGACGTGTTTTTTAAGGCCGAGGACGTGCTACTGCCCGAGGTGACCTGCGATGCGCCCGATACCGGCCAGTATTTTGTGCGCGTGCGCGCCACCAACTCAGACGGCTATATACAAGATGCGTTTGACTACTATGTGACCGACGACGGCAAGCACTACGGCATGAAGTGTTTTTACGTGCAAGACGGCGGTAAGGTCGTGGAGGACACGTATGAGGAGGGCTAGCGCGCTGCTTGAGCGCTTAGCGGCTCCGCCTGTGCGCGCCACGCAGGAGCGCTATCGCCACGAGCTCAAATATCTCATTAACGAGGGCGAGCACGCCGCGCTTGCCTGCCGCATGGCGCCGGTGTTTAAGCTGGACAAGCATGCGCGGGCGGGTGGCTACACCATTCGCAGCCTGTACTTTGACGACTACTGCAACTCGGCCTACGAGGAAAAAGACGCCGGTATTCTCATGCGCAAAAAGTATCGCGTGCGCATTTATAACGGCAGCGACAAGGTGATTAAGCTCGAGCGCAAAAAGAAGTACGGCAGCTGGATCTACAAGGAGGACGCGTCGCTCACGCGTGGCGAGTTTGAGCAGATTCTGGCTGGCGACTACGACTTTTTGCTGAGGAGCCCCTATCCGGTCTGTCGCGAGTTCTACATCGAGTGCATCTGTAATATGATGCGCCCGCGGACCATCGTGGACTACGAGCGCGAGCCGTGGGTGATGGACGAGGGCACCGTGCGCATTACCTTTGATAGCAACGTGCGTGCGGCGGTGGGGAGCTTTGACATCTTTGACGCGACGTTGCCCGCGTTGTCCGTGTTGGAGCCCGGCAAGCTGGTGATGGAGGTCAAGTTTACCGAGTTTTGCCCGCAGCTGGTGCGCGATATGGTGCCGCCAGGTGCGGCCGAGCTTACGGCGGTCTCCAAGTACTGCCTGTGTTACGAAAAGACCGCCTACCTGCGCGGATTTAATTACTGGGAATCGGATTTTGAGAACCGAGGGGATATTTAGACCATGAGCACCAGGGACTTTTTTAAGAACTCCGTCTTGGAGGCGTTTGGTCAGGTCGACCCTGCCAAGATCGGCCTGTCGCTGCTCGTGGCGCTCGCCATGGGCATCCTGATCTATTACGTGTACAAGCGCTTTTTTACCGGCGTGGTGTATTCGCGCAGTTTTGCCGTAACGCTCGTGGGCATGTGCGTGCTCACCTGCATGGTCACGCTCGCGATCTCGACGAATGTGGTCATCTCGCTTGGTATGGTCGGTGCTCTGTCTATCGTCCGCTACCGTACGGCGGTCAAGGACCCGCTCGACCTGCTGTATCTGTTTTGGTCCATTACCACGGGCATTACGGCGGGAGCCGGTATGTATGCGCTCGTGGGGCTCACGGCGGTGGTGATCGTGGTGATGATTGCCGGCTTTGCGAGCCACCAGGACAAGGCGCGCGCGTACATGATGGTCATCCACTACACGGGTCAGACCACCGGCGACGATATCGTGCGTGCATTTGGGCGCACCAAGTTTTCCGTCAAGTCCAAGACCATGCGCGGTGACAAGGTCGAGATGGCCGTCGAGGTGTTCTCGGACGGTGTGGATATGCCCTATGCCGACGCCATCCGCGCGCTCGATGGCGTGGAAGATCTAACGTTGATCCAATACAACGGCGAATATCACGGCTAATTTTGTTCCGGCGTTCTAACGAACGCCGGACCGCTCGACGCTGCTTGCGCTGACGTTTTCTCGACCTGGGTGGGCTGGTCTTGGTTTGGTTTTATGTAAAGGATGGTGCCGCGTGGACGTGCAACAGCTAGAAGAGTCCTGGGCTGCAAGGGCCGGCGCGCGTGAGGCGCGTCTTGTTGCGGCCTCGCACGTGCCGGCGGCGCTGTCGCTGCTGGGGATTGTGCGTCCCAGCGATCGCCTGGTCGTGTTTGCCGATGACTTTGCCGATGCGTTTGCGCGCGGCTTTGATGCCTGCGACGTTGTGCTCGTGGGGGAGCCGTCGGTTGCGGCGTTTACCGCCGCGTCCGAGGGCTTTGATGCTTCGTTTGATGCTGGCGGGTCGCATCTGTGGTGGTTCGTCAATTCCATCGGCGGGTTTGGCCTACGTGTGCCCGATCTGCGTGCGCTGGGTCGGGCGGCGCGTGAGGCCCGTGCGTTGCTCGTGGTGGATAACACCGTGGCAAGCGTCTTTGGGTGCGATCCGCTGCGTTTGGGTGCCGTCCTGTCGCTCGAGGCACTCGACCGTGTGTGTACCGGCGTTGCGCCGCGCAAGCTCGTCGCCGCTTCGGTGGCGCGCTCGCAGCTTAAGCGCCATCGCGTGGATGCCGCCGCCGAGTGTGCGCATGCGCTTCTTGCGGATTGCGGTGCGTCTGCACTCGACCTTTCTGCTAATGAGGCTTGCATGCTGGAGCGGGGGCTGTCTTCGCTCGACGCTCGCATGCAGGCCCACTTCGATCGCGCCCGTGCGCTGGCCGAGTATCTGGCCGCCAACGAGATGGTACGCAACGTGCGCTATCCCGGGCTGACCTCGCATCCCGACCATGCGGTTGCAACGGGAATCCTCGAGCACGGCTTTGGCCCGGCAGTTGAGTTTGACCTTATCGAGCGAAGTGCTGGTGAGCTGTTCGACACATTGCCGGGGGAGTTCCGCACGTCGCCCGCCGGCGGCTCAGCAACGCGCCTTTCGGCCCCGCGCGGTAAGCGGGGGAGCGCCATCCGCCTCTTCGCCGGCACCGACGACCCTCTGCAGGTGGCTGCCACTCTCGATAACGCCCTTCGCAAGTAGCTAATCGGGGTCTGTGTCACGAAAACGGCCTATTTACTACGTTTAAGCAATAGGGGTCGACCACACCCGCCTATTTTGAAAATTACCAAGCTGTTTACCAGCGATTTTATTTTCATAATGTCCGGTATGGTCGTGGGTGTTCAACTAAACGTAGTAGATGGGCCCGTTTTGTGGCGCGAGCCTCAACCCGAGGGCGCTGTGGGCTAAAAACCGCCTAAAAGGACTACTTTGCGTTGATGCTGGCGATGAGGGCGTCGGCTTTGGTGGCGATGACGTTGTTGATGTCGGCCTGCAGCTCCTCGTAGACCGCTATGGCTCGCTCGCCGGCGGGGGTGAGCGTGGATCCGCGGGCGCCGTCGCGCTCGATGAGCTTGCAGTCTAGCTGGCCTTCGGCCTCGTTCACAATGCGCCAAGCCTTGGAATATGCCATGCCCATGCTTTTGGCGGCCCGGTTGAGCGAGTGCTCGCGGGCGATACCTTGCAGCAGCAAGACGCAGCCGTGGCCGAAGACGCCCGGCAGATCTTTGTCGCACGCTTGAATGACCAACTTTGCCGTCGTCTTGTACTCCATGTGCTCCACGTCTCCCCGCTAAAGTGTTTGCTGGGCAAACGCAAAGCCTGCGTCAAACCCTCGTGTGCTCTTCTTAAATCATGCATTGTAGCAGTCAAAGTGCGTTAAGATACTTCCCCAGTATTGGGCGCCCAAGGTTGGGCTGGGTCCTACGAGGCCTGCAGCCGACCGGTCGCATGGAAAAAGGAGAAACATGGCTACGTTCTTTCCCGGTGAGTCCCACACGTTTTCGGAGTATCTGCTGGTCCCTGGCTACTCGTCCTCGCAGTGCATTCCCAACAACGTCTCTCTCAAGACGCCGCTGACCCGCTTTAAGCGCGGTGAGAAGCCGGCAATCACCCTGAACATCCCCATGGTTTCCGCCATCATGCAGTCCGTCTCGGGCGTCGACATGGGTGTCGCGCTCGCTACCGAGGGTGGCCTGTCCTTCATTTACGGTTCCCAGAGCGCCGAGTCCGAGGCCGCTATGGTCAAGGCCGTCAAGGATCACAAGGCCGGCTTCGTTCAGTCCGATTCCACGCTGACCCCCGACATGACCATGGAGCAGGTCATCGAGCTCAAGGAGAAGACCGGTCATTCCACCATGCCGGTCACCGACGACGGCACTCCCAAGGGTAAGCTCCTGGGCATCGTCACCAGCCGTGACTATCGCCCCAGTCGCGATGACCACCAGACGAAGGTCTCCGAGTTCATGACCCCGCGTGAGCAGCTCATCGTGGGCGACAAGAACATCAGCCTCAAGGTTGCCAACGACGTCATCTGGGACAACAAGCTCAACGCCCTGCCCATCGTCGACGACAACGATCACCTCATGGGCATCGTCTTCCGCAAGGACTACGACAGCCACAAGACCAACCCCAACGAGCTGCTCGATAACGACAAGCGCTACATGGTCGGCGCCGGCATCAACACCCGCGACTATGCCGAGCGCGTGCCGCTGCTCATCGAGGCCGGTGCCGATGTTCTGTGCATCGACTCTTCCGAGGGCTTCAGCGAGTGGCAGAAGCGCACCATCGAGTGGATCCGCGCCAACTACGGCGAGGATGTCAAGGTCGGTGCCGGTAACGTCGTCGACGCCGAGGGCTTCCGCTTCCTGGCCGACTGCGGTGCCGACTTCATCAAGGTCGGTATCGGCGGCGGCTCCATCTGCATTACCCGCGAGACCAAGGGTATCGGCCGTGGCCAGGCCACCGCACTGATCGACGTCTGCCGCGCCCGTGACGAGTACTACGAGGAGACCGGTGTCTACGTGCCTGTGTGCTCCGACGGCGGCATCGTCTACGACTACCACATGACGCTCGCCCTTGCCATGGGTGCCGACTTTATGATGCTGGGCCGCTACTTCGCGCGCTTTGACGAGAGCCCGACCGAGCGCGTCAACGTCAACGGTCAGTACATGAAGGAGTACTGGGGCGAGGGTTCTGCGCGTGCCCGCAACTGGCAGCGCTACGACCTTGGCGGCGCCGCGAAGCTCAGCTTCGTCGAGGGCGTCGACTCCTACGTCCCGTACGCCGGTTCCCTCAAGGACGGCGTGGGCGGCACGCTTTACAAGGTCAAGTCCACGATGTGCAACTGCGGCGCCCTCTCGATTCCCGAGCTCCAGGAAAAGGCACGCCTGACGCTGGTGAGCTCCACCTCTATCGTCGAAGGCGGCGCCCACGATGTCGTAGTGAAAGACTCCCAGCAGTCTGTGTCTTATCGATAGGATAAGAGCTGCACATAAAGGTTGAGTATCAACCACGTTATTTAGATAAAGCGAGATGCATGCAAGTCGCAGGCATCTCGCTTGTTGTATTTGCTATCATCAGTCAAGTTAACCTTAGGGTCGGTCGGCTTGGCTTTGTTCGCTACAAGTTCCGCACGCAAAGAAGAGCACTTAATGTGCTCTTCGTCTTGCGCAGGACTGTCCGCAGTAGCGAACAAAGCCAAGCCGACCGACCCCAGCTAAGATTAAAGGAGCTGATATGTGCGATTGCACAGATCATAAGGACGAGATCCCTGCATACGACGCGCAGGCCATTGAGTCTAGGTGGATGAAGGCCTGGGAGGACTCCAACCTCTTTGCCGTCGACACCGACGACAGCAAGCCCAAGAAGTACGTGCTCGAGATGTTCCCGTATCCGTCGGGCGACCTGCACATGGGCCACGCGCGCAACTATACCATCGGCGATGCCATGGCCCGTCAGGCCCGCATGCGCGGCTACGACGTGCTGCACCCCATCGGCTTCGATGCCTTTGGCCTGCCTGCCGAGAACGCCGCCATCAAGCACAACACGCAGGCTGCCGCCTGGACGTATAAGAACATGGACCAGGCGCTCGCCACGATGAAGCGCATGGGCTTCTCCTACGATCTGGATCGCATGGTCAAGACCTGCAGCCCCGACTACTATCGCTGGGGCCAGTGGATCTTTGAGAAGCTGTGGGAAAAGGGCCTGGTCTACCGCAAGAAGAACCCGGTCAACTGGTGCCCCAACTGCAAGACCGTTCTGGCCAACGAACAGGTCACCGAGGGTAAGTGCTGGCGCTGCGGCACCGAGCCCGAGAAGCGCGACCTGGAGCAGTGGTACTTCAAGATTACCGAGTACTCCCAGGAGCTGCTCGACGATCTGGAGAAGCTCCCCGGCTGGCCCGAGCGCGTCAAGCAGATGCAGGCCAACTGGATCGGCCGCTCCGAGGGCGCCGAGGTCGACTTTACCCTGTGCGACAAGGATGGCGAGCCCATCGAGGGCGACGAGGGTAAGATCACCGTCTTCACCACGCGAGCCGACACGCTCTTTGGTGTCTCCTTCTTTGTCCTGGCTCCCGAGTACGCGCGCCTGCACGAGCTCGTCGAGGGCACGGAGTACGAGGAGGCCGTCACCAAGATCGTCGAGGACTCCAAGCACATCTCTGCCGTCGAGCGTGCCCAGGGAACCCTCGAGAAGCACGGTGCCTTTACCGGCCGCTACGTGGTGAACCCCGTCAACGGCGAGAAGGTCCCCGTGTGGGTTGCCGACTATGTCGTGGCCGACTACGGCACCGGCGCCGTCATGGCCGTTCCCTGCGGCGACCAGCGCGACTTTGAGTTTGCCCGCAAGTACGACCTGCCGATCGTGCCGATCATCCTGGACGATGACGACCGCGCTGTCGTCGAGGCCAGCGGCGAGACCATCGATACCTTTCATGCCGAGAACGTCGACTGGGATTGCGCCCACGCTGCCGAGGGCACGCTCGTCCAGTCCGGCAAGTACACTGGCATGCGCGGCGGTAAGCACTCCGAGGGCGAGGCTGCGATCGTGGCCGATCTTGAGGCCATGGGCTGCGGCCGTCGCAAGGTCGAGTTCCGTCTGCGCGACTGGCTCATCAGCCGTCAGCGTTATTGGGGCAACCCCATCCCGGCCATCCACTGCGAGCACTGCGGCATCGTGCCCGTGCCCGAGGACCAGCTGCCGGTGACGCTGCCCGAGAACCTGGACCTGGGTGCCGGCGAGACCCTCGCCGAGTGCAAGGAGTTCTACGAGACCACCTGCCCGGTTTGCGGTCGCCCGGCCAAGCGCGAGACCGATACCATGGACACCTTCACCTGCTCCAGCTGGTATTACCTGCGCTATACCGACCCGCACAACACCAAGCTGCCCTTCTCCCGCGAGGCGGCCGACCGTTGGATGCCCGTCGATAACTACATCGGCGGCATCGAGCACGCCATTTTGCACCTGCTCTACAGCCGCTTCTTTACCAAGGCACTACGCGACCTGGGTCTGCTGAGTGTTGATGAGCCCTTCACCAACCTGCTGTGCCAGGGCATGGTCAAGGACGAGAACGGCGACACCATGTCCAAGTCCAAGGGCAACGTCGTGCCCCCGAGCTCGGTCATCGAGCCCTACGGCGCCGACACCATGCGTCTGGCGATCCTGTTTATCGCCCCGCCCGAGAAGGACTTCGACTGGGATCCCAAGGCCGTCGAGGGCGCCAACCGCTTCATTAAGCGCGCCTGGCGTATCGTGTGGCAGCTCGTCCAGTCCGGCGACGCCAACGTGGCCTTTGACAAGTCCGCGCTCGACGAGACCGCGATGAAGCTCTACCGCGAGCGCCATCGCACCATTGCCAAGTGCACCGAGGACTTCGACCGCGGCCAGTTCAACACCGCGATCTCGGCCGTCATGGAACTCGTCAACGCCGCGAGCGCCTACCTCAACGCCACCGAGGGCGCTGACCGCGACAAGGCCCTGTGCTACGGCGTGGCCAAGGACATCGTGAGCATCCTTGCCCCCATCTGCCCGTTCTGGGCCGACGAACTGTGGCACGAGGCGCTCGGCTGCGAGGGCAATGCCTACACTGCCGCTTGGCCCGAGTTCGACCTGGCCGAGTCCATTGAGGACACGGTGCAGATCGTCGTACAGGTGCTCGGCAAGGTCCGTGGCCGCATCGACGTCGCCCGCGACGCCTCCAACGAGGAGATGCAGGCTGCCGCCGAGGAAGCCGTTGCCAAGTGGCTTGAGGGCAAGACGGTCGTCAAGGCCATCTGCGTGCCTGGCAAGCTGGTTAACCTGGTGGTCAAGTAAGCGCTGCGCGCATAGTTGACGTGCTATAGGCTGGGGGCGATCCGGCTGGGTCGCCCCTCGTTTTTCATGCACCTGTCCTGGTACCTGCGGTTAATTGTTCTATTCTTGTGGAGAACCTGTGCTCACGCTGACCTGCGCGTTTGGGTTGTGCTTGCACGTTTTCGCAGGTATTGATATAGTTTGCTTGCAAATGAAGTTGTAATTGAAAGAAGTGGGGTTTCGGCCCCGCTTCTTTTTTGTATGGATGGAGGTGCCGCAATGGTCAAGACCAAGACCGAGCAGGCGATCATCGACGCGCTCGAGGCCGTCGCTCCCCAGCACGATGTCGACATCGTCGACGTCGAGCTCGTGGGTGCCACCAAGGCCCCCTGCGTACGCGTGCGTATCGAGGGTGCCGAGGGTCAGAGCCTGTCGCTCAACGACGTCACGGCCAACACCAAGTGGGTCGGCGATGTGATTGAGGAGCTCGACCCTATCTCTTCGAGCTATACGCTCGAGGTGTCGAGCCCGGGTATGGCGCGTCCGCTGCGCCGCCCGTGCGACTTTGCCCGCTTTGTGGGTGAGAACTGTGAGCTCACCTCCACCGCCACCGAGGGCCGTCGCAAGTACGCCGGCAAGATTGCCGCCGCAACCGAGACCAACGTGACCCTCGAGCTCGAGGACGGCGAGTCCGTTACCCTCGATTTCTCTGATGTTAAAAAGTGCAAGTTGAAGCCCACCTACGACTTCAAGCCCGCGAAGGAAGGAAAGTAAGATGGCAGCATCCGACATGATGTCCGCCCTGATGGAGCTTTGCCAGGAGAAGCACATCGACCAGCTCTACCTGATCGACCGCCTGGAGCAGTCGCTCGCCAAGAGCTATGCCGAGATCCTGCATCTTGAGTGGGGCGCCAAGGTGACCATCGACCGCACCACCGGCAAGATCTACGTCTACCGTCTGGAGCCGATTGACGATTCCATGGACGAGGAAGGCAACTTCACCGAGTTCGAGGAGATCGACGTCACCCCCAAGAACACGAGCCGCATCGCCGCCCAGCACGCCAAGGCCGAGATCAACGCCATCGTGCGCAACTCCGCCCGCGAGCAGATCTACGAGGAGTTCTCCGGCCGCATCGGTGACCTCATCAGCGGTACCGTGCTGCAGTCCACGCCCGACTTCACGATCGTCAAGATTCGTGAGGGCGTCGAGGCCGAGCTTCCGCACTTCGACCAGCGCCGTTACGAGAACGAGCGCAACGAGCGTCCGATGGGCGAGCGCTACCTGCACAACCAGCACATCAAGGCCGTGATCATCGACGTTCGCGACCCCAACTCCAACCTGCAGCCGGTTCGTGGCGAGCACAGCCGTCCGCCGATTGTCATCTCCCGTACCCACCCCGAGCTCATGCGTCGTCTGTTTGAGCAGGAGGTGCCCGAGATCTATGAGGGCACCGTCCAGATCAAGTCGATCGCCCGCGAGCCCGGTCAGCGCTCCAAGGTCGCCGTCCACTCGCTCGACGACCGTCTGGATCCCGTGGGCGCCTGCGTTGGCCCCAAGGGCAGCCGTGTTCGCGCTGTCGTGGGCGAGCTCCGTGGCGAGCGCGTCGACGTCATCCTGTGGGATGCCGATCCTGCCGTCTACGTCGCCAATGCCCTGTCGCCCGCTAAGGTCACCCGCGTCCTCATCGACGAGGAGAAGGCCTACGCCGGCGTCATCGTGCCCGACGACCAGTTGTCCCTCGCCATCGGCAAGGAGGGCCAGAACGCCCGCCTCGCCGCGCGCCTGACCGGCTGGCACATCGACATTAAGTCCGAGACCCTTGCCGCCGACATCCTCAAGAACGTTCCCGTTCACGAGGAGCCCGCCGCCGACCTGATCGGTGACGAGGAGGACGAGGACGTCCGCCGCTGCGAGTATGTGTCCGAGGACGGCATCCAGTGCCGCAACCAGGCTCGTCCCGGCTCCCGTTTCTGCGGTGTCCACGACACCGACGCCTTCGATGATGCGGAGGACCTGATCTAGCGCGCGGTCGCGCCGGGCGGGTCCCCGCGCGTCTCCCACGCTCGTTCAGTCTCTAGGCACCCAAGGTGCCAGAAAGGGTAGGTGAAGTCATATGGCAAAAGTCCGTGTGTCCACCCTGGCCAAAGAGTTCGGCATGACCTCCAAGGAACTGATGGGTCATCTCGCCGATATGAAGATTCCCGCTAAGTCCGCTTCCTCCACCTTGGAGGACGCCTATGTCGCCATGGTCCGCAAGCAGCTCGCCTCTGTAATCGAGGCCCGCGCTCAGGAAGTCGAGGCCGCCAAACAGGCCGAGGAGCAGGCAGCTGCCGCCGAGGAGGCCGCACGCGCCGCCGAGGCCGAGCGCGAGCGCATCGCCGCCGAGAAGGCGCGCGAGGAGGAGCGCCGCCAGTTTGCCGCAGCCCAGGCTGCCGAGGAGGCTGCCCGCGCCGAGGCCGAGGCCAAGAAGAAGGCCGAGCAGGAGCGCCTTGCCCGCGAGAAGGAGGAGGCTGCCCGCGAGGCCCAGCGCCGCGCCGTTCCCGCTTCCGACTCCGGTTCGCGCTTCCGTTCGCTGCTCGACCAAATCGCAGCACAGGAGACCGTGCTCAAGGAGAAGAAGGACGCCGAAGACAAGGCCAAGGCCGAGCGCGCCGCCGAGCGCGGTAACCGTCGTGGCGGCAACAACGACCGCCGCGGTGGCCGTCGCAACGATCGCAACGCCTCCGACAACAACTCCGAGCGCAACGCCTCCGAGAGCCGTCCGCACAGCCATCGCACCAACGCCAGCAACAACGTCGCTGCCGGCATGGACTTCCCCAACCCCGATAAGCAGGGCAAGGGCAAGAAGCGCAAGGGCGGTCACAACAACGAAGAGGACCACTACAGCCGCATGGCTCGCGAGGCCGAGGAGTACAGCCGCGAGAAGGTGCTCGAGGAGGCTCGTGCTGCCGTCGAGGAGGCCTCTCGTGAGTCCACCGGTCGCCGCAAGAAGCGCAAGGAGAAGCGCGAGCGCGAGGCTGCCAAGGCTCAGGAGGAGCGCAAGATAGAGGAGGCGCTGGCCCAGGGCGTGAACCCCGAGGACCTCGACGCCATCAAGGTCTCCCAGGGCGTTACCGTCCAGGAGCTTGCCGAGGCACTCGACGTTCCGGCCAACGACATCATCAAGCGCCTGTTCCTGCTGGGTACGCCGCTTACCATGACGCAGTCCATGTCCGACGACCTTGTCGAGCTCGTTGCTGACGACTTGGGCCGTCAGATCAAGATCATCACCCCCGAGGAGGAGAACACCTTCTCGTTCTACGACGATCCCGCCGACCTTAAGCCGCGTGCCCCGGTCGTCACCGTCATGGGCCACGTCGACCACGGCAAGACGTCGCTGCTCGACGCCATCCGTCACACCGGCGTTGCTGCCGGCGAGGCGGGCGGCATTACGCAGGCCATCGGCGCTTCGCAGGTAATGATCAACGACCGCAAGATCACCTTCATCGATACCCCGGGTCATGCCACCTTTACGGCCATGCGTGCCCGTGGTGCCAAGGTGACCGACATCGTCATCCTGATCGTCGCCGCCGACGACGGCGTCATGCCCCAGACCGTCGAGTCGATCAACCACGCCAAGGCCGCCGGCGTTCCCATCGTCGTTGCCGTCAACAAGATCGATAAGCCCGGCGCCAACCCCGACCGCGTGCGCCAGGAGCTCACCGAGTACGGCGTCATCCCCGAGGAGTGGGGCGGACAGAACATGTTCGTCAACATCTCGGCCAAGCAGAAGATCGGTATCGACGACCTTCTGGAGACCGTGCTGCTCCAGGCCGACGTGCTCGAGCTCAAGGCCAACCCGGACACCTTTGCCTCCGGTAACGTCCTCGAGGCTAAGCTCGACAAGGGCCGCGGCTCGGTTGCCACCGTGCTCGTGACCCGCGGTACCCTGCACGTGGGCGACACGCTGGTCGCCGGCCTCACCTACGGCCGCGTCCGCGCCATGCTCGACCCCAAGGGCAACGCCGTCACCGAGGCCGGTCCTTCCGACGCCGTCGAGATCTTGGGCCTGCAGTCCGTCCCCAACGCCGGCGATGAGTTCCGCGTGTTCGAGGACGAGCGCGAGGCACGTGCGCTGGCCGACGAGCGTTCGCTCAAGGCCCGTATCGAGGAGCAGAGCCGCGTCAAGCACGTGACGCTCGAGAACCTCTTCGAGACTATCGCCGACGCCGAGGTCAAGGAGCTCAACCTGATCATCAAGGCCGACGTCCAGGGTTCCATCGAGGCCCTTCAGGACTCCCTCGACAAGATGGATCAGTCCGAGGTGCGCATCAACACGATCCACTCCGCCGTTGGTGCCATCAACGAGACCGACGTGGTCCTGGCCGACGCCTCCAACGCCATCATCATCGGCTTTGGCGTCCGTCCCGACGGCAAGGCCCGCTCCGCCGCCGAGCGCGAGGGCGTCGAGATCCGTTGCTACGACGTCATCTACAAGTGCCTCGAGGACCTCGATGCTGCCCGCATCGGCATGCTCAAGCCCACCGAGGTCGAGGTCTCCACGGGTACTGCGACCGTTCTGGACACCTTCAAGGTGCCCAAGGTCGGTATCGCCGCCGGTGTCCGCGTCGAAGAGGGCGAGATTGCCGCGACCGATTCTGTGCGCCTGGTGCGCGACGGCATCGTGGTCTTCAACGGTAAAATCGCCTCGATGCGCCACTACAAGGACGAGGCCAAGAGCCTCAAGAGCGGCTCCGAGGGCGGTATTGGCTTGGAGAACTTCCAGGACATCAAGCCTGGCGACATCATTGAGGGCTACCGCATCGACCAGGTTGCCCGTACCGAGTAGGGGGTAGCGCTATGAAGCAAACGCAGGCAACCCGCCGTCTGGGCGAGCAGCTTCGCGAGAAGCTCGGTTATATCCTGCTCTTTGAGGTTTCTGATCCGCGCCTCGACCTGGTCACCCTGACTGCGGTCGAGGTCGCGGTGGACCGTTCGTTCGCGCGTGTGTACGTGTCGTGCGATGCGAGCCGCTACGACGAGGTCATGGAGGCGCTCGCTAGCGCCAAGGGCCGTATCCGCAGCCTGTTGGCTCGCTCGCTCGATTGGCGTGTTACGCCCGAGCTCGATTTTCGCATCGATCGCTCGACCGATGAGGCCGAGCGCATCACGCGTGCGCTGGAAAACGTTCCCGCCACGCTTGCGATCGAAAAGGACGAGGACGGCTATCCGATAGCGGATGCCGCCCAGGAGGCAGCTTTAGATGACTAATTCCGCCGACCTCGCCTCGTGCGAGTCTGCAGATATTCAGCGACGCATCCTCGAGCTCATCGAGGGTGCGTCCTCCATTGCGATTTCGGGACACACTTCTCCCGATGGCGATGCCTTGGGCTCCGTATTGGGTCTGGGCCTTTCGCTCATGAAGTTTTTCCCTAACAAGGACATTGCGCTGCTGCTGGCAGACGATGACCCGGTTCCGCGCATTTACCGCTTTATGGAAGGCTCCGATCGCCTGGTGCCGGCATCTGCGTACGCCGGCAATCCTGACCTGTTCATCTCGGTGGACGTACCGGTCGTCGAGCGCCTCAATAATTCCGCCGAGGTGCTTCGTCGCTCCAAGCATGTGGTGTGCTTCGATCATCATCCGGCGCGCGAGGAGTTTGCCGAGCTCAGTCTGAGGCGCGTCGATGCCGCGGCCTGCGCCATGATCATCGACCGTTTCTTGGACAATTGCGGCATTGTCGCACGTGATGGCGTCGCGACCTGCTTGCTGTGCGGCTTGGTGACCGATACCGGCCGTTTTCAGTACCAAAACGCCGATGCCGCCGCGTTCCATGCGGCCTCGCGCCTGGTGGCGCACGGTGCCGATCCGGCGCGCGTTGCGCTCGAGGTCTATCAGAGCATGCGCGTTGAGTTTTTGCACCTCAAGTCCATTGTCATGGGTCGCATTAAGACGGTCGCGCATGGGCGCGTGGCGTATAGCTATGCCTACCAGAGCGACCTTGAGGCCTGCGGTGTCACCTCGGACGAGTGCGACGGCCTGGTCGATGTGGTGCGTTCGGTGATGGGCGTCGAGGTTTGCATGTTCTTAAAGGGCATTGAGGGCGATACCAAGGTGCGTGGCAACCTGCGCTCCAAGGGCGACCTCGATGTGTCCGAGATTGCTGCCAACTTTGGCGGTGGCGGGCATCATGCTGCCGCCGGTTTCTCCAACAACGGAACGATTCGCGAGACGCTCGCCGTGGCACTTCCCATGCTGGCCGAGCTGGTGGGGGAGGATCCCGCTTCGGTGACCGTCGAGCTCTAACTAATTGGATGGTACATGGCTCGTCGAACGCCTTCTCAATTGAATATGCTACTCGCCGTCGATAAGCCGGTGGGCTGCACGTCCCATGACGTGGTTTCGCAATGCCGACGCGCCCTCCATGAGCGGCGCGTCGGCCATGCCGGCACGCTCGACCCCATGGCATCCGGTGTCATGGTGGTGGGCGTGGGCCAGGCCACCCGTCTGCTGGGCATGCTTACCCTCGATACCAAAAGCTATGTCGCCGACATTTCGTTTGGCGCCGAGACCAATACCGATGATGCGGAGGGCGAGGCGGTCCGCACGGTGGCTGTTGGCAACGAGCTGCGCGATCCTGCCTTTGCCCGTGAGCACTTGGCCGCCATGCTGGGTCCGCAGATGCAGGTGCCGCCGGCGTTTTCGGCTATCTCGGTCAATGGCGTTCGCGCCTACAAGTCTGCTCGCGAGGGCAATGCGGTGGACCTACCTCCGCGCCCCGTCGAGGTCTATGCCGCCGACCTGATCGCCGTGGGCGGCGAAGGTGATACGTGTGTGTGGACCGTGGCGTTCTCGGTGAGCAAGGGCACCTATATCCGTGCGCTCGCTCGCGACCTGGGCCGCGCTTGCGATAGCGCCGCGCATATTTCCGCGCTGCGCCGCACGGCTTCCGGTGTTGTTTCCATTGGCGCTTGTCATGCGGTCGAGGAGCTTTCTCCCGAGTCCGCGGCTGGCTTTGCCCTGGATCCCATTGCGGCCCTGGGCGCCACACGTGTTGACTTGCCGGGCAATCTTGCCGACGACCTGCTCTGCGGCCGACGCATTCCCGTTGAGCGTGCGCTTGCCGATTTCGATTCCTCGAAGGCGCCGTTTGCGTTGGTGCTCGATGGGGGACTCAAGGCGCTCGCCCGCATTGAGGGCGGTCGCTTTGTGATGGAACACGTGTTTCCGCAGGCAATCGGCGGTGTTCGATGATGTTGTCCGCTCGCGAGCTCGCGCGTGTCTTTTTCGCGGGCGAGTCGGACGAGGCTCGCATCGTTGCTGCCGATACGTTTGATGAGTGTGAGCACTTGGGTGCCGCATCGATTGCCATTGGCGTGTTCGACGGCGTTCACCGTGGACACCAGGAACTCATCGAAGCGCTTGTCCGTGATGCCCGTGCCCATGGCTGTAAGGCGGTCGTGGTTACCTTCGATCCCGACCCGGACGTTGTGGTGAGCCCTTCGCCCGCTCAAAAATTGATGACGACGGCCGACCGTCTGCATGCCTTGGCTCAGACTGGGGTCGATACAGTGGTGGCCGTTCCCTTTACGCCAGAGGTTGCGGCACTCGACCATGTCGGTTTTCTCGCACTGCTGTCACGCGTAGTCGACATTCGCTCGATTCGCGTTGGCAGTGACTTTAGGCTGGGTCGTGGCGGTGCTTCTGGTGTTGCCGAGATGCGCTCCTGGGGTTCCGAGCACGGCGTTGACGTGTATGGTCACGACCTGCTTTGCGAGGGCGGTGAGGCCATTTGCGCCACCCGCATTCGTCATGAGCTGGGACAGGGCCATGTGGAGCTTGCTGCTGAGTTACTCGGCCGTCCGTATATGGTGCGCGGCGGTGTTATTCGCGGCCGTCACGAGGGTTCTGGCATGGGCTTTCCCACGGCAAACTTGCAGGTTCCCGACGGCATTCAGGTGCCAGCCGATGGCGTGTATGAGGGTCTGGTGCTGGTCAATGACATCGTGTGGCCCGCTGCCGTTAACGTCGGACTGCCGCCGACGTATGCCGACGATGCCGCTTCGGCGCATCTCGAGGCCAACTTAATTGGTTATACGGGCGACCTGTACGGCGCTTTCGTTTCGCTGGCGTTTACGCGCTGGCTGCGTCCCTCGCGTGTGTTCGATTCGCTGGATGAGTTGATCGCGACCGTCGAGGGTAATATCGAAGATATTCGTCACAACTTGGGCGATCAGGGGGTGAGCATCCGTGATTAGCGATGAGGAAAAAGACCAGGTACGCGCTGCGTCTGACTTGGTTGCCATCGTGCAGGAAACGGTTGAGCTCAAGCCCCGCGGCCATGAGTTTTGGGGCTGCTGCCCCTTCCATGGCGAAAAGACGCCGTCCTTCCACATTATTCCCGCCACGCAGGTGTGGCATTGCTTTGGCTGCGGCGAGGGTGGCGACGTCTTCACCTATATCATGAAGCGCGAGAACCTGAGCTTTCCCGAGTCAATCCGTTATTTGGCCGATCGCGCAGGTATTGAGCTGCACGACACCGGAGATCGCCGCGAGCGCGGTACTAAGCGTGCCCGCATCTACGATCTGTGCGCCGAGACCGCCCAGTTCTACCACACCATGCTTATGCGCGGTAAGGACGGTCGTCCGCGCGAGTACTTTGCCGGCCGCGGCATGGGTGGCGACGTCTGCCGCCGCTACTGCCTGGGCTTTGCACCAGGCCGTAACGCGCTGGTGTCGCACCTGTCCCAGGCGGGTTTTACCCCGCAGGAGATGATCGACGCCAATGTTGCCGTGAGCCGCGGGTGCGGGCAGCTTGCCGACCGCTTCTACGACCGTGTGATGTTCCCCATCTTTGACGAGCAGGGTCACAACATTGCCTTTGGCGGTCGCATTATGGGCGACGGCCAGCCTAAGTACCTCAACACCGCCGAGACGAGCGTGTTTCATAAAAAGCGAAACCTCTACGGTTTTAATTGGGCCAAGGAGTTTATCGTCGCGCAGGATACCGCCATCGTGGTGGAGGGCTATACCGATTGCATCGCCTGCTGGGAGGCGGGGATTAAAAACGTTGTCGCCACGCTGGGCACCGCGCTCACGGAGCATCATGTAAAGACGCTCACCCGCTTTGCCAAGCGCATCGTGTATATGTTCGATGGCGATGCCGCGGGCCAGAAGGCCGCCCGCCGCGCGATTCAGTTTATCGAGCAGGATTCGATGGACCTGCGCTGCGTGGTACTGCCCGACGGCAACGACCCTATGGAGTTTATTGCGGCGCACGGCGGCCAGGAGCTGCAGGCGCGCATCGACGCGGCCGAGCCGCTCATGGACTTTGTCTACCGTTCGCTGCAGGAGTCGAGCGACATCACCACGCCGGGCGGTCGCGCCAAGGCGCTCGAGGATGCGCTGACGCTCATCTATCCGCTGCGCGATAGCTATATGATCGACACGTACTTTATCCAGATTGCCGACCTGCTGGGTTTGGATCTGGAGACCGTGCGCGCGAGCTCGGGCCGTGTGTTTCGCGATGTCGCCAAGCGCGAGGATGCGGAACGACGTCGTGAGCAGAACTATGAGCGTCAACGCGCGCAAGCTGAGCGCGCGGGCAGCGCGGGCGGTCGGGCGTCTGGTTCGCAGGGGACGTCTCGCGGTGCCTGGGCCGCGGGTGCGACGCCACCGGTGTCCGCACCGGTCGAGGAGGACCCGTACGACTACGTCCCGCTCGATGCCTATGGTGCTGCACCAGTGGAGGTCGTTGACGACTTGCCGCCGATCGATGTGCCTGATGGTATGGGCGCTGTGCCTGCGGCTGACGGTTCGGGCGCACCGGCTGCGGCGGCGCCGATGGTTCTTACCGATCTTGAACGCAAGTCCTTGGCAGGGGAGCGCGAACTGTTGACGATGCTCACGAGCTACCCCGACCTGTTCCGCACGTATGCCGACCGCATCTGCTCCATCGAGTGGGTTGACCCACGTCACGAGTCCATCGCATGGGCCGTTCTGGCAACGCCGCCGGGAACCGATCCTGCAGCCTGCATGGATGCGGCACGCTCGGTGTGTCCCGAGGCGGCAACGCTTGTGAGTGCCGGGCGCATCTCGGCGACGAGCAAGCACCCCACCGAGACGAACATCGCGTTTATGCTCGATACGCTCGAGCTCTACACCATCAAGCGTCGCATGCGTGCCGCACAGGCCAAGCTGCGCCAGGACCGTTCGCTCGATGATGAGGCCCGTCGTACGCTGACCGTGCGGGCCGCGCAGGACTCGCAGCGTCAGCGCGAACTGCAAAAGTCGATCGGCGGCGTGGCGGATCCGTTTCGTTTGATCGGCCTGGAGGCCGCAGGCACCGAACAAGCCTAGATGTTGTGGTCAACCAGCGTATTCTCGTCTATATCCAGCTTTCTTTTTGGGTATAGACGTCAATGTGTGTGCTAAAGTATTGAGTCCTGTGGACTATGAAGGGAGAATCTGTGCCAAAAAAGACTGAGAGCACGGGTACTGGGCTGGAATCCTACGTTGCAAAGCTCATGGGCAACGGCTCAAACAGGACTTCGGTAACCGAGGACGAGATTCAGGTCGCCCTGAAGGATATCGATGTTTCTGACGAGCAGCTCACCGCGGTGTATTCCGCGCTGCGCAACAGCGGCATCCAGATTATCTCCGCGAGCGGTAACGACGACGCCCCCATGGACGTCGACGATGACGATAACGATACCGATACCGACGATTTCGATGACGACGACGAGCACGATTCCGGCTCGCTCGACGATCACGAGCTCAAGATGGCCCGCCAGGCCGACGCCGAGATGGGTTCTTCCAAGAGCAAGAAGAAGCGCACCGTGCGCACGTCCCGTTCGCGTTCGCGCGTGCGCGGCATCGATGCCTCCACGGTGATGCTGACCGGCGACCCGGTCCGTATGTACCTCAAGGAGATCGGCAAGGTCGACCTGCTGACCGCCTCCGAAGAGGTCGATCTGGCCATGAAGATCGAGGCCGGTCTCGATGCCACCGAGAAGCTCGAGGCTGCCGATGCTGGTGAGCTCGAACTCACGCGTGCCGAGATGCGTCGTCTTACGCGCATTGAGAACGTGGGCCTCGAAGCCAAGCAGGCGCTCATCAGCGCAAACCTGCGTCTGGTCGTCTCCATCGCCAAGCGCTATGTCGGCCGCGGCATGCTGTTCCTGGACCTGATTCAGGAGGGCAACCTCGGTCTGATCCGCGCCGTCGAGAAGTTCGACTACCAGAAGGGCTTTAAGTTCTCCACGTACGCCACGTGGTGGATCCGTCAGGCCATCACGCGCGCTATCGCCGACCAGGCCCGTACCATCCGTATTCCCGTGCACATGGTCGAGACCATCAACAAGCTCGTCCGCGTGCAGCGTCAGCTTCTCCAGGACCTGGGTCGCGACCCGACCCCCGAGGAGATCGGTGCCGAGATGGACATGAGTGCCGACCGCGTCCGCGAGATCCAGAAGATCTCGCAGGAGCCCGTGTCGCTCGAGACCCCCATCGGCGAGGAAGAGGATTCCCAACTGGGCGACTTTATCGAGGACTCCCAGGCCATCGTTCCGCCCGATGCCGCCAGCTTCTCCATGCTGCAGGAGCAGCTCACCCAGGTGCTCGATTCGCTTGCCGATCGTGAGCGCAAGGTTATCGAGCTGCGCTTTGGCCTTGTCGACGGACATCCCCGTACGCTCGAGGAAGTCGGCCGCGAGTTTGGCGTCACGCGCGAGCGCATCCGCCAGATCGAGTCCAAGACCCTGGCGAAGCTCCGCCACCCGAGCCGCAGCAGCAAGCTGAAGGATTACATCGAGAGCTAGTCAAGCAAGAAGCGCCCTCAAGCACATCCGCTTTAGGGCGCTTTCATGTAGTCGTTGGGGTCGTTCTTGTATGACTAGTCGTTTAAGAACGTCCCCAACGACTGGGTCGTCCCCAATGACTAGGTCGGAAAATTTCTTAAAAAAGTTCTTGCCCTAAGCTGATTCGTCCGTATAATAAACTTCGTTGCTTGAGAGCACGCACCTATTCCTCGGTAGCTCAATGGTAGAGCACGCGGCTGTTAACCGCGCTGTTGTAGGTTCGAGTCCTACCCGGGGAGCCAGAATTTTCCAGCCCTTTCTGTTGGGCTTTAAATTCCTCGGTAGCTCAATGGTAGAGCACGCGGCTGTTAACCGCGCTGTTGTAGGTTCGAGTCCTACCCGGGGAGCCAGGTTGTAAAACCCGTCGCTATGCGGCGGGTTTTTTCATGCCGCGATCGCCGTTCGCGAACGTTACCGTATCAACATTTCGTGTCGAGGATGTAATCCCGCGACCCACCACCTCAACATGGCGCGGTCGTTGTAGAATATTGCAATGATTGCTCCCACGACATGGTGCCGCGAGCACCAGATAAGGAGATTCTTGTGTCTGAGACCATTAACGGCAGCCTGAGCGTCTCGAACGACGTTATTGCCGATATTGCCGGTTATGCCGCGATGACGTGCTATGGCGTCGTCGGTATGGCTGAGCAGCTCCAAGGCGCCGAGAGCGTGCGCCTGCTTGCCGGTCAGCGCCTCCGCAAGGGCGTGCTTGTCTCCGCCGACGAGAACGGCCTTACGGTCGATCTTCACGTCGTGCTCGAGAACGGCGTCAACATGAAGTCCGTCTGCCACAATCTTTCGAGCTCCGTTGCCTTCACCCTGCAGGAGGTCGCCCAGATCGATCCCGCCAGCCTTAAGATCGGCATTCACATCGACGCGCTCAAGAGCCGTCTGAACTAGCATCCGAAAACGGAGATTCAAATACCCATGATTGCAAAGACCATTCGCACCTGTTTTCCGATCGCTGCGGCTGCTGTTTCCGACAAGGCCGAGGAGATCAACAAGCTCAATGTCTTCCCCGTACCCGACGGCGACACCGGTACCAACATGTCGCTCACGCTCGCCTCGGTGACCAAGGAGCTTTCCGCCCTTCCCGCCGATGCCGATATGGAGGCCATCGCCGGCGCCATCACCCACGGCTCCCTGATGGGTGCCCGCGGCAACTCCGGCGTCATCACCTCTCAGATCCTGCGCGGCGTGGCCGAGGGTCTCGTCTCTGCTGATGAGCCCATCACGTCCGCCAACATCGCCTATGCGTTCCGCCGCGCCGTCAAGGTCGCCTTCCAGGCCGTCCGTAAGCCCATCGAGGGCACGATTCTCACGGTGCTGCGCGATGTCTCGACCAAGGCCGACGAGTGCGAAAAGAAGAAGTTCTCGGCCGAGGACGCGCTCGATGCCATCGTCGTCGAGGCCTACCAGTCCGTCGCTCGCACGCCCGACCTGCTGCCCGTTCTGAAGGAGAACGGCGTGGTCGACTCCGGCGCCTTTGGCTTTGCTATTTTCCTTGAGAACTTTGTTGCCGCCGCTCTTGGCCGCAGCACCGTGGTCGAGGATTTCTCCGCCACGTTTGATTCCGCTGGCTCTGCCCGCGACGCGGCCCTCAATCGCGTTGAGATCGAGGCCAACGACGACTGGGAGGGCTCGGAGTTCCGCTACTGCAACGAGTTCCTCTTTAAGGCTGACGCTCCCTTTGACGAGGATGAGTGCCTTAAGTTCCTGGGTTCCATGGGCGACTGTGAGCTACTCGTGGGCGCCTACCCCGATTACAAGATCCACGTGCACTCCAACACCCCCAACCTGGTGCTCGAGCACATGCTTCAGCTTGGTCAGATCTACGAGGTCTTTATCCACAACATGGAGATGGAGGCCCACGACCGTACCGCCAAGATTCATGAGGACCAGGAAAAGGCCGCCGAGCCCGCCAAGGCGCTGGGCTTTGTCGCCGTTGCCGCTGGGTCCGGCGAGGCAGACATCCTCAAGTCCCTCGGCGTCGACGTGATCGTGTCGGGTGGTCAGACCATGAACCCCTCGACTGCAGACCTGCTGGGCGCTGTTGACCAGGTCAACGCGACCTCGGTCATCATTCTGCCCAACAACGGCAACATCCGCATGGCCGCTGAGGCTGCTGCCTCAGCCTGCACCGACAAGAAGGTCGCCGTCGTTCCCACCAAGACCGTCCCGCAGGCCTTCTCCGCGCTGTTCGCAGTCCTGCCCGATTCCGAGCTCGAGGATGCCGTCGCCGCCATGGTCGACGCCATCAGCGAGGTCCGCGATGGCGAGGTCACCCGCGCCGTGCGCGACTCCAGTGCCTCTGACGGTTCTCCGATTCACTCCGGTGACGTCATGGGTATCATCGCCGGCTCCATCGACGTGGTCGGCTCCGACGTGAAGCAGGTCACGCTCGACTGCATCAACCGCATGCAGGAGGAAGAGGAGGGCGACGCGCTGACGATTCTGGCCGGCGAGGAGCTGTCCGATGAGGCCTTCCAGGAGATCGTCGACGCCATCGAGGAAGCTCAGCCCGACTTGGAGATTGACGCCCATCGTGGCGAGCAGCCGCTCTATCCCGTGATCTTCTCGATCGAGTAGGCATCTGCCCATGTCCGAGCTCTGCTCCGTGCCGCGCGTCTCGGAGCGCTTTGCCCAGAGCAATGCGCTCGACGAGGATATCGCGCGACTCAAATATGTTTCGGGTAAACGTGAGGAGGCCCTTCGCCGTCTGGGAATTCGGACGGTGGGGGACCTCCTTCTCCATATCCCTCATCGATACCTCGACTTTACCCGTTCGTGGTCCATCGAGATGGCGCCCATCGGTACCGTGTGCACCATCATCGCCACGGTCGACCGCATCGTCCAAAAGCAGCCGCGTCCGCGCATGCAGGTGACCGAGGTATCGCTGGTGGACGAGACGGGCGTGCTACAGGTCGCCTTTTTCCGCCAGCCCTGGATTGCCCAGCAGCTTAAGCAGGGCGACCGCTTGGCCGTGATGGGCAAGGTCGAGTTTGCCTACGGTTTTAAGCAGATGGCCTCGCCGCATTTTGAAAAGCTTGAGGACGGTCGTGCTGCGGGTACCATTTTGCCGGTCCATTACGTGAGCGATGGCGTGAGCCAGGCGTGGATGCGCCGCATCGTAAGCGGCGCGCTCGAGGTCGTCGGCAATCCGTTCGATCCGATTCCCGCGCCGTTGCGCGCAAAGCGGAAGCTCATGAGCAATGCCCGCGCGTTGCGTTCGATCCATTTTCCATCGAGTATGGCCGAGTGCGATATCGCGCGCGCACGGCTTGCCTACGAGGAGTGCCTCTACCTGCAGCTGGCGCTGCGCCTGCGCAACGTCGGCGGCCTGGTCGATGTGGTTCCCTATGCCCACACCGCGGGCGAGCACCTGGCCGCGCTTAAGCAAGCCCTGCCGTTTTCGCTGAGCGACGAGCAGGAGACCGCGTTCCAAGATATCCTGCGCGATATGTGCGATGGTGGGCGCGTGATGAACCGCCTGCTGCTGGGCGATGTCGGTACCGGTAAGACCGCCGTTGCCGCCTGCGCTCTGGCTGTGGCTGCCGATAGCGGTACGCAGGCCTGCGTTATGGCGCCCACGGGCGTGTTGGCGCGCCAATATGCCGATAAGACCGGCCCTCTTCTCTCGCAGGCGGGCATGTCCTGGGCGCTTCTGACGGGTGCCACGCCGGCCTCAGAGCGCGAGCAGATCCATGCCCAGCTTGAATCGGGCGAGCTCGACGTCCTCTTTGGAACCCACGCGGTGCTTTCGGATAACGTTGCGTTCAATCATCTGTCGCTTGTCGTCATCGACGAGCAGCACCGGTTTGGCGTTGGCCAACGCAACGCCCTACGCGCGAAGGGCCCCGGTGCGGACCTGCTCGTTATGACGGCGACACCGATCCCGCGTACGCTGGCGCTTTCGGTCTACGGCGATCTGGACACGAGTATCATCCGCCATCGGCCCGTCCCTGGCGCTGGCGTGACGACACGCGTGCTCACCGAGTCGAGCCGCGACCTCGCCTATGGCGCCATCCGCGAGGCGCATGAAAAGGGTCAGCAGGCCTACGTGATTTGCCCGCTCGTGGAGCCGAGTGACTCGGCCGATGAGCTGGAAGACGTGCCCGGTATTGCCCGCGACGACGAGGGCCGCGTAACCGTCCCCGTGCCGCTGCACGATACGGCAACCGAGCTCGACCGCCTGCGTCTGGCGTTGCCGGGGCTTGCCATCGAGCGCCTTCACGGCCGCATGCCAGCCGGGGAGAAGGATCGGGTCATCGATGCCTTCAAGCGTGGCGAGATCGACGTGCTCGTCTCGACTACGGTGGTCGAGGTGGGCGTCGACGTGCCTAACGCCACCGTTATGGTCATCGAGAACGGCGAGCGCTTTGGCTTGGCGGCTCTGCACCAGCTGCGCGGCCGCGTGGGCCGTGGCAGCGTGTCGGGCACCTGCCTGGTCATGACGCACTCCAACGGCAACGGCGGCGCATCGGCGGCGCAAGATCGTCTGCAATCGCTCGAAAAGACCTCGGACGGCTTTACACTCGCCCAGATGGACCTGCGTCTGCGTCACGAGGGCGAAATCCTGGGGTACCGCCAGCACGGCGGCGTGACCCTGCGCTTTGTCGACCTGGATGCCGACGAGGAACTGATCGAGTGGGCCCATTTGGACGCGGTCGAGCTCTTGCGGTATGCTAGCGCCCTTGACTCCGTGGCGACGCGCCCCTTGCGCGACGCGGTCGCCATGCGTTATCGACATATCTTTAAGGAGGTCAGCGGAGGATGAGAATCATCGGCGGCGAATGGCGCGGTCGTAAGATCGAGGAGCCCCGTGGTCGCGATGTCACCCGCCCCACGACTGATCGCGTGCGCGAGGCGTGCGCATCTATGGTCATGTCGGCATTCGATTTCGATCTGGACGAGGTCCGTGTGCTGGACGCCTTTGGCGGCTCCGGTGCCTTAGGGTTAGAGATGCTCTCTCGTGGGGCCCGCTCGCTCACGACGTTTGAGATCGATCGCAACGCCGCGCGGCTCATTACCAAGAATATCGAGTCGCTCTGCCGTGACCGTGCGCGTTGGCGCGTGGTCACAGGCGACATGCTGGCGAGTGCCTCGCGCGGTCGTGTACCGGGCGGCCCCTTTGATCTGGTCCTGCTCGACCCGCCCTATGCTTTTGGTGCCGAGCCGGTCGAGGAACTGCTGCAGAACCTGGCTCAGCAGGGTCTGCTTGCACCTGGCGCTTTTGCCCTGTTTGAGCATGCCGCCGCCGATGCGGGCGCGCATCCGGTAGGCTTTGAGACTGTACGTGAGAAGCGCTACGGCATTACCTCGGTCGACCTGCTTCGTTGGGTCGGCGATGACGACGGTGAGGGCGATAGTGCCGTCACCGATGCTGATAACAACGATGCCACGACGTTTCAGGAGGACGCCCATGAATGACACCATCAACCGCGTGATCGTCCCGGGCACCTTCGATCCCATCACGTTTGGCCATATCGATGTGATTCGCCGCGCCCGCCGCATCTTTCCCAGCGTGATCGTCGCTGTTGCCGAGTCGCAGGGTAAAAACGGCGTGGGCACCACGTTTATGCTCGATGAGCGCGTGGCGCTGGCCCGCGAGGCGCTCGGTGATATCGACGGCGTCGAGGTCCTGCCCTTTACCGGCCTCTTGGTCGACTTCGCTCGCGAGCAGGGGGCGGGGGCCGTGGTAAAGGGCCTGCGCGCCATGACCGACTTTGAATATGAGCTGCAGCAGGCCGACCTTAACTATCGCCTGGATAGCGAGCTGGAGTCCATCTTTGTCATGAGTGCGCCGCAGTACGGCTATATCTCGAGCTCGGTTGTTCGCCAGATCGCCTCGCTCGGCAGCGATGTATCGACGTTTGTCCCGTCCAACGTGGTCGAAGCGCTCAAACATCGCTTTTCGTGACGTTTTTTATTGCCTGGTGGCATGTGGTAAACTAGCACGATGATATGTTACCTATGAAAGGAGACCGGATGCCGGGCGAGAATTTTCCTGGCGATAGGATCGTCAGCTTGGTCGATGAGCTCGAAGGGCTGATCGAGGAAGCCAAGCCGCCTTTCGGCAAGAACGCTCAGTTCAAGGTCATCGACGCCGACGTGTTCTTCAACATCCTCGACGAGATCCGCATGAGCTATCCCGAGGAGTGGCAGAAGTCCCGCCGTATCCTTAAGGAGCGCGAGGAGCTTATGGCTTCCGCCGCCGCTCAGGCCGATTCCATCATCGCTGACGCTCAGCAGCAGGCCCTCACCATTGCCGGTGAGCAGGAGATCGTCCGCCTTGCGCAGCAGCAGGCCGACGACATCCGCGATCGTGCCCAGCAGTACGAGCGCGAGACGCGTTATGCTGCCGAGGACTACGCAGAGCAGGTCTTTACGCACCTGGAGGAGAACCTCAAGAGCCTGACCGGCACCGTTACCCGTTGCCGTCAGCAGCTCAACGAGGGTGCCGCCCAACAGAATGGTCAGTGGTAATGGCTGAGTTCCCGAGCGTTACCGTCGATCTTTCCGAGCAGCTCGAGTTTCCTGGAGATTCGTATCCGCTGACCGGTAAGGTCGATGTCGCCACCTACACGGTGGGCGAGAAGGAGTACCAGCTTCAGGACGGCATCGACTACGACGTTGTCTTTACCAATGCCGGTACCGGTGTCTTGCTCACGGGCATGGTTCGCGCGCACGCCACCGGCGAGTGCGACCGTTGCCTGGAGCCCGCCTCGTTTGATATCGCCGGCGAGATCGAGGAGTTCTACCTCTTTGAGGAGCCCGAGGATCCCGAGGCCTACGAGGACGGCTACGAGCTCCTGGGTGAGGACCGTATCGTTGATCTGGGTGAGCCTATCAATGACGCGGTCGTTATGGACACGCCGTTTGTGGTGCTCTGCAAGCCCGATTGCCGTGGTCTGTGCCCCACATGCGGTTGCAATCTCAACGTCGAGCAATGCGATTGCGCCGCCCAGGCAGAGGCAGAATGGGCCGCTGCCACGGAAAATCCATTTGCAGCATTGAAGAATCTCAAGCTTGATGAGTAAAACTGTGGTAGTATCGCTACTTGCGCGTAATCGCCACACTGGATAGTTCATAAGGAAGGTCACTATGCCCGTACCTAAACAAAAGCAGGGTCGTATCCGCACTCACACCCGTCGTTCCGCCAACATGAAGATCTCGGCTGCGGCTCAGTCCACGTGCCCCCGTTGCGGTGCTGTCAAGCTCCCGCATCACGTGTGCCCCAGCTGCGGTTTCTACAAGGACCGCGAGGTTATCGTTACCGAGTAACGGTATACTCTGGATGCGATGCCGTTCCAAATGGAACCACAATGGCCGGCTCAATGAGTCGGCCATTTTTGTATAAGGAGCATGTATTATGAGTAACGTTCGCGTTTGTGTAGACGTTGTGGGCGGAGACGAGAAACCTCAGGTTGTTCTTGATGGTATCGAGGCTGCGCTTGCCGCCGATCCCGATATCGAGGTCTTGGCAGCTGGTCCCGCCGAAATCGTCAATCCCTTTGCAGCTTCCCATGCACGTGTTGAGGCCCTTGAGGCGCCTGACGTTATCGCCATGGATGACGATCCCATTCGCGCCGTGATGACCAAGCGTAAGTCGTCGATCGTGCTTTCTTGCCGCGCCATTAAGAAGGGCAACGCGGATGCGTTCTTCTCCGCCGGCTCCACCGGTGCCATGACCGCCGCCGCCACCGCCTATGTGACGCCGTTTAGGTATCAGGCCGAAGGCAAGAAGCAGCCGGTGCGCCCCTGTCTGACCAATGCGCTGCCCAATCGCGCCGGCGGTCTGACGGTGCTGTGCGACATGGGTGCCAACCCCGATGTGGAGGTCGATGACATGGTGCGTTTTGCCCAGATGGGTAGCGCCTATGCCCGCGTCGTCCTGGGCATCGAGCATCCTCGCGTGGGCCTGCTTGCCAACGGCACCGAGGATGAGAAGGGCTCCAACTTTACCAAGGCCTGTTTCCCTGCTATGAAGGCCGCCGTTCCCGGCTTTGTTGGTAACTGCGAGGGAACGGACATCACCTCGGGTAACTTCGATGTCGTCGTTGCCGATGGCATGTCGGGCAATATTGCGCTCAAGGCCACCGAGGGCGCTGCCAAGTTTTTGCTGCAGGAGCTCAAGGGCGCCTTTATGGCCTCGCTCGGCACCAAGATCGCCGCGCTGCTCATTAAAAAGCAGATGCGCGAGATAAAGGCCAAGCTTTCGGGTGACGCCAAGGGTGGCGCGATTCTTTTGGGCTTGCGCGGCGTGGTCCTGATCGGCCATGGCGCCACCTCGGTCGAGGCTGTTAAAAACGGTACGCTCGCGGCGGCCGAAGCCGTGCGCGCCGGGCTGGTCGATAATGTCGCCAACTCTATGGACGGTATCGTTTTATAAGAGCGAGTTAGAGCGCTGTTATGTGCTTCGCGGTGCACGTCGTGGGGTAGAATCAGAACCGTGTCTTGGTACCGCCCGGGCGGTACCATTCTTTTGGTATTCATGCACTATGAGAGGAAGCGCTATGGACCGCTCCGAAATCTTCGACAAGATCGCCGAGGTCGCTGCTGACGTTCTGGGCGTCGATGTTGCCGAAATTAGCGAGGAGACCACCTTTGACGACCTCGATGCCAACTCGCTCGAGCGCCTGCAGCTGGTTACGGCTATCGAGGACGAGTTCAACCTCGAGATCGATGACGAGACCCTGCTCTCGCTCAACTCTGTCGCCGACGCCGTCGACGCTATCGAAGCTGCCAAGGAGGCCTAAGTCTTGGCTTTATCCGACCGACTTACGCGCGCCCAGGAAATCCTGGGCCACGAGTTCAACAATAAGGTGCTGCTGCGCGCGGCGCTTACGCATCCCTCGGCAGTCGAGGGCCAGCCGGTTTCTGCCAGCTATGAGCGCCTTGAGTTCTTGGGCGATTCCATTTTGGGCGCTGTGGTCGCACGCTCCCTGTTTGAGTCCTATCCGGAGTTTGACGAGGGCAAGCTCACGCGCTTGAAGGTGTCGCTTGTCTCGGGCGCTACGCTGTCCGAGGTTTCTCACGAGCTGGGCATCGACGACATCATCATCTTTGGTGCCTCCGAGACCGGTACCGGTGCGCGCGGCCTGCATTCGGCCCTCGAGAACGTCTATGAGTCGCTCGTGGGCGCGCTGTACCTGGATGCCGGCTGGGACGTTGCGGCGGAGTTCATTCACCGTACGCTTAAGCCGCATTTGGCTTCCGAGCGTGCCGAGCATCCTGCGAACCCCAAGTCGTTTTTGCAGGAGTGCGTGCAAGCCGACGGTCACGAGCCCCCGGCGTACAAGCTGGTTGGCTCCGAGGGGCCGGCACATGCGCCCACCTTTACCGCCGTGGTGTTGATCGATGGCATTCGCCAGGGTCGCGGCACCGGTTCCTCTAAGAAGGAAGCCGAGGCAGCCGCCGCACTCGAGGCGCTCGACCGCATGGGCTACACCACCAACGGCGTGATTCTCAACAAGAAGCCTGTTTAAGCGAGGAACCGTGTATCTCAAGTCCCTCACGCTCAAAGGGTTCAAGTCGTTCGCCGACCGCGCCCACATGTCGTTTGAACCGGGCCTGACGGTCATCGTCGGCCCCAACGGCTCGGGAAAATCGAATATCTCCGATTCAATCCTATGGGTTCTGGGCGAGCAGAGCGCCAAGCAGCTGCGTGGCCAGGCCATGGAGGATGTTATCTTCTCGGGCTCGTCAGCGCGCAAACCGGTGGGCGTGGCCGAGGTCACGCTGGTGCTCGACAACTCCGACCATGTGCTGCCCGTCGACTTCGACGAGGTCGCCATCACCCGTCGCATGTATCGCTCGGGCGAAAGCGAGTACCTCATCAACTCGAGTCCGTGCCGCCTGATGGACATTCAGGACATCCTGCACGATTCGGGCCTGGGCAAGGATACGCATTCCATTATTAGCCAGGGCAAGCTCGACGCCATTTTGCAGAGCCGCCCCGAGGAGCGCCGCGCCCTCATCGAGGAGGCCGCCGGCATCTCTAAGCACAAGCGCCGCAAGGAGCGTGCGCTCAAAAAGATTAAGTCGATGGACGAGCACCTGACGCGTGCCCGCGACATCAATAAGGAAATCGCCCGTCAGCTGCGACCGCTGGAGCGTCAGGTCGATCGTGCGCGCAAGTACAAAGAGCTGTCCTCGCGCGCGAACGAGCTTACGCAGATGCTGGCCGTCGATGAGCTGCGTTCGCTGCAGTCGCAGTGGAACGACCTGGAGAGCCGCTCCAAGGAGGGCGCGGCCGAGCTTGAGCTTGCGCAGTACCGCTTGGGCGAAAAGGAGCGCGAGCTCGAGAAGCTCCAGGTCATGCTCGAGGAAAAGGGCCTGTTTGTGGGCGACCTGGGCGAGCAACGCCGCCATATGCAAGATGTGGTCGGCCGCATTAACTCCGACATGCGCCTGCTCGAAGAAAAGGGCCACAACATGGTGTCGCGCCTGTCTGACATGCGCGGTCAGATTTCGAGCTCCGAGCATCAGCGTCGTCGCGTGGTCGAGGAGCTCGAGGACGCGCGTGCGCAGCTTGAGGAAGTGACCGGTGCGCATATGCAGGCCCAGGAGGACGTTGACGCCGCTGGTCCTGCCGCCGCCGAGCTCCACGAGCGGCGCGTGGCGCTCGACAATCAGATTTCGCAGCTTACGCGTGAGCAACGCGATGTTCAGCGCGTAGCCGATAACGCCGCGCTCGAGCTTGCCAAGGTGAAGGATTCCTTGAGCAATGCCGAGGTCGAGGACAACATGTATGCCTCGCGCCTGGAGCAGATTGACGAACAGCTCGAGGAGGTCACGGCCTCGCTCGAGAGCCGTCGCGACCGCGCCGAGGAGCTTGAAGGCGCTCTTGAGGAGGTGCGCCAGGCTCAGGTTGATGCGCGTGAGGCCACCGAGACGGCACGCGCGGCCCTGAAGGACTTGCGTAATCGTGAGAGTGAGGCGCGCAACAAGCTGTCCGAGGTGCGCTCGGAGCTTGCCAGCCAAAAGAAACTCGATGCCCGCATGGCCGACAGCTCGCCGCTCGTGAGCCGTCTGGTGGGTGCGCTGGGCGACGATGTCTTGGGTCGTCTGGGCGACGTGCTGGAGGCCCCACGCGAGCTTGAGGGCCTGGTTGAGCAATTGCTCGCCGGCGATATCGATGCGCTGCTGTTTGATGACGCCGCCACGCTTGAGCGTGCCGGTCGTGCGGCTCTGGACCAAAAGAAGGCCTCGGGCGAAGCACTGCTGGTGGCGCGCGACGTGAGCGGCTCTACCGCCGCTGAGGGCGCTGCCGGTATCCGCCTGGTTGATCGTCTGTCCGTGCGCGCAGGCTACGGACCCGTCGTCGAGGCGCTGCTCGGCGGCTATTACGTGGTCGATGACTTGGCTGCCGCGCTGGCTGCGCCTGTCGTTGACGGTGTGACCTATGTGACTCCCGATGGCGCCCGCGTAAGCTGTGGCGGCCTGGTGCGTGTGGGTCTCGATGCCGGCGAGGCCTCGGGTGCCTTGGAGCGCAAGCGCCGCATTCGCGAGCTGGAGGGCCTGGAGCCCGATCTGGCTGCCGTGTTTGAGCATGTGTCGGATCAGGTCGTCGAGGCCAATGCGGCCGTTGAGGAAGCGCGTGCCGCCGAGGGCGATGCCGACGGAGAGATTGCCCGCCTTGAGGGCGAGCGCCGCTCCCTGCTGTCCGAGATCGGCCGCCTAGAGCAGAGCGCCAACAATGCCGAGGTCGAGCGCGTGCGTATTTCCAAGCGCCGTGAACAGGCTGCCGAGGCCGTTCGCGCCGCGCGCCCGCGCGTTGAGGAGCTCACCCGTTCGCGCGACGAGGCCCGTGCGCAGGCAAGCGACCTGGGGCTTCAAATTGCCGAGGCCAACGACGAGCTCGATCGCGTGCGTCGCGACGACTCCGAGGCCGCCGGCAAGCTCGCCGACGCCAAGGTTCGCCTGGCCCAGACAAGCGAGCGCCTGCGTTCGCTGAAGGGGCGCGTGCCCGATCTGGAGCATCGTCTGGAGGGCATCGATCGCCGCATCCGCGGAACGCGTCAAGCCTCGCGCTCGCTTGAGCTGCTGCGCCTGCGCGTCGATCCCATGCACGAGCGCTATTCGGCCCTGCTGGAGCGCGCGTCGGATTGGGCCGCGCGTCTGCGTGACCAGGCTTCGCTCGAGGAGGCGGACTCGGCCTCGCTCAAAAAGACCATCGAGGACGCCAAGGCCGAGGTCGCCCGCGCCAAGGAGAAGGTCGATGCCGCCACGGCGACGCAAAACGAGTTCAAGGTCGCACGCGGCAAGCTCGAGGTGCAGGTCGAGGCTGCCATCAAGGCCATTACCGCCGATGGCACGACGGTGCTCGAAGAAGCGCTCATGCTTCCCGCGCCCACCGATCGCGATGCCGCCGAGCGCGAACTCAACCAGCTTGTGCGCCAGATCAACAACCTTGGTCCCGTTAACCAAGTTGCCATGGAGGAGTACGAGCAGCTCAAGCGCCGCGCCGATTACATCGAGGAGCAGCTGGCCGATCTGGAGAGCGCGCGCAAGGCGCTCACCAAGATCACCGTGGCTATCGACCGTAAGATGCGCAAGGCGTTCCTGGTGACGTTTGAGAAGGTCGATGCGAACTTCCGCGAGATCTTCGCCATGCTCTTCCCGGGCGGCCAGGCTCATCTGGAGATGACCGATCCCGAGCATCCTGCCGAGACGGGTATCGAGGTCGTGGCGCAGCCGCGCGGCAAGCGCATCACCAAGATGATGCTCATGTCGGGCGGCGAGAAGAGCCTGACGGCGCTCGCCCTGCTCTTTGCTGTGTACCGCACGCGCACGGTGCCGTTCTATGTGCTGGACGAGGTCGAGGCGGCACTCGATGACGCCAACCTGTCCAAGCTTATCGGCGCACTCGACGTGTTGCGTTCCGATACGCAGCTCTTGGTTATCTCGCATCAGCGCCGTACTATGGAGGACGCTGACGTCCTCTACGGCGTCTCGATGCAAGCCGACGGCGTCAGTCGCGTCGTCTCGCAAAAACTCGATCGCGAAACCGGAAAGGTCGTGAATGCATAATGGGATTCTTCGATGCTCTCTCGCGCGGACTTGAGCGCAGCCGCGAGGCCCTCAACGAGGTCTTCTACTTTGGCGGCGAGGTCGACGAGGATTTTTGGGAGGACCTGGAGGACACCCTCGTCATGGGTGACATGGGCGCCGAGGTCGCTATCAAGGTCTCCGATGACCTGCGCGATGCCGCGGCCAAGAAGAACCTCAAGACCGCTCCGCAGCTTCGCCGTGCCCTGGCCGAGCAGCTCGAGCAGCACTTTGTGCCCATCGAGCGCGATCCGTTTTCCGATACGCCGAGCTGCGTGCTGTTTGTGGGCATTAACGGTGCCGGCAAGACCACGACGGTCGGTAAGATCGCGAGCGCCATGGCCGCCCGCGGCAAGAACGTCGTGATCGGTTCGGCCGATACCTTCCGTGCTGCCGCTATCGAGCAGCTCGATGTGTGGGGCCAGCGCGCTGGCGTCCCCGTCATCAAGCGCGACCGCGGCTCCGACCCGGCAAGTGTTTGCTACGACGTGCTCGACGAGGCCGACAAGCGCGGCAGCGACCTGGTGCTTATCGATACCGCCGGCCGTCTGCACACGAGCCCTGAGCTCATGCGCGAGCTTGCCAAGGTGGTTAACGTGACGCGTAAGCGCGCCGCCAATATGGCCGCCGGTCCCATGCCGGTTTCGGTCGTGCTTGTGATCGACGCCGCGACGGGCCAAAACGGTCTGAACCAGGCGCTCGAGTTTAACGAGGCGCTGGGCCTGGACGGTATTATCATGACTAAGCTCGACGGCACGGCTAAGGGCGGTATCGCCATGGCCGTGGCCGAGAAGCTCAAGCTTCCCATCCTGCGCATCGGCGTGGGCGAGCAGGTCGATGACCTGCAGGAGTTCAATGCCAAAGATTTCTGCCGCGCCCTGGTGGGCGAGTCCAATTAAGGAGTGACTAGTGTTTGATTCCCTGAGCGATCGCCTCAACGATACATTTGACCGCCTGCGCGGCAAGGGCAAGCTGACCGAGGCCGATATTACTTCGGCCATGCGCGATATTCGCATGGCGCTGCTCGAGGCCGACGTTAACTTCAAGGTCGTCAAGGAGTTCGTCGCCAAGACCAAGGAGCGCTGCATGACCGCCGAGGTCATGGAGTCGCTCTCTCCGGCGCAAAACGTCGTCAAGATTGTGCTCGACGAGCTTACCGAGATGCTCGGCTCCACCGAGAGCAAGCTCGTCTTTAGCAACCGTATTCCCAATGTCATCATGCTTGTGGGTCTGCAGGGCTCCGGTAAGACCACGGCTGCCGTAAAGCTGGCCTACCTGCTCAAGAAGCAGGGTCGCTCGCCGTTGCTCGCCGCGTGCGACGTCTACCGTCCCGCTGCTGCCGACCAGCTGGCCACGCTCGGCGGCGAGATCGGCGTGCCGGTCTTCCGCGGTGACGGCGAGCACCCGGTCGATATCGCCAAGGGCGCCATCCAGGAGGCCGTCGACCACCTGCGCGACGTGGTCATCGTCGATACCGCCGGTCGTCTGCAGATCGACGAGCAGATGATGCAGGAGGCCGTGGACATCAAGAAGGCCGTTAAGCCCGATCAGGTGCTGATGGTCGTCGATGCCATGACCGGCCAGGATATCGTCAACGTCGTCTCGACCTTTGCCGAGCGCACCGACTTTGACGGCGTGATCATCTCCAAGCTCGACGGCGACGCTCGTGGTGGCGGCGCGCTTTCCGTGCGCCAGGTGACCGGCAAGCCCATCAAGTTCGTGAGCATGGGCGAGAAGCCCGATTCGCTTGAGCCGTTCTACCCCGACCGCATGGCCAAGCGCATTTTAGGCATGGGCGATGTCGTCGGCATTATCGAGAAGGCCCAGGAGGCGGCCGACGCCGAGCAGCTCGAGGCTGCCGAGCGTATGCTGCGCGAGGGTTTTACCATGAACGACATGCTCGACCAGATGAAGGCCGTCAAGAAGATGGGCGGCATGAAGGGCATTCTGGGCATGCTTCCCGGTGGTCAGCGCGCGCTCAACCAGATGGGCGGCAACCTGGACGAGGGCATCTTCGACAAGAACGAGGCCATCATCATGTCGATGACCAAGGAGGAGCGCCTTCGCCCCTCCATCATCAACGGTCAGCGCCGTGCCCGCATTGCCAAGGGTGCCGGCGTGACCCCCACCGAGGTCAATAGCCTTATGAAGCAGTGGGGCGAGATGAATAAGATGATGGGCCGCATGCGCACGATGGCCAATCAGGCGCAGGCTGGCGGCAAGAAGGGGAAGAAGGGTAAGAAGGGCAAAAAGATGCGCATGCCCAATATTCCCGGTCTGGATGCCATGGGCCTGGGCGGCATGGGCGGCCTGGGAACGGGCGGCCCCAAGTCCGATATGGACCTGCTGCGCCAGATGGAAGCGCAGATGCGCAACAAGAAGTAACGACTAGTTGAGTCGTGTATGGCGAAGGCCGCCTGGATGGTATTCCAGGCGGCCTTCGCCGTTTGTTCGCTGGTTGTCGCACGCGTGGAAGCGCGTTCTCGACGAGGTGCTTGCCGCTAGTGGCAGCCGCAGCCTTCGTGCCCGTCATGGTTGTGGTGACCGTGGCAGCCGCAGGACTCGCCATGCTCGTGGATGTGCTCGTGATCATGTCCATGGCAGTCGCAGGTGGCCTCGCCGTTCTGTGCGAGCGTGCCGGCAATGAGGGCCTCGACGCAGGCATCGCAGCTGCCCTGGGCGCCCGCATAGACCGTGATGCCGGCTTGGGCAAGCGCGTTGATAGCGCCGCCGCCGATACCGCCGCAAATGAGCGTGTCAACGCCACCGTTGGCAAGCAGGCCCGCCAAGGCGCCGTGGCCGGTGCCACCGGTGCCTACGACCTGCTCGTTGAGGACCTTGCCATCCTGGATGTCGTAGATCTTGAACTGCTCGCTGCGGCCAAAGTGCATAAAGATGTTGCCGTTGTCGTACGTTGTTGCCACCCTCATGGTGCCGACCTCCTTTGCTGGCCATGCGGCCGTCGTCGTGGTGATGGGGGAGTACGCGATGTTGCCGCCTTCGATGACGATCGCCCGTCCATTGACCAGCGCGTTTGCCACCTTGCGATGCGCGCGACTGCTGATTGCCGCCACCGTGGCGCGGGCGATACCCATGTGCAGGGCGACGGCCTCCTGATTGAGGCCCTCCAGATCGCACAGGCGCAGTACTTCGAGCTCATCGACCGTCATATCGATAGCGTCTCCGCTGGCAAGGCCATCGGGGGTAAAGCCGCGATATTCGGGGATGATCCCAACGCGGCGCAGTTTTTCGCGTCTTCCAGCCATACACTCTCCAAATCTGACATATGTCAACAATAGAATAGCGAACGTGCGGATTTGCGCAAGTAATTTCTGGCATATGTCAGAAAATGAGGGCTTATGTTTGGGCTGTGGGGCCGCGTGCGCCTGGGCTACAATGAATCTCGCTTGTAGGCGACTGACAGGAGGGTCAATGAGCAAAGCTGATCAACAGTTTGTAACCATGTGCCGCGATATCTTGGACCATGGCACCACCACCGAGGGCCAAAAGGTCCGCCCGGTGTGGGAGGACGGCACCCCTGCCTATACCATTAAAAACTTTGGCGTCACGGCGCGCTACGACCTGCGCGAGGAGTTCCCCGCGCTTACCCTGCGCCGCACGGCGCTCAAGTCTGCCATGGACGAGATCCTGTGGATCTATCAAAAGAAGTCCAATAACGTGCATGACCTCAACAGCCATATCTGGGATGAGTGGGCCGACGAGACCGGCTCCATCGGCAAGGCCTACGGGTACCAGATTGGCCAGAAAAGCCATTATGCCGAGGGTGACTTTGACCAGATGGACCGCGTGCTGTACGACCTTAAGCACACGCCGTACAGCCGCCGCATTATGACGAACACCTATGTGTTTAGCGATCTGTCCGAGATGCACCTGTATCCGTGCGCCTACAGCGTGACGTATAACGTGACGCAGCGCCCGCAGGATGACAAGCCGACGCTCAACATGATTCTCAACCAGCGTAGCCAGGACATTTTGGCCGCGAACAACTGGAATGTGTGCCAGTACGCCATTTTGCTGATGATGGTTGCGCAGTCGGTCGATATGATCGCTGGCGAGCTGCTGCACGTGATTGCCGATGCCCACATTTACGACCGTCATGTCGATATCATCCGCGAACTTATCGAGCGTCCGCAGTTTGCGGCTCCCAAGGTAACGCTCAACCCCGATGTGCATGATTTCTACGCGTTTACGACCGATGATCTGATCGTCGAGGGCTACGAGCACGGTCCGCAGGTCAAGAACATTCCCATTGCGGTGTAGGTGGTGCTCATGACGTGTAAGCTATCTGCTATCGTTGCCGTGTGTGACGATTGGGGCATTGGGTGCGAGGGCGACATGGTGGTGTCCAATCGCGCCGACATGCGCCATTTTGTGGCCTGCACCAAGGGCTGCCCGGTCATCATGGGGCGCAAGACGCTGCTGAGTTTTCCCGGTGGGCGTCCACTCAAGAACCGTCGCAATATCGTGCTTACGCGCGATGATGATTTTGCGCCCGGGGGCGTCGACGTGGTGCATAGCATTGACGAGGCCCTGGCCGCCGTGGCCGATGAACCCGTTGCGTGGGTGATTGGCGGCGGCGAGGTATATCGACAATTTTTGCCGCATTGCGTCGAGGCCGAGGTTACGCATGACCATTGCGTGCATGTCGTGGATACGTACTTTCCCGATTTGGAAGCCGATCCTGCGTGGGAGATTGCGCAGCGTAGCGGGGTCGCGACGATTGCCGCCGGTGAGGGTGACGAGGGCGTCGATTATGAGTTCGTGACGTATCGTCGCATCGAGGCGTAAAACCGATTATCCCTTCGGTATTATCGGGTTGAAATGAATGACGGGGCGGCGCATGGCGTTGCCCCGATATTTGTATAGGTGCTGTAAAGAAGGGTGCGGGCTGGCTGCTATGACTGATGCCGTTGAGGTTCTGCGAATCGATTCGCTTACGGACGAGCGGCTCGATGCCTACGTGCGACTGACCGAGCGCGAGCTGCGCTGCGTGCTGGAGCCGCAAAAGGGCATCTTTATCGCCGAGAGTGCCAAGGTCATCGAGCGCGCGGTGCGTGCCGGATATCAGCCGGTGAGCTTTCTTTTGGGCGAACGCTGGCTCGACCAGATGATGCCGCTGTTTGAGCGCCTGGCGGTACGCGAAGGTGCGGGCCCGGTTCCCGTGTTCGTGGCCTCGATGGAGCTTATGGAGCAGCTGACGGGCTTTAACGTGACGCGCGGTGCGCTCGCGGCGTTCCGTCGCCCGCGTCAGATTCCGGTTGATGAGTTCTTGGGCGGCGTCGTCGAGGCGGCGGGGGGTCGTCCGGTGCGCGTGTGCGTGCTTGAGGGTATTGTTGATCACACCAATGTTGGCGCGATTTTCCGCTCGGCTGCCGCATTGAACGTTGACGGTATTTTGGTCAGCCCGACGTGCTGCGACCCGCTGTACCGTCGCTCGGCCCGCGTGAGCATGGGCACCGTGTTTCAGGTGCCGTGGACGCGCATTGGCAGCGAGGCTCGTGTGTGGCCGCATGATGGTCTGAGCGCGTTGCACGATGCCGGTTTTTCGTGTGCCGCTATGGCGTTGACGGACGATTCCGTATCGCTGGACGATCCCGTGCTGCAGGAGATTGATCGCTTGGCAATCTTTATGGGTACCGAGGGTGCCGGCTTGGGCGCCAAGACCATTGCCGGCTGTGACCACGCGGTGCGCATTCCGATGGCGCACGGGGTCGATTCGCTTAACGTGGCCGCGGCGAGCGCCGTCGCCTTTTGGCAGCTGTGCCCGCACGTGAGCAATGAGTATCACTACCAGCCGGGTTTGTATCACTAGGCAGATATTTCGCACCTGGCTCTGATTCGGGGTGTTTCGGTCGACGCCAGTCGGTGCTAAGCTGATATTGGCTTTGGTCTTAAATTGCCGTTTTGTTGTTTAACATACGTTGGCGGGGAGGGCGTGTGGCTAAGAAATCTACGGCTATCGATGTAACGCAGGGTGTCATTTGGCAACAGCTGCTGTCGCTGTGCGTCCCCATCTTCTTTAGTTCGTTTTTTCAACAGGCTTACACGCTTATCGGTACGTATATCGTCGGCCAGTTTGGCGGCAAGCTCGCGCTGGGTGGCATTCAAGCCACGATGGTGCTCACCGAGCTCTGCATTGGCTTTTGCGTTGGCGTCGGCGCCGGCTGCGCGGTCATTACCGGTCAGTATTTTGGCCAGCACGATGATGAACGACTGAGTCGTTCGGTTCACACGGCCATGACGCTCGCGCTGGTGGGCGGTATCGTCTTCTCCATTCTCGGCATAGTGTTCGTTGAGCCCATGCTGGTGCTTATGAACACGCCGCATGAACTATTGGCCGAGGGTGTGGCCTATGCTCGCTGTTATTTTGCCGCGATGGTTGCGGCACTGCTGCTGAATATGGGAACCGCACTGCTGCGTGCCGTGGGCGACACGCGCGGGCCCGCCGTGATCATTGCCTCTGGCTGCCTTGTTAACGTGGTGCTGGATATCATCTTTGTCGCTGTGTTGCATATGGAGGCGCTGGGCTGCGGCATCGCAGTGGCGCTGACCATTTGCTCCAATGCAACGATGATCGTGTTGCGCATGATGCGCGCTCCGGGTGCATGGCGTCTTTCGCTGTCTAAGCTCGGTATCGATCGCGGTATTTGCAAGAGTATGATCTCGTGTGGTCTGCCACTCGGTTTTCAATCGGCTGCCTATTCGATCTCGAACGTGCTGATCCAGGTGTCGGTTAATTCGTTTGGCGCCGATGTCACGACTGCTTGGGGTCTATCTGGGCGCCTGGATGGCATTATCTGGATGGTGACCGAGGCGCTCGGCGTATCGATCACTACGTTCTCGGCGCAGAACTTTGGCGCGCGCAACTACGAGCGCATGCGCAAGGGCTACCATACGTCGCTCGTGCTGTCGTTTATGCTCATTGGTGGCCTGTCTGCCGTGCTGCTGGTGTTCTCGGGCCCGCTGTCGCGTTTGTTTGTCGACGATGCTTCGATTTCGGCGTACACCACGACCATCCTCCATTTCATTGCGCCGTTCTATGCGATTTTCTCGATTATCGAGAACGCCTCGGGTTCCATCCGCGGCGCCGGCGTGAGTCTGCAGCCTATGATGCTCACCATCTTTGGCACCGTCGTACTCAGAGTGATTTGGGTGTTTGCGATCATGCCCTTCGATCCGTCGCTTGAGCATCTACTGCTGGTCTACCCCGTAACCTGGCTCATTACGGCCACGATGTTCACCATCTACCACCACAGCGGCAACTGGCTAGGCCGCGCCACCGCCTAGTCATTGGGGACGTTCTTAAACGACTAGTTCTTGGGGACGTTCTTAAATGACTAGTCGTTTGGGACACTCTTTGCGACACGATTTTCGGGTTTTCATCCAGTTTGTCATGCATGCCCTTGTAAACTGTCAAAACGGGCTCAGCAAATTAGATCGTCCGCGCCTATCAGAAGTTGCCCGGTGGGTTTTTGATGGGAGGGCGATATGCCAAGAACGGGTCGAGTCGTTTCGTTAACGGGCTATAACCATATTATCGCGCGTGGAAATGGCGCATTTGCATCTTTGAAGACGATGAAGATCGATATCGGATGCTCACTTTGTTCGAGGGCAAGCTTGTCGGTAATGGCATTGGCGTTACAGCATGGTGCCTCATGTCGAATCACTTTCATCTCATGGTTGATGACCCTCATGGGAGAATTTCATCATGCATGAGTGGCATCCTTACCTCGTATGCTAAGTATTTCAATCGCAAAACTGACCGTGTTGGTCATTTGTTTCAGGATCGATTTAAGAACATTCCAGTTGAGAATGATATTCAGGCAATTGCGCTCGCTGACTACATCCATATGAACCCAGTTAAGGCGGGTGTTTCCGCTGTCGATACATATCGCTGGTCTAGCTATCGAGCATATGCGTATGGTTATGACGGATTTGGGTTTTGCGATCCAGGTATAGTGCTGGACCTCGTGGGCGGTTCGCTGGAATATCGGCATTATCTTGATGATAGGCTTGAGAACGCGCCTTATGATGCCGAGCCTCATCCTCGTGTTCTCGACGACAAAGTACTCGAAATCGCAAAACAGATTGCAGCTCCTGTCTCTCTTTCGGATATCAAGGCGATGACTCCAACCGAGCGTAGACCTGTTCTTTGCAAAATGCGCAAATCGGGTCTCACGGTCAATCAAATTGTGAGAGCTGTTGGCCTTGGTCGGGCAACGATCGCAAATGGCACGAGCGGTTGGCGTGATATGTAGGTCGTGGCTTGTTGCTCTTCATCAATAAGACTGTCCCCAATGACTAGTCGTTTAAGAACGTCCCCAATGACTACTCTTCGGATTAATTAGTATTCGATGCCTTGACGGGCTAGGAGGCCTTCGTCGAAGTAATGTTTGATGGGACGCATTTCGGTGACCAGGTCGGCGAGGTCCGCGAGGGGCAGCAGGCCGCGGCCGGTCAGTATGAGCTCTGTGGTGTCGGGTTTCATCGCAATCAGTTCCTCGACATCCTCGCGCGTCACGAAGCCGCGGCGCATGGCCTCGCCGAGTTCGTCCAAAATCAGAACGTCGACCTGTGATATCTGCTCGCGTGCAAGCTCCATGATCTGTTCGGCGCAAGCCTCGGGCGTGTCGCGGTCGGCCTGTACAATTCGCAGCCCTAGGCGTGGCGCGGCATCGTGTTCGGCGCAGTGCAGCTTCTTGGCAAACTGCAGCATGAGTACGTCGAGCCCATAACCTGTGGCGCGCAAAGCTAGCCCCAAGGCGGCCGTGGTTTTGCCCTTGCCGTCGCCCGTGTAAATCTGAACCTTGCCGACTTCCAGTGATGCCATCTCTGTCCTTTCGTGCCCGGCGTCGGTTTATCGCCGTCTGGGTTGGGTATTCTAGATAGCATTATCAACCCCAGTAGATGGAGTTTAAGCAGATGGAGATGGATGACAACAAACGTAGACGGAATATGATCCTCTACGTGCTCATCGCCTTCGTCGTCTACCTCGTGCTCTCGACCGTTCTGTTCCCTAACATCGGTCACACGCAGCAGATTACGAAGACCGATTATTCGACGTTTGTCAAAGCGCTCGACAAGAAGAGCGTCGACAAGGTCGAGTACAACACGGACGATTACTCGATTTATTACACCAAGAAGGGCGAGGACGAGAACATCGCCTATAAGACGACCGGTGTGCCGAATGATGCGGGCTTTACCGATCGCGTGCTTGAGTCTGGCGCTTCGCTGGAGTCGGTCGTTCCCGATAAAAACTCGGGTTTGATGACCTACTACCTGCTTACGCTCATTCTTCCCATGGCGATTTTCTTTCTCATCGGTTGGTGGCTCAACCGCCGCATGAAGAAGGCCATGGGTGACGACGGCCCGTCGATGAACTTTGGCGGCGGCGGTTTTGGCGGCGGCGGACTGGGTAAGTCCGGCGCGCGCGTGATCGCCTCCAAGGACGTGGGCGTGACCTTTAAGGACGTCGCCGGTCAGGAAGAGGCCAAGGAGTCTCTCAAGGAGGTCGTCGACTTTCTGGAGAAGCCGCAGCGCTACGAGGAGATCGGCGCCAAGCTGCCGCGTGGTGCTCTCCTTGTTGGCCCTCCGGGTACCGGTAAGACCCTGCTTGCCAAGGCTGTTGCCGGCGAGGCCGGTGTTCCGTTCTTTAGCATTTCGGGCTCTGAGTTCGTTGAGATGTTTGTCGGTCGCGGCGCTGCTAAGGTTCGTGACCTGTTTAAGCAGGCCAAGGAAAAGGCACCGTGTATCGTCTTTATCGATGAGATCGATACCATCGGTAAGAAGCGCGATGGCGGCGGCTTTAGCGGCAACGACGAGCGCGAGCAGACGCTCAATCAGTTGCTGACCGAGATGGATGGCTTCGATAACCACAAGGGCATCGTCGTCCTTGCTGCCACCAACCGCCCCGACAGCCTTGACCCGGCTCTGTTGCGTCCCGGTCGCTTTGACCGCCGCATTCCCGTCGAGCTGCCCGATTTGACCGGTCGCAAGAATATCCTTGAGCTGCACGCCAAGAGCGTGAAGACCCAGCCGCCGATCGATCTGACCGCGATTGCCCGCGCCACGCCTGGTGCCTCGGGCGCCGATTTGGCCAATATCATCAACGAGGGCGCCCTGCGCGCCGTTCGCGAAGGTCGCAAGCGTGCAACCCAGGACGACTTCGAGGAGTCGGTGGAGGTCGTCATTGCCGGCCAACAGCGTAAGTCCACGGTGCTTTCCGACCACGAGAAGCAGGTCGTTTCCTACCATGAGATCGGCCATGCCATTGTTGCCGCTCGCCAGAAGGGCTCTGCGCCGGTCACGAAGATCACCATCGTTCCGCGCACGAGCGGTGCCCTGGGCTACACCATGCAGGTCGAGGAGGACGAGCGCTTCCTGACCACGCGCCAGGAGGTCCTGGACAAGCTCGCCGTCTACTGCGGTGGCCGTGCGGCCGAGGAGCTCATCTTTGGTGAGATGACGACTGGCGCCGCCAACGATATCGAGCAGGCCACCAAGCTCGCCCGCAACATGGTGACGCGCTTTGGTATGTCCGACGAGTTTGGCATGATGGCGCTCGGTACCGTCCAGAATGCGTACCTCAACCAGGATACGTCGCTCACCTGCGCCCCCGGTACGGCCGAGCGTGTGGACGCAATTGTCGCCAAGTTGATTGAGGATGCGCACGACCGCGCCCTGCAGATCCTCAAGGAAAACAAGTTCAAGCTCCACGAGCTGGCTCGTTATCTGTACAAGAAGGAGACGATCACGGGCGAGGAGTTCATGAATCTCCTCACGCGTGAGAACCCGCTGATGCCCAAGCAGCAGTAACGCCGCGGCCGAGCCAGTAAACGCCGACGCCCCATTTGAGCAGCTTTCTCAAATGGGGCGTTTTGCTTGAGAGGGATGGAAATGAAGATCGTGGTGAGCGCCTGCTTGATGGGCGAGAGCTGCAAGTATAACGGGCTCGATAACTACCACCGCGCGTTGGTCGAGGCTTGCGAGCGCACGGGGACCGAGGTCCTCCTCGTGTGCCCCGAGGTCTTTGGCGGCCTGCCCACGCCGCGCAAGCCGTCCGAGATTGTGAACGGCGAGGTTCGTACCTGCGAGGGCATCTCGGTTGATCGCGAATTTCGCCTGGGTGCCCAACGTGCGCTCGATATGTGCGAGCAGGCAGGCGGACCGGAAGAGATAGTCGCGTGCATCCTTCAGGATCGCAGCCCCTCGTGCGGTGCGGGTCACATCTACGACGGCACCTTTAGCGGTACGCTCACCGCGGGCAACGGTGTTTTCGTCGACCTGCTCCTGCGCCACGGCTACCGTGTGATCCCGGCAAGCGAGTTCGACCCCAGCATGTTGGAACATTATCCACAGCACTCGAACCCAACACTTCCTCACGGGTGACCGTTTTGGCATCATCCGTGAAGTTGATATTGAGTACGACCAGGTCATCAAAGACGTAGACCGAGTTGACAGGCGCCGTACCCAGGCAGTCCCTCCCCGCGGCCCTCGCGCAGGAACGCGTACAAGGCCCTCCTGCCCCAAACCCTGCTAGGAACGAGTGCAGCAAACTGGACTTTTAAATTAGTCTTTGCAAATAACCTTTGAACCTTCACCATCAATTACAATTCCCTGACGATTGTTAATTGGGCATAGATTCAAATCTGAAAACTCAGTCATTATTTTCTCGGTAACTTTCTTAAATGGCGCTGTAAGAAAATGCGGAAGAACATAGAAATCAATCAAATTAAGCCCTGCATCATCTTCTTGTGAGTAGTCCTCCGGCTTTTCATCCATTTGCTCGATATACTGGATGCTTGGAGCGCATACAATCGCACCTGCCGATTCACCAATCATCAGTTTTCCCTTTGCCAATTCTTTCTTCAACAGCTCATCCGTTCCCGTTTTACGGAGCTGGTCTATAAGGAAAAAAGAATTTCCGCCGGTAAAATAGATCACATCCGCATCTTCAAAAAGAGACTGTATCGTTGAATAAGCCTCCGTTGAAATATCAATTTCAGTTACGATTGCTCCCAACTTTTTGAATAATTTTCGAGCCGAGCCGACATAACCGGTGTAGCTTTCTCGCAGCGAAGCTGTTGGAATAAATGCGACTTTTTTATTTTCAATTTCTTCCTTTATCAGACTTCCTACACTTGAAAAGTGCGAACATAAAAACATTTTCATCTATATTCTCCTTTATAAATAAATTCGTATTTGTTGAACTAAGCCGTGTATACCATACGCTCCAATGAAAGAACGCCCTGATATAGCGTAATTTGCTGTTTTCCTGCGTACGTGCGTACACACTCCACAGGAATTCTAAGGGCCCTGCCCCCTTAGCACACGGACTTTGGAACAAAGTCTAGTGTGTTACGCCTTGCCAGAGGTGTACAGGCTCCCGGCACGCACGTGCGCAGCAATTGCCATCAATGCGCCATATAAGTGGCGATCAAGTTCGCATAAAGCGACCTTGGTTCCGCAAGGCAAAAGGCAGGATACCATCACCACGATGATACCCTGCCTCTGTTCGTTCCTGTTTACCGTTCCGAGTAGTCCTTCCGCAGAATTACCGATAAACAAAAAACGTACCCGAACCCTTTCTCGTATAGAATCGGGTTCGAGTACGAACTGAATGGTGGAGCAATAAAAAACCACCACAAAGGTGCCTGTCCCCTTTGTGGTGGTTTTGGGCCAGTCCTAGAGTGCGTGGCCGTAGGCGTTGGTGGCCTTGATGGCGGCGGCGAACTTCTCGTCGGTGAAGGGCTCGGGGTTTCCCTGCTTCCACTCGTTGGTGGCGTGCGCGTATTCGCACAGGGCCGGGATATCTGCCTCGGTAAGGCCAACCTGCTCAAGCGTTACGGGCAGCCCCATCTGCTTGTTAAAGGCGGCGTAGCGCTCAAGGTTCTCGGTATCGCCCGTATAGGCAAACAGTACCAGCACGCCCAGGCTCACGACCTCGCCATGCAGGTAGGTGCCCTCACGCGGAATGCTGCAGGTGGCGTTGTAGAACGCGTGCGCCACGCTCGAGTTGTAGTAATAATCGTTCTGGTTGGTCAGGTTCGAGACATAGCCCGTGTTGACAACGATGTCGAGCGCGATCTGCTTGACGGCCTCGCTCGACAGATTCTGGCGCACATCCTCAAGACCCTGCACACCATAGGTAAACAGCGGCTCGGAGCAGGTGTGGGCGAGTGCCAGGCCAAGACCGGCGGTGTGCTCCAGGTTGCCGGCGCTCGTGGCGTATTCGACCTCGGGCTGCTTAGACAGGGCATCGCCCACGCCGGCCCAGAAGTACTCTGCCGGTGCCTCGGCGATGATCTTGGGGTTGATGAAGATGTGCGCCGGTCGGTTGGGGTACGAATATCCCTCGAGCGAGCCGTCGTCGTTGTACACGACGGCAATGGCGGTCGCGGCGGAGCAGTTGGAACAGATCGTCGGGACAGTGAAGACGATCTTCTTGAGCTCGATGGCCGCCGTCTTGACGGTGTCGAGCGCCTTGCCGCCGCCGCAGGCGATAAGAACATCAGCCTCCTGGCAGGCAGGGGAGTTCACGACCTTGGCGATATTGGCACGCGTACTGTTGGTGCCATAGACGCGCGTCTCCAGGACCTCGACATCGGTACCTTCAAGTGCCGCCTCGATTCCCGGCAGCGCCGCAGCCAGGGCTCGCTTGCCGCCAATGATGGCGACTTTCTTCGCGCCGTACTCCGCCAGTGCAGTTGGCAGCTCGGTAAAGCAATCCTCGCCAACGGTGTAGTCGCTCATTCCAATCGTGCGCATAGCAACCTTCTTTCGTTCGATAAAGTGCTTTCAGGTATTTTGCTCCTAGAGAAGGGCTGTAATAGCGAGAAATTTCGAACGTATAAAACCAGTGTTGAGGGTTTTTCGCCGACGCGGAACGTGCTAGCATACACCGCATAAGCGTTGATGGGGACGAGTAGTCGGCCGTCCGCATGCTACAGAGAGCGGGAAGCGCTGAGAACCCGTGCATGCGACCGATGAAAATCACCCCGGAGCTGCGGTCCCAACGGACGTGCCGCGCAGGTTCGTCTTAGTAGACATCGCCGAGATGGTCGTCGATACAGGCCAGCCGAGTAACGGATGCGAGCGCGCGAATACGCGGGCGAGGGCATCTAAGCTGGGTGGTTAAGCGAAGAGCTTTTGCGGGCGTGCAGCCCGTTTTGTGGCGCTTCGTCCCAGCTTGTAGGGACGGGCGCTTTTTTGGTGCCCAGAGGGCGTGCGCGCCCATGACAAGAAAGGGGTACCGTGGCAAACGAGTACAAGCAGACGATGAATCTGCCCAAAACCGGATTTCCCATGCGTGCCGGTCTTTCCAAGTCCGAGCCAAAGCGACTCAAGGACTGGCAGGACAACAAGGTCTACGAGCAAGTTCTAAAGAAGAACGAGGGTCACAAGAAGTTCGTGCTGCACGACGGCCCTCCGTACGCCAACGGCCCGATCCACATCGGCCACGCCATGAACAAGATCTCCAAGGACATGATCAACCGTTACTGGATGATGCAGGGCTATGAGGTTCCCTATGTTCCCGGTTGGGACTGCCACGGTCAGCCGATCGAACATAAGGTCGAGGAGAAGCTCGGCACCGAGAAGTTCAACCAGACCTCCACGGCTAAGATCCGCGAGCTTTGCAACAAGTTCGCTGTCGAGAACATCGAGCTCCAGAAGGCTGGCTTCCGTCGCCTTGGCGTGCTTGGCGACTGGGACAACCCGTATCTGACGCTCTATCACCAGCATGACGCCGCCGACATTGAGGTCTTCAAGGCCATGTTCGACAAGGGCATGATCTATCGCGGCCACAAGCCCGTCCACTGGTGCAAGCACTGCCACACCGCGCTGGCCGAGGCTGAGATCGAGTACTCCGACGAGACGAGCCCGTCCATCTTCGTGCGCTTCGAGATGACTTCCAAGCCCGCCGGTCTCGAGAACTTCGACGGCCCGGTCGACTTTATCATCTGGACGACCACGCCGTGGACCATCCCCTCCGACCAGGCAGTTTCCCTCAAGCCCGGCGCCGCCTACGTCGCCGTTGAGCACGACGGCCGCGCCGAGGTCATGCTCGAGGACCTGGCTCCTAAGTGCTGCGAGGAGTTTGGCTGGGAGTACACTCCGGTTATGGTCGACGGCAAGCCCTATGTGGTTCCCGCCGAGACCTTCCACCACATCCACTACAAGCAGCCGATCTTCGACGGTGTCGAGGGCGTGGCACTGCTGGCCGATTACGTCGGTGTCGATGACGGTACCGGTATTGTCCACAACTCGCCCGGCCACGGCGTCGACGACTACTTTGCCTGCCTCAAGGAGGGCATCACCGACATCTGCATGCCGGTCGATGACGACGGCAAGTTCTACACCGGCGAGGAGTTTGGCACCGGTGGCCCCTTCAGCGGTATGGACACCGATGAGGCCAACCCGCACATCATCGAGTTCCTGCGCGAGCGCGGTACCCTCGTCCTCGAGAAGAAGATCACGCACAGCTATCCGCACTGCTGGCGTTGCAAGCACCCGGTGCTCTTCCGTGCTACCGACCAGTGGTTTGTCTCGATGGACAAGACCGGTTTGCGCGAGCAGGCTGGCAAAGAGGTCCGCGAGAACGTCAAGTGGTATCCGGCCCACGCGGCCAACCGCATCGGCGCCATGGTCGAGCAGCGTCCCGACTGGTGCATCAGCCGTCAGCGCAACTGGGGCGTGCCTATCCCCAGCTACACTTGCGCCGACTGCGGCGAGAAGGTCATGAACGACGCCACGCTCGACGCCGTCATCAAGCTCTTCCACGAGAAGGGCTCCGACGCCTGGTTCACCGACGCTCCCGAGAGTTACCTGGGCGAGGCTTGCGTTTGCCCCAAGTGTGGCGGCCATCACCTCAAGGCCGATAAGGACATTCTCGACGTGTGGTGGGACTCCGGCGTGTCCTGGAAGGCCGTCTGCGAGTATCGACCCGAGCTTGAGTACCCGGCTGACGTGTATCTCGAGGGCTCCGACCAGCATCGCGGTTGGTTCCAGAGCTCGCTGCTCACCTCGGTCGGTGCCAACGGCCATGCTCCGTACAAGGCGGTCGTCTCGCAGGGCTTCACGCTCGATGGCCAGGGCCGCAAGATGTCCAAGTCGCTCGGCAACGTCATCGACCCCAACAAGGTCTGCGACGAGATGGGCGCTGACATCATCCGTCTCTGGGTTGCCTCCGTCGACACCAGCTCCGACGTCTCCATCGACCATGAGATTCTCGCTCGTACGTCCGATGCCTATCGTCGTTTCCGCAACACGCTGCGCTTCTTGCTCTCCGAGCTCGAGGGTCAGTTTGAGCCCGAGACCGACAGCGTCGCCTTTGCCGACCTGCTGCCGCTCGACAAGCTCATGGTTGCCCGTCTGACCCAGGTCCAGGCCGAGGTCGACGACGCCTACGCCAGCTATGAGTTCCCGCGCGCCTACCGTGCGCTCTATGACTTCGTGGTTACCGAGCTTTCCAACGTGTATCTCGACGCCCTGAAGGATCGTCTGTACTGCGACAAGCCCGGCTCGCTCGAGCGCCGCAGTGCCCAGACCGTGCTGGCCGAGCTCTTCTCGATGCTCATGCGCGATCTGCAGCCGATCCTGTCCTACACGGTCGATGAGGCCATGGCCTATGCGCCCGCCGGCTGCGTCGATCACCAGAAGTACGCCGCGCTGCTCGATTGGTACAAGTCGCCCATTACGGTCGACGAGGCCAATGAGTTTGAGGGTGTGCTCGAGGCTTCGCTCGAACTCCGTAGCGCCGTGACCAAGTCCCTTGAGGATGCCCGCTCTGCCGGCACCTTCACCAAGAGCCAGCAGGTTCGCGTCAAGGCGGTCGTTCCCGCCGAGATGTACGCGCTGCTGACCGGCGACAAGGCTGTCGACCTGGCCGAGTTCTACATCGTCTCCGATGTTGAGCTGACCCAGGGCGAGGAGCTCTCCGTTGCTATCGAGGCTGCCGAGGGCGAGTGCTGCGACCGTTGCTGGAACTACCGCACCACCGTCGGCGAGTACAACGGCCACGCACATATTTGCAAGCGCTGCGCCGACGCTTTGTAGGTTACGGCGTTCGTAGAACGCCGTAACCTACCGACGCTGCAAACGCCCCTAAGCGGCAATCTGACGTTCAATCGTCGGTCGCGTACCAATGTACGCTTCCCTCCTCTTTCACGTCACCTTGCTCGCTTAGGGACGTTTTCGCTGTTGGTGACGATAACGCGGCGTTTCCATTGCTGGAGCAAGAGGCTTTCTTTCGACTTGCGCTTTTAGTCGAAAGCTATTAAGCGACATTCCGTTATTCGGAATGCCGCTTTTTTTGCTGGTTATTTATCTGGCGTTAGCGAATATGTCGTGCGCTCTGCGTGTGGCAATATAAGATGATTAATTGCGTTAAACGGAATTCGATGATCTTGAGGGTAGGGGATTGATTTGGGTCGTGCTGGGGATATGACGCCGCCTTTGCGTTGGCGGTTGGGTGTTGCTGGTGGGGTGGCGCTGGTTGTGCTGCTTGTTGACCAGCTGACCAAGCTTGCGGTTCGTGCCGTGGGCGATGCTTTGCATGTGACCGTCATCCCCGGTGTCATCGACTTTATGTTTGTCCGCAATATCGGTGCTGCCTTTAGCATGGGCGAGGGGCATGGCATCGCGTTTGCCGTGCTGGCGTTGGCGGTCATTATCGCTATTGCCATGTACCTCGTTCGTGCACCCCAGCTTGCTCATCTTGAGGTTGTGGGTATGGCGATGGTTGCGGGCGGTGCTATCGGCAATGCTATCGATCGTTTGGCCTTTGGCTTTGTGACCGATTTTATTGCAACCACTTTCATCGACTTCCCCGTCTTCAATGTGGCTGATATCGGCATTACCGTGGGCGTCGTGCTCGCCCTCTTCGGCTATATGTTCTTGAGCCCCGCGGCCCGTGAGGTCGATGCGACCGCCGAGCTTAACGTCCGTGACGAGGCCCGCGCCAAGCGCAAAGCCAAGCAGCGTGGGGAGCGTGCCCGAAAGATTCGGGAAAGGAATGAGCGTTAATGGCCGACATCCATATTCTTGTTGCCGACGATGCCGCCGGTCAGCGTCTTGACGCCTATCTGGGCGCCAATGACGGCTGTCCTACGCGCTCTGCCTGCGCGCATTTGATTGAGGGCGGTGCCGTAGTAGTCAATGGCGAGACCTGCCTGTCTAAAAAGTACGCCGTGCGAGCCGGCGACCGAATTTCGGTCGATTTGCCCGAGCCGCACGATCCCACCGATGTGATTCCCGAGGCCATCCCGCTCGACATTCGCTATGAGGACGACTATCTCATTGTGCTCTCCAAGCAGCGCGGCCTGGTGTGCCATCCTGCGCATGGTCATGAGAGCGGTACGCTCGCGAATGCCCTGGTCTATCACTGCGGTATCGACCATCTGGGCACCGTGCAGGGCGAGGACCGCCCCGGTATCGTGCATCGTTTGGATCGTGATACCTCGGGCCTCATGCTTGCTGCCAAGGATGACGACACCCAGCGCGCGCTCCAAAATCTTATCCGCACGCGCACGCTCGACCGCCGCTACATTACGCTCGTTCACGGTCATATCGCTATGGATGAGGGCACCATTAACACCGGCATTGCTCGTTCTACGCGTGACCGTGTCAAGATGGCGGTATCCGATGATCCCTTTGCGCGCCAGGCCATTACGACCTTTAAGGTCCTCGAGCGCTTCGATTCCACGCGTTTTGACGACGGCTATACGCTCGTCGAATGCCACCTGTTTACGGGCCGCACACATCAGATTCGCGTGCATATGCGCCATATCAACCACGCCTGCGTGGGCGATCCGCTCTACGGCAAGTGCGATTCACGCGCCGATCAGGGCCTGACCAGGCAATTCCTTCATTCTTGGCGCGTCGCATTCGACCATCCCGTGACGGGGGAGCGCATTGAGTGCCGCGACGAGCTGCCGTGGGATCTCGCTGCGGTTCTTGACGACCTGGCCCCGCGCTCACTCGGCCGCACCGCTGCCGGCGACGAAATCGTTCCCCAGCTCGGTCTTCTCGAAGCCTAGCCAGTATTAGGTGGTTTCTTGAACTCGGTCACCCTACGGTAATATATACGTTTGTTTACGTAACGCGTTCCTGGGAGCCTGCATGCTCGCCTTTTTACAAACCAACACACCCATCGTGATCTTCAACCAGATTGTCGTCACGCTGCTCACGGTCTGCTTTCTGTACCAGGTGGTCTTCTTTGTCATCGGCGCTCTCCGTGGCGAGGTCGCGCCTCCCAAGGCCAAAAAACTCCACCGCTATGCCTTCTTTATTGCGGCGCATAACGAGGAAGCCGTGATCGCCAACCTCGTTCGCTCCATCAAGGACCAGGATTATCCGTCCGAGCTTATCGAGGTCTTTGTCGTCGCCGATGCCTGCACCGACAACACCGCGCAGCTCGCGCGCGAGGCCGGTGCCATTGTTTACGAGCGCAATGACCTGGCTCGTAAGGGCAAGAGCTGGGTCATGGACTTTGGTTTCGATCGCATTCTCAACGAGTATCCCGATACGTTTGAGGGCTACTTTATCTTCGATGCCGACAACGTTATCTCCCGCGATTACGTGTCCAAGATGAACGATGCCTTTGACCAGGGCTTCCATGTGGTCACGAGCTATCGCAATTCCAAGAACTTCGGCAGCTCGTGGATCTCGGCTGCTAATGCCACGTGGTATCTACGCGAGGCGCGCTTCCTCAACAACGCGCGCAATATCTGTAAGACGTCCTGCGCTGTTTCGGGTTCGGGTTACCTTATCTCGTCAAGCGTTATCGAGGGCATGCACGGCTGGCAGTTCCACACGCTGACCGAGGACATTCAGTTCACTACGTTCTGCGCTATTCACGGTATTCGCATTGGCTATGCGCCGGCGGAGTTCTTTGACGAGCAACCCGTGACGTTCAAGGCATCCTGGAAGCAGCGTATGCGCTGGACCAAGGGCTTTTACCAGGTGTTCTTTACCTACGGCAAGCATCTGGTCAAGTCGACGTTCCGCTATCATCGCTTTGCCGCCTACGACATGTTCATGACGATCGCCCCGGGTATGCTGCTATCGCTGATCTCGATGCTCGCTAATGCGACGTTCTTGATTGTGGGTGGCCTTTCGCATGGTTTCTTGGCAACCGAAGTCGAGATGCAGGCGTGCGCCGCTTCGCTCATTATGACCTTCGCCATGATGTATCAGACCTTCTTTATCCTGGCGCTGCTCACGACTATCTTTGAGTACAAGCACATTCACTGCGCGCAAAAGTGGCGTCTGGTGACTAACCTGTTTACCTTCCCGATCTTTATGTTCAGCTATATCCCCATCACGGTGGCCGCGCTGTTCCTGAAGGTCGACTGGGTTCCTACCCAGCACGCCGTCAACGTTACCCTTGACGAGGTCATGCAAGGCGCCAAATAACCACCACCAAAACCACCGCAAAGGGGACAGGCACCTTTGTGGTGGTTTTTGCTTTTGCGATGCAGCTCGAGGAGGAGTCCGATGGTCTATATCCCGTTTTGGATTTGCATCTTTGCCGGCGTGGCAATTGATGCCCGAGAGCGACGGTTTCCCAATGGGCTTGCCGGCGCGTGTGCGGTGGCGGCGTTAGCGGGTGTTTGGTTCGATCTCGGTTTGAACACAGCGCTTGACCACGCAGGTCTTGCCGTCATCGTGTATCTTGCTCTCGTGCTGACTGAGTCCTTCTGGCGTCGTCTTCGCCAAACCCCGGGCATCGGCATGGGAGATGCTAAGGCACTTTTCGCGCTTTGCACGCTCGACCCTATGGGTGGCATCGTGGCATTTGCCGCTGCGCTCCTGGTTCTTGCCCTCTCCTGCCTCATCACGAAATCGCGCTCTCTGCCATTGCTCCCGTTTTTGGTGCCGATTTTTGCCATAATCGAGGTCGTGGGCTGCACTTTGTAACCGATTGCGCATCCTTCTTAAGGAGCATGCCATGGCAATTAATCAAGAAACGGCCGTCATTAAGGCGCGCATGGACCGTATTCCCTCGGCGTTGTCGCCCGAACTTGTCGAGCGCATTTCCGCCGATCGTGCTTCGGGGCATGTCAACCCGTATCGTTGCAACGACGATCAGGTCATTCGTCGTATTGATCGCGCCGCCGACAAAGGCACGCTTATGCGTCCGGCGTTTATGCGCGATACCGAAAAGATACTTCATCTTCCGGCGTACACCCGTTATGCAGGCAAAACGCAGGTCTTTAGCTTCCGTAGCAATGATGATCTTTCACGCCGCGGTTTGCACGTACAGCTTGTCTCCCGCATTGCGCGCGATATCGGTCGCGCCCTGGGGCTCAATTGCGATCTGATCGAGGCGATTGGCCTGGGTCACGACTTGGGACACACGCCTTTCGGCCATGCCGGCGAGCGCTTCCTCAACGATATCTTTCATGAGCGTACGGGGCGTTATTTTTTCCATAACGTGCAGTCGGTCCGCGTGCTCGACGCGTTGTATGGCCGCAACGTGTCGCTCCAGACGCTCGACGGCGTGCTATGCCATAACGGCGAGTACGAGCAGCGTGTGTTTGAGCTCTCGGACATGGGCTCCTTTGACCAGTTTGACCAGACGGTTGAGGATTGCATTGCCACGGGCTATAGCGCAATTGAGCATCTGCGTCCCATGACGCTCGAAGGCTGCGTGGTCCGCATCTCTGATATCCTTGCCTACGTTGGGCGCGATCGCCAAGACGCCATTGCGGCGGGCCTGCTTTCGCCCGACGCTTTTGATGATGGCCGGGGCGGTGCCTACAACAGTTGGATCCTCACGCATGCCTCCATCGATATCGTTGAGCACAGTTATGGTAAGCCGCGCATCGAGATGAGCGAGGACCTGTTTGAGGAAATTCGCCGAGCCAAGCACGAGAACTACGAGAAGATCTATAGCAAGGGCGGTATCGAAGGCGATTCCGAGGCGGAGCTGCGCGAGGCATTCGAAAAACTCTACGACCGTTGCCTGCAGGATATAAACGAAGGCGACGAGTCTTCGTATATCTTTAAGCACCATATTTCGCGCATTGAGCAGCAGCTTTCCTACTACGATCGCACCTACGCTTGGCAGGACGACAAGGATCAAGCCGTGGTGGATTATATCGCGAGTATGACGGACGGTTATTTCTGCGAGCTGACGAGCAAGCTGTTCCCGGGTCTAAAGTTTCCGCATCGTACCTATATTAACGAACGGTAGTTCGTATCATTTCGGTATACTGTTGGTCAACAACGATTTTGATTGATGTACGGGATGGCTATGGACGACCTTTTTTCTGCTTCGACGCGCGAGCGTTCCTTTCAGAATGCGCCGCTTGCGGTGCGTATGCGCCCCAATTCGCTCGACGAGTATGTGGGCCAGCAAAAGGCCGTCGGTAAGGGCTCATGGTTGCGTGCCGCGATCGAACACGACGTGCTTTCCAGTGTGATTTTGTATGGGCCGGCCGGTACGGGTAAGACGACGCTGGCCCATATTATCGCCAACCATACTAAGAGCGAGTTTGTCGAGGTCAGCGCTGTGACGGGCACCGTGAAGGACTTGCGCCGCGTGATTGATGAGGCCAAGACGCGCCTGAATACCTACGACCGCCGCACCATTCTATTCATCGATGAGATTCACCGCTTCTCTAAGTCGCAGCAGGATGCCCTGCTGCATGCAGTTGAGAACCGTACCGTCATTATGATTGGCGCCACGACGGAGAATCCGTACTTCGAGGTCAACTCGGCACTGTTGTCGCGTGGGCGTGTGGTGGAGCTTGAGCATCTGAAGGATGAGGATATCGCCACGCTTATTGAACGTGCGCTTGAGGCACCGCAGGGCTTGAACGGTAAGTTCTCGGCCGATGAGGATACGGTCAAGACCATCTGCACGCTGGCAGCGGGTGACGCTCGCTCGGCGCTCACGACGCTCGAGCTTGCGAGCGAGATTGCCGTCACGCGTCCCGATACCGAGGGAACGCCAGCGCCCGCGGCGGGGGAGCGCTATCCCATCACCGTGGATGACGTGAAGATCGCCAACCCGCGTCGCGGCTTTACATACGACAAAAACGGCGACATGCACTACGACATCATCAGTGCGTTTATTAAGTCTATGCGCGGTAGTGACCCCGATGCCACGATCTATTGGCTCGCGCGCATGATCGATGCCGGGGAGGATCCTAAGTTTATCGCTCGCCGTATTATGATTCACGCTTCTGAGGATGTTGGCAACGCCGACCCGCAGGCGCTTTTGGTGGCGCATGCCGCGTTTAAATCTGCTGAAGTTATTGGCTATCCTGAATGTCGCATTAACCTTGCACAAGCTGCGCTCTATGTGTGCTTGGCGCCCAAGTCCAATGCGTGCGAGGCCTCGATCGATGCGGCGCTAGCCGATATCCATTCTAGTGGGCTTCGCGAGGTGCCGAGTTATCTGCGCGATCGCCATCGCCCGGGCAGCGATGAATACGGTGTGTATAAGTATCCGCACGATTATCCCGAAGGCTGGGTCGACCAGCGCTATTTGCCCGAAGGCTTGGAACGCGGTGCATTTTGGCAGCCTGCCGGCCGCGGTTGGGAAGAATGGCGCTTAGAGCAAAGTGAACGCGACCGCAGCGGGAATGCACCGAAGTAGCTGCTGATAATTTTGTCCCACGTTGCTGCTCATGGCATGTTCGGTCCCCTTTGGGGTACCATGGAAACCGTCTGTATATCGATTCCTTTGGGAGGCTTGTATGAGTCCCATTCAAATCGCCCTGCTGCTGCTCGCTGTTGCCGGCGTGTGGGCCATCGTTGAGTTCGCGCTTACCCTGCGCAAGACCCGCACCGTTGTCGACTTGCTCGATAAGACCGTTAACGACCTCAACAACACCATCGCCGAGGCTCAGCCTGTGGTGGCAAAGCTCGATGGCGCTGTCGATGAGCTTACGCCGGCGCTTGCCCAGATGGAGCCGCTGCTTAAGTCGAGCAAGACGGCAGTTGATGCCCTTACCTCCAATCTCGTAGAGGTCGAAGCCGTGGTTCGCGACATTTCTGAGGTCACCGGTAGCATGGCCGAGGCCAGCAATGCTGTGTCGAGCGTGACTGATTCTGCGGCAGGTGCCGTGCAGAAACTCTTTAACAAGGTGAAGGCTCCCGCGGCCGACGCTGAGCGCAAGCTTTCCGCTGCCGAAGAAGCCGAGCAGCCGACCGAGCGTGTCCTGATTGGCGAAGCCGGGGACGATGTCGCTGCTGGTGACAATGATGCACAGAAGCCTGCTGCTAAAGCAGCCCAGTATTACACCTACACGCCCGCCGAGACCTCTGAGGAGTCCTGCGATGAGTAGCGAAGCAACTTGCCCCATTACGCTGACCGTTGCCGGCGACCCGCGTCTGGCGCGCCTTGTGCGCATGACGGCGGCAAATGTCGGTGCGCTCTGCTCCATGTCCGTCGATCGCATCGAGGACATTCGTATGGCTGCCGAGGAAGCATTTATTTTCGGCTGCACGGCTGTTGATTCCGATGGCATCTCGATCAAATTCGATGTCGACGAATCTCACGTTGGCATGACCTTTACCTTTGGCGACCAGGCCACCGTCGACGAGGATGACCAGGCCGCTGTGTATGCCGAGCTCATTTTGGCGAGCGTGTGCGATTCCTACGAAAAGACTGCGGCGCCCCTGACGCTTTCCCTCGACCTCAAGGCGGATATCTAATATGACCGAACGTTCCCGGAGCGGTAAGACCGCTTGGGACAAGGAGAAAACCCGCGAGCTGTTTCGTCGCTATTTAGAGACCGGTGACCCGGACGCACGCGAGCAGCTCGTCATGTCCCACATGAACCTGGTAAGGTTTCTTGCCAACAAATTTAAGAATCGCGGCGAGCCGCTCGATGATCTGATGCAGGTTGGCTATTTGGGCCTGCTCAAGGCTATCGACCGCTTTGACCCCGAGCGCGGACTCGAGTTCACGACGTTTGCGACACCCACTATCCTGGGCGAGATTAAACGCCATTTCCGTGACAAGGGCTGGAGTGTGCGCGTGCCGCGCCGTCTGCAGGAGCTCTCGGCCAAGGTCAACCAGGCTACTGACAAACTTACCAACGAGCTGCAGCGTTCGCCCAAGGTTGAGGAGATCGCTGAGTATCTAGATGTGACTGTCGATGAGGTCCTCGAGGCTATGGAATCGTCTTCGGCCTATACCTCGGTGCCCATCGAGGCTCCTGGTGCGTCCGATTCCGACGATGCCCCTTCGATTCTCGACCGTTACGCCGACGACGACAACGAGCTCGACTTTACCGATGACCGCCTAGTGATCGAGGAAGCCATCCGTGATTTCTCGCCGCGCGAGCGCGAGGTGATTGAGCTGCGCTTTGTGAAGGGCATGACCCAGATCGAGATCGCCAAGAAGCTGGGTATTTCTCAGGTGCAGGTTTCGCGTCTGCTGCGCCGCACGCTTAAGAAGATTCAGGACAAGATCGACCCCGACGGAGTGATGATTCGTTCATGAGTGAACACCCCCAACAAACCGATCGCGTGCTGCGCGACACCCGCATTCTGACGCTTCGCATTTGGGCTGTTGTCGGCTGCATTGTCATCGCCGCTGTCATCTTTAACCTTATGGGCATCCTGGCGCCGGTTATCGAGTTTCTTGCCGTCGGCTCCATCATTGCTTTTGTGATGTCCCCGATCACCAACTGGCTCGAGCACCATGGCGTGAATCGCGGCATCGGTTCGCTTATCGCGCTTATTGTTGTTGTTGCCGTGCTCGTCGGTGTCGTTTGCATCTTGTCGCCGATTCTCTTTGGTCAGATCATGGAAGTCCTGAGCCGCCTGCCCGAGCAGCTTCGTGTTGCGGGTGGCGATCTCAATGAGATGATCTCGCATGCCAAGACGCTCAATAACACGCCGCTCAAGGAGTATTTGGACGATAATCTTTCGTCGCTGGTTACCGTGGCATCGAAGTATGTGTCTCAGATTGCTGCCGAGCTTGGCCGCGGTGTGTTCCCGCTCATCACCAATACGGCCTCGCAGTTGTTCGTGATCTTCCTTGGTCTGGTGCTTGCCTACTGGATGGCCTGCGACTACCCTCGCATGCATCACGAGATTTGCACCATCATCGGTCAGGAGAAGGAGACCTCGTACCGCTTTATGGTCGCCATCCTTTCTCGCTCTGTCGGCGGCTACATGCGCGGTATGGTCGTGACGTCCATCTGCGGTGGTTTCCTCGCCTTTATCGGCTTCCTGATTATCGGCCATCCGTATGCGGCGCTCATGGCTATCTTCACTGGCATCATGCACTTGGTTCCGGTCGTCGGTCCCTGGGTGAGCGCGGCAATCGCCACGGTACTCGGCTTTATGTTCAGCCCCATGTTGGCGTTATGGACGCTCATCGTGACGATGGTCGCGCAAAACGTCACCGACAATGTGATTTCGCCTAAGGTCATGCAGAGCTCAGTGCAGGTGCATCCCATTATGAGCCTTACGGCTCTCGTTATTGGTTCGGCACTCATGGGGCCCATCGGCATGATTATTGCCATCCCGCTTTGTGCGGCCCTCAAGGGCATCTTCGTGTACTACTTCGAGAATGAGACCGGCCGTCAGCTTGTGGCCTATGACGGAGCCGTGTTTAAGGGCACGCCGTACCGCGATGCCGATGGCAACCCGGTCGCCGCCTACGACGCGCTCGGCGACGACACCTTCATCTATGAGTCCGAGCTCATCGGTAACGAGACTGCGCCCGAGGCCAAGGCCATGCCCAAGCCCGAGCTCGATAATCCCTGGATTAAGCTCTCGGGCCTGCAACCCGATGCCACGGGCTTCTTCAAGAACCCCTTCGCCAAAGACGATGATTCCAACTCGGACGACGATACCAATACCGGCATCGACGGCTCCATGGACGATTCGGATTCTAAATAGGTTCTATTAACGTTTCTTGAAGTTGTAAATGACAAGAAACGCGACCAAAGCGATTGATAAGGGGCCGGCTACATAGAAAAAGAGAACGTCAATTGCGCGTAGAGTGTAATAAGCCTTATCGCCGGACATTACTGTATACAATACGTATCCAAATGATGGTTGGTTTGCGTACCAGCATGAGAAGGCTAAGAGCGCTAAAAGTGCTACAACCAGAAGTGCATTCAGGACAAATCGTTTGCCTTTCATCGATCGCTCCTTCCGGGTTAATCTTATATGCAATTATACAGCAGTCCTTTTTCAAAGGATCGCGCAGTACTAAATAACGTGCACTTTCGCTGGAGGGTCGCTGTTTAGCGACCCTCTTTTTTGCACAGGCGCGGCGGGATGGTAATATCGTTACGTTTGAACTGTTTCGATGTGAAACCGAGGAGATTCCCTCTATGAGTGCTGACTACCCGTCAATGGCTACGGCCGAGATTCGCTCCAAGTTCCTCAACTTCTTTGAGGAGCGCGGTCTTAAGCTCTATCCTTCTTCGTCCCTCGTCCCCGACGACCCTTCGCTGCTGCTTGCCAACGCCGGCATGAACCAGTTTAAGGAGTACTACCAGGGCAAGAAGACCATGAAGGAGATCGGCGCGATCTCCTGCCAGAAGTGCGTCCGCACCAACGACATCGACTGCATCGGCGAGGACGGCCGTCACCTGTCCTTCTTTGAGATGCTCGGCGACTTCTCCTTTGGCGGCGTCTCCAAGCAGCAGGCCTGCGCTTGGGCCTTTGAGCTCATCACCAAGGAGTTCAAGCTGCCGCTCGACCGCCTGTACTTCACTGTCTTTACCGAGGACGACGAGACCCATGACGTGTGGCGCTCCCTGGGCGTTGCCGAGGACCACATCTCGCGTCTGGGCGAGGACGACAACTTCTGGGCCGCTGGCCCCACCGGCCCCTGCGGTCCGTGCTCCGAGATATACTTTGACATGGGCGAGGAGGTCGGTTGCGGCAGCCCCGACTGCAAGCCCGGCTGCGACTGCGACCGCTTCCTTGAGTTCTGGAACCTTGTGTTTACCCAGTACGACCGCCAGGAGGACGGCTCCATGCCGGAGCTGCCGCACCGCAACCTCGATACGGGCATGGGTCTGGAGCGCATGGCCGCTATCATGCAGCACAAGACCGCTAACTACGACGGCGATCTGATGCAGCATCTCATCAAGCTCGGTGAGGAGATCAGCGGCAAGACCTATGACGCCGATGACTACTCCGGTGCCAGCCGCTCGCTGCGCATTATCGCCGATCACTCCCGTGCCGTCGACTTTATGATCTCGGACGGCATCCTGCCCGGCAACGAGGGCCGCGAGTACGTCCTTCGCCGTCTGCTCCGCCGTGCCGTGTTCCACGGTCGCCTGCTGGGCATCGAGGGTGCCTTCCTGACCAAGTTCATCGACGAGGTCAATGCTCAGATGGGAGAGGCTTATCCCGAGCTGCTCAAGAACGTCGCCCTCGTCAAGGGTATCGTCGCCTCCGAGGAGGAGCGCTTCTCCACGACGCTCGACAACGGCCGCGTCTATCTGGACGAGGCCCTGGCAGCGCTTGCCGAGGGCGCTGTGCTTCCGGGCGATGTCGCCTTTAAGCTGCACGACACCTTTGGTTTCCCCATCGATCTGACCGTCGAGATCGCCGGCACCGCTGGCCACGACGTCGACATGGACGGCTTCACTGCCTGCATGGAGGACCAGAAGGCCCGCGCCCGCGCTAACGCCAAGGGCGACGCCTGGGGTAGCTTCAACGATGTGTGGGTCGAGCTTTCCGACAAGGTCGCAGCGACCGAGTTCGACGGCTATGACAACGATGTGATCGAGGGCGCCAAGGTTGTCGCCATCGTGCGCAACGGCGAGTCCGTCGAGTCCGCAGCCGCCGGCGAGGACGTCGAGGTCGTGCTCGACCGCACCCCGTTCTACGCCGAGATGGGTGGCCAGCAGGGCGATGCCGGAAAGCTTTCCGCCGAGGGCGTTGTTCTTACCGTTGCCGACACCAAGAACCACAACGGCCTGTATGCCCACGTCGCGCACGTTGCCGATGGCACGCTGACTGTCGGTGCCGCTGTTACCGCCGCGCTCGACACCGAGCGCCGTGGCTTCTTGCGCCGCAACCACACCGCCACGCACCTGCTCGACGCCGCCCTTAAGCAGGTCCTGGGCGAGCACGTCTCCCAGGCCGGCTCGCTGGTGACGCCCGAGCACCTGCGCTTTGACTTCACGCACTTCGAGGCTCTGTCCTCTGAGCAGCTCAAGGCTGTCGAGGACCTGGTCAACCAGCAGATCTTCGCTTCCAAGCCGGTCGTGACCCGTGTCATGGGCATCGACGAGGCTAAGGCCGCCGGCGCTGTCGCTCTGTTTGGCGAGAAGTACGGCGATGTCGTCCGCGTCGTCTCCGTGGGCGCCGAGGACCAGCCGTTCTCCCGTGAGCTCTGCGGTGGCACGCACGCTGCCAACACTGCTGAGATTGGCCTGTTCAAGATCATTTCCGAGTCCTCTACGGGCTCGAATGTCCGTCGTATCGAGGCCGTGACCTCTAAGGGTGCTCTCGACTATATGGCCGACCGCCTGGCGCTCGTCGACGCCGCCGCCGCTGCGCTCAAGTGCCGCGTAGACGAGGTTCCCGCCCGCGTGGAGAACCTGCAGGCCGAGCTGCGCGAGACGTCCAATAAGCTCAAGAAGGCTCTGACCGGTGGCTCCTCCGACGCTATCTCCAGCGCCATCGAGGGCGCCGTCGAGCTCGACGGCTATAAGCTCGTTGTCGCTGAGCTCCAGGGCCTTGAGGCTGCCGACCTGCGCAACGTATGGGATACCGTGCATCAGAAGGTCGCCGGCCCTGTCGCTTGTGTCGTCGCCAGCGTGACTGAGAAGGGCACTCCGGCCCTGCTCGCTGCCGGCTCCGATGACGCCGTCAAGGCCGGTTTCCACGCCGGTAACGTGATCAAGCAGATCGCGGGTCTGGTCGACGGTCGCGGTGGCGGTCGTCCCAACATGGCCCAGGCTGGTGGCAAGAATGCTGCCGGCATCGCCGATGCCCTCGCGGCCGCTAAGACCGCGCTCGGCGCCTAAGAATCTAAGAAGTCGCTGTGGTTGCGCTCGCGCTGGACATAGGGGAGACCAGGATTGGCATCGCCGTCTCGAGCCGTGATGGCAAGATGGCGATGCCTGTCAAGGTGCTTCCGGCTGCCGAGGTCACCGGTATGGCCAAGACGTTCCGCTACCTGGTTGAGGACTATGAGCCCGACATCCTGGTAAGCGGACGTCCCCTGACCATGGCCGGTGAGCCCGGCCCTCAGGCCGAGCGCGTTGCCGCTGTGGCGCAAAAGATTGCCGACGAGCTCGATCTTCCTTTGGAGTTTGAGGACGAGCGTCTGTCCTCGCAAGAGGCCAAGCGTTTCCTGCGCGAGCAGGGGCTCAACGAAAAGCAGATGAGGGGCAAGATCGACATGATTGCCGCCAGCCTGTTTTTGCAGACGTGGCTCGATCGTAAAAACGAGGAGGTTTCGCATGTCTAGCGCTTCCGATCCGCGCCAGCAGAATCGTACACGGCAGCCCGTGCCGCGCCCTGCTCAGCCTGGCCAGCGCTCGGCGCAGCCGACGCAGCGTTCGGCTCGGCCTACTCAGCGTGCTGCTCAACAGCTCGCCGCTCGTCCCGCGCAGCCCGCTGGCGGCGCTCGTTTTAAGCAGCAGGCTCCTGCCCAGCGCACGCAGGGGCAGGCCCCGCAATCACGCTCCTACGCACATCATGCTCATGGCTCGCACGGCGTTGCTCCGGCCACGCGCTCGAGCTATAACACGCACGCCCGCCGTGGTGCCCAAAAGAAAAGCTCCCCGGTGCCTATGATTATCGGTGGCGTCGTCGCCGTGTTGGCGCTTGCCGCGATCGTTTTCTTTGTCGTGCCGGCCGTCAAGGGCTTCTTTGCCGGTGAGGATACGAAGGTCACGGCTGGTCAGCAGGTTACGGTAACCATTCCCGACGGTGCTTCGGGCGATACGATCGCCTCGATTCTCTCCGAGAACCATATCGTCGAGAATCCCAAGGATTACTATGCGGCGGTGAAAAAGCTCAACGCCGATATGTCGCTCAAGCCTGGTACCTATTTGTTCACCACACTCATGGACGCGACCAAGGTTGTTCAGCAGCTCATGGAAGGTCCCAACGCGGGCTCCAATGCGCTAACTATCCCTGAGGGCCTGACGGTCGATCAAGTCGCCGACCGTGTGGCCCAGGCCTACGATGGCATCTCTAAGGAAGACTTCCTCAACCAGGCTAAGGCCTCCAACTACGTGGACGACTATAGCTTCCTTAAGGGCGCCGCCAACGACTCGCTTGAGGGTTTCTTGTTCCCCAAGACTTATTCGTTGGGCGATTCGCCGACGGTCGATGACGTGATTCGCGCTATGCTCGATCAGTTTAAGACCGAGTACAAGTCGCTTGACTTTGCGAGCTGCGAAGCCAAGATCAAGGAGCGCTATGGTGTGGAGATGTCCGACTACGACATCGTCAACTTGGCCTCTATCGTTGAGCGCGAGGGCCTCAACGCCGATCAACGTGCGCACGTGGCCTCGGTCTTCTACAACCGCCTTGCCGGCAAGCTCGACGGTCTGCGCTATCTCAACAGCGATGCGACCATGATGTATGTCACCGGTGGCGAGGTTACCGCCGACGACCTGCAGAGCGATAGCCCGTATAACACCTATAAGCATGAGGGCCTGCCGCCCACGCCCATCTGCTCTCCGTCGCTCGAGGCACTCAAGGCCACGCTTGAGCCGACCGACTCCGATGACCTGTATTTCTACATTACGCAGGACGAGGAGTACTTCTCGCAAACCTACGAAGAGCATCAACAGTCTTGGAATTAGCATGAGGATTTTTAGCCCCAAACGATACGTTGCCTCGGTCGATCGCATCGACCTTGATGCCCTGTGGGCCGACGGCAAACGCGCCATTCTGCTCGATCGCGATAACACCCTGGTGCCGCGCGACACCGAGCAGGTTCCCGCCGCGGTTTCCGCTTGGCTCGATGCCGCCCGCGCCAAAGGCTTTAAGCTGTGCATGGTGTCCAACAACTGGCATCGCGACCAGGTCATGAGCTCTGCACGCGAGCTGGGACTCGAGGCCATCAGCCACGCCATGAAGCCGGCGCCGTTTGCCCTCAAGGCGGGTCTTAAGCGCCTCGGCGCCACGGCCGACGAGGCGGTGCTGATCGGTGATCAGCTCTACACGGACGTGTGGAGCGGCAATTTTGCCGGCGTCGATACTATCCTGGTTAAGCCGCAGGCAACCCAGGACCTGTGGTACACGCAGATCTTCCGTATCTTTGAGCGCCGGGCCCTGCGCGACCTTCCCTGCGAGGAATAGGTTTCGCCATGTCTCAGCACATCAAACACGGCTGCGACCATATCTTCTTTATCGGCTTTTTGGGCGCGGGCAAATCGACGCTTGCGCGCAACGTCGGCACTATGTTCAAGCGGCGTTTTATCGATACCGACCGCCTGGTCGTGCGCCGTTGCGGCAAGTCGGTAACCGAGATTTTTGAGACCGAGGGCGAGGATCGTTTTCGCGAGCTCGAGACCTCGGCGCTCCGTTCGCTCCAAAGCGAGCGCAGCCTGTTGGTTTCGTGCGGGGGCGGTATCGTCGAGACGCCGGTGAATATTGAGCTGATGCACGAAATGGGTACGTGCGTGTACCTCGAGGGCGACTTCGAGGATTCGATTCGCCAGATTCGTCGGTCCGACACGCGCCCCGATTTCCGTTCGCCCGAGCATGCCGCGCGCCTGTTTGAGCATCGTCGTCCGCTGTATCGCCAGGCCGCCGATATTACCCTTGATATTCGCAACAAGTCCTTCGAGGACGTTTCCTACCTTTGTGCCGAGATGCTTTTGGAGTGTGGACTGCTATGATTCGCCGTCAACTGATCAATTTCCAAAACCGCAGTGTCGATGTCCGCGTCGGATTGGGCGCGTTCGATGAGCTGCCGCGCATGTTTGCCTCGGCCGTGGGCAAGCCTAAGCGCGCGATGGTGGTTTGGAACGACGCCACATCCGAGCGTTTTGGTGAGGTCGTCGAGCATGCGCTGGTCGACGCCGGTTTTGCCGTGTCGCTGCTCGTCCTCGAGGTTTCGCCTGCTGGTGCCACGCTGGCCGACGCCGATGCTATCTTTGGCGCCCTGTCTGCCAACCGCATCACCTGCGACGATCTGGTTGTCGCTGTTGGCGATGCCGCAACCTGTTCGGTTGTTGGCTGGTGCGCCAACCAGTGGTGTGGCCGAACCGAGTGCGCGCTGCTGCCGACGACCTTCGACGCCATGCTCACGGTCGCGACGACCATGAAGCCGCTCGTCGCCTCGTTGGCCAATGCGCTTCCCGCTATCGCGTTCCGTCCCGAACCGGGCTTGGTTGTGTGTGATCTCGACCTTGTTCGCGAGGCGGAACCCGAGGACCTCAAGTTCGGCTATGCGGTACTTGTTGGCACCATGCTTTCGAGCAGCAAGTCCCGCTGGAATCAGTTTACTGAGACCGTCCCCGAGATTCTCGCGGGCGAGGAGGTCGCACTCGTCAATGCCGTTCAATGGTCTCAGACTGCCCGCAAGGACGTGCTGACGGCCACGAACCCGAGCGCTCGCCATGCGCTCGATTTTGGCAAGACGGGGGAGCGCACCCTGCGCGCTTGCTTGGGCGATGCCGCTTCGCAGGTCCCTGCCTACCAGCTGTTGTCCGAGGGCATGCGCTTTGAGGCGCGCCTAGCACACGATGCCTGCGACTTCGATATCGACTATGTGTTTGATCTCGATGACTGCCTGGAGGACTTTGGCATCGAGGAGCTTGCCTTCGACTTGGAGCCTGCCGCATATATCGAGGAGTTCCGCAGACAGCAGTTTGTCCGCTCGAACCGCAGCATGCTGCCGCTGCCCGCGGCGCTCGGCGCCATTCGCCTAACGAGCGTCGAGGACGAGGTTCTTGAGCGCCATGCTCACGCCTACTTGGCTTCTCGTAAAGAACTTCTCTAAGATTTATTGACTTCCATCGTCTTTCGTATCATGTTGAGGGGCGGGTTTTCAATCGGTTGCGGATCGCATGCGATTCCGTCGTTCGGTTGAGACCCGTCCCGTCTATATTGAGACAACAAGAAAGGAATCTGCATGTCTGAGTTTGCTGCCGGTCCTGCCGGTCGTATCGAGCGTGTCCGTGCCCTGATGGTCGAGCGTGGCTACGACGCCATCGTGGTGCGCGACGAGGCCAACCTTCGTTGGCTTACGGGCGTGAAGGGCGTCTTCGACTACACCTTCGAGTTCCCGCACGCTGCGTTTATTACGGCCGACCAGTGCCTGTTCCACACCGACTCGCGCTACCTCAACAGCTTTGAGGAGAACACGCCAGCCTGCAGCCCCTGGGTCTACGACATGGATGAGGGCACCATCCCCGGTTGGGTCGCCGGCAAGATCGCGGCCAACAAATGCCGCGTCTGCGCTGTCGAGGACGATATGCAGATTAATTTCTACCAGGGTATTCAGCGCGGCCTGGAGGACCGTTCCGTCGCCTGTATGCTGCCGCTGATGCACGACGATATCCGCAAGATGCGCGCCATCAAGGACGCCGAGGAGATTGAGCTCATGCGCCATGCGCAGTCGATCACCGATGCCGCCTTCCAGCACATGCTTGGCTTTATTAAGCCCGGTATGACCGAGAAGCAGGTACGCAACGAGCTCGAGAACTTTATGTTCGCCAACGGTGCCGACAGCCTGGCCTTCGGTTCCATCGTCGCGAGCGGCCCCAACACCGCCAACCCGCATGCCGTGCCGAGCGACCGCGTGATCGAGAAGGGCGATTTCGTTCTTATGGATTACGGCGCGGGCTATTGCGATTACCGCTCCGACATGACGCGAACTGTCGTGATGGGCGAGCCCACCCAGGAGCAGCTCGACCTGTACGCACTCGTGCGCCGTACGCACGAGGAGTGCGTCGCCGCCATCCATCCGGGCGTTGAGGGCAACGACATCTTCAAGCTCTCCAAGAAGATCATCGGCGATGCCGGCTATGGCGATTACTATAACCATGGCTTGGGTCACGGCGTGGGCATCGACATCCATGAGCTGCCCAACTTTAACCGCAGCAAGAATATCATCGAGGTCGGCTCGGTTATCACCATGGAGCCCGGCGTCTACCTGCCCGGCGTGGGCGGCGTGCGCCTGGAGGACTACGGCGTGGTCACCGAGAACGGCTATGAGCCCTTCACCAAGACCCCGCACGACCTGCACGTTATCGACTGCTAGTTTACTTCAGTAGATAGTTTGGGGCGGGGCGTCCGGATTGATTCGGACGCCCTGCGTTCTCTTTTTATGCGCTCGCCGCAGGCGCCGTCTGCAAGTGTATAATTTCTGTCGTATGTAATTTGGACGCTTGTGCGTTCTGCCCATAACAAGAAAGGTCGCTATGCCTACCATTTCCACCGCCGACTTCAAGAACGGCCTCGGTCTCCGCATCAAGGACAAGGTCTACACCATCGTCGAGTTCCAGCATGTCAAGCCGGGCAAGGGCGGCGCGTTTGTGCGCTACAAGACCCGCGACATCAAGAGCGGCCGCGTCGTCGAGAACACCTGCAACGCCGGCACCAAGTTCGAGAGCGTCATGCTCACCACCCGTGAGTTCCAGTACCTCTACAACGATGGCACCGACTACATCTTCATGGACAACGAGTCCTATGAGCAGGTTCCCGTTCCCGAGGACATGGTGGGCGAGAACTCCAAGTGGCTGCGCGAGAACGACATCTGCCAGCTGCTCTTCGCCGACGATGAGCTCATGGGCGTGACCCCGCCGATGTTCATCGAGACCACCATCGTCCAGACCGACCCGGGCTTTAAGGGCGACACCGTCCAGGGTTCCACCAAGCCGGCCACGATCGACACCGGCGCTGTCATCCAGGTCCCCATGTACCTCAACGAGGGCGAGGTCATCAAGGTTGACACCCGCGACGGCAAGTTCGTCTCCCGCGTCTAGCAACCAACTCTTCTAGGAGGACTCATGCCCCAGGAAATCAAGATTGACGGCATCGGGATTTCGCCCGATGTTCTGACCGCCATCGTCTCGCGCGCCGTGTCCGATGTCGAGGGCATCGCCTCCGTTGGCGTCAAGGACCTTGCCACCAACCTTGTCTCCATGATGCTCTCGTCCAAGGCCCCGGCTTCTGAGCCGGCGGTCGAGGCCGAGGTCGTCGGCGACAAGCTCGCACTCACCGTTCGCGTCGTGGTGTTCTTTGGCTATCCGTTCAAGAAACTCGCCGAGGCCGTTCGCGCTGCCGTGGTCGCCGCCATCGATGCCCAGGTTGGCGTTGAGGTCGAGCGCGTTGACGTTTGCATCGACGGCCTCGTTTTCCCCAAGGAGTAACCTTTGAGCCTTAAGGTTTATCGCGGGCGTACGCTTGCCCGCAGTCAGGCGCTGCAGCTGCTGTTCCAGGCCGAGGCCACGGACAGCCCGCTCGAGCGCGTCCTCGAGGGTGATTTCCTGATCTCGAAGGGTCCCCTCGATCCCTATGCTCTGGAGCTGTGCCGAGGTGCCTACGAGCATATCGACCGCATCGACTGTGCTCTGCGCTCCGTTGCCAAGAACTGGGATCTTATGCGCATGCCCGGCGCCGACCGCAACCTGCTGCGTATCGCCGTTTACGAGATGCGTTTCCTCACCGACGAGGAGGTCTCGGACGCCATCGTGATCAACGAGGCCGTTGAGCTTGCCAAGGCCTATGGCACCGACCAGTCCGCGTCGTTCGTCAACGGCGTGCTGGGTAAGATCGCTCGCAGCGAGGAGCTGCCGGGCGAGGACCTATACCAGGAGCTGCTGGCCGAGGATCGCGCTCGCGAGGAGGCACAGGCTGCCGAGGCTGCCGCAAAGGTTGCGGTTGCTCAGGCCGAGGCCGGCGTTCTCGACGAGGACGCTGAGGTCGCCGAGGCCGAGACCGGTACCGTCGAGGAGTAGCCATGCCAGAGGGTTCCGTCCGCAACTTTGACGAGATCTCGGACCGTCTGGACCAGATCATCGCTACCGTTCGCTCCAAGGATACGTCCTTGGAGCGTTCGCTCGATCTGTTTGACGAGGCGATTGAGCTGGGCTCCCGCGCTGTCGATATGGTCGACAAGTTTGAGCTGACGCCGCGTGAGGCCGATAAGCTCGAGCAGGAATACGATGAGGATGCGGCAAACGAATCCCAGGATAGCTAGGCCGCATCTCCGAATACGAATGGTTGATGGCATTCATGAAACGTGTGCGTCTTGATGACGAACTGATTTCACAGGGCATCTGCGCCGATCGCGCGGATGCCCTTCGCACTCTTATGGCCGGCTTGGTCTCGAGCGGCGGCGAGCGCTTGACTTCGCCGGGTCTTAAGGTGACCCCCGGTCTGCCGCTGCACGTGAAGGGGCGTATTCCCTATGTCGGTCGTGGCGGGCTTAAGCTCGAAGGCGCGCTTGATGCGTTTGGCATCAATCCGACGGGCCTTGCTTGTCTGGATGTGGGCTGCTCTACCGGCGGCTTTACCGATTGCCTGCTCAAGCGCGGCGCTGCGACCGTTGTCTCGGTGGACGTGGGTCGCGCCCAGTTCGATTGGTCGTTGCGTCAGGACGATCGCGTGACGTTGCATGAGCGCACCAACGTGACGCAGCTGCCTGAGCTTGGGTATGCGGGCGCCATCGACCTGGCCGTGTGTGATGTCTCGTTTACCAGCATCGCGAATATCATCGACGCCGTGCTGGCGTGCCTGAAGCCTTCGGGTTCGTTCTGCACGCTCGTAAAGCCCCAGTTTGAGGCGCCGGCTGCGCTGGTGGGCGAGGGCGGTATCGTGACCGACCCCGCCGTGCGCCGCGATACGCTCGTGGCGGCGATTGAGCTCTTCGCCGCCAAAGGCCTGTTCCCGCTTGCCGTGTGCGTGTCGCCCATCCATGGCGCTAAGGGCAACGTTGAGTTTTTCCTGTACGGCACAAGGTTTGCCCCTGGCGAACGCACCGACGATGAGCTGCAATCCCAGGTATCGGTTTTGAGCGAGAAAGCTGCAACGCTATGAAGGTCTTTCTGGTTCCCAATTACTACAAGCAAGAGGCGGTCGAGAGCGGCCTGATGCTCGAGCTTTGGCTGACGCGCCAGGGCTATGAGGTCGCATGGGCTGCCGACCAGCGATCGAAGATTCAAAGCACGCCCGATGTCGACGATGCCGACTTGGTCATCACGCTTGGCGGCGACGGCACGCTGCTGCGCGCCGCCCGCATTCTCAACTACCGTGAGATTCCCATTTTGGGTCTTTCCTATGGTCACCTGGGCTTTTTGACGGCGGCCAGTCCCGAGGAACGCGACGTTTTGCAGGTTGTGAGCGATGCCCTGTCCGGTGAGCTCCACGTTAGTCGCCGTGCCACCATCGCCGCAGACATCGTTTCCGTGCGTGAGGACGGCACGAAGGACGTCGTGCGTTCGTTCGCCCTCAACGACATGGCGCTCACACGTGGGCCCTTGTCCGATATGGTCGAGTTCGACATCACGGTGTCGGGCCACCATATCGACCGACTGCGTGGCGACGGCGTGGTCGTGTCCACGGCGACTGGTTCTACGGGTTACGCGCTCAGTGCCGGTGGCCCCATCGTGAGCCCCGACTATACGGGCATGGTCTGCGTACCCATTGCGCCGCACACCATTCAGGCCCGTGCCTTCTTGACTTCGCCGAGTGATGTCGTCGAAATCTTTATGTCTGATGATCGTCCGAGCGTTCCGGCGATCGCTATCGATGGACAGTTTATTACCTGTGATGGCACCGTTGAGAGCGTGGCGGTGCGTCGTGGGCCCGGTGATGTGCTGCTGCTGGATTACGGCCCCGAGAGCTTCTATAACTCGGTGAGCCGCGTATTCTACGGAGTCCGTCATGATCGATGAGCTGCAGGTTTCTAACATTGCACTCATTCGCGAGGCGACGCTGGTGCCGAGTGCCGGCCTGACTGTCCTGACCGGTGAGACCGGCGCCGGCAAGACTGCGCTGCTCTCGGCGCTCAAGCTTATTTTGGGCGAGCGCGCGGATTCGTCGACGGTGCGCGAGGGCGAGGCGCTGGCGAGCGTCGAGGCGCGCCTGTTTGACGGCCCGCACGACACGGAGGGCTTCATCGTGCAGCGCAGTCTTTCTGCCGAGGGCCGCAGCCGCGTGAAGATTGACGGACGCATCGCCAGTGTGCGCGAGCTTTCGGAGCGCGTTGGCGTGATGATGGATCTGTGCGGCCAACACGAGCACCAGCGCTTGCTCGATCCGGCGCATCATGTTGCGATGGTCGATGCCTGGGCAGGGCGCCCTGCACTCGAGGCGCTCGAGCACTACCGCGCCTGCTTTAAGGCTTCGCGCGCTGCCGCTAAGGAGGTTCGACGTGTCGAAGAGACCTCGCGTGCGCAGGGGAGCCGCGTCGAGGAAGCGCGCTTTGCGCTCGAGCGCATCGGCGAGGTCGACCCCAAACCGGGCGAGTATGAGGAACTCGAGGAACTGCTGCCGCGCTCCGAACATGCCGAGGTGCTGGTTGCCACAGTTAATGATGCCCATGCATCGCTTGCCTCTGAAGGGGGAGCGCTCGATGCCGTGAACAGCGCCGTGGCAGAACTTTCCCGTATGGCTTCCGTCGATCGCAAACTTGGCGACATTGCCGATTTGCTTTCGGATGCCTGTATCTCCCTTGAGGATTGCGCGAACGAACTTCGTGCCTATCGCGATGGCGTCGCCTTCGATCCGCGCGAGCTCGCTCGCATGCGTGAGCGGTATTCCGACCTCAAGGGCCTGCTGCGTCAGTGGGGTCCTACCATGGACGATGTTTTTGCCATGCGCGATCGCTCGCAAGAGCTGCTGTCCCTGGTCGATGATGGCGATGAACAGATCAGAAAGGCGCGTGAGGCACTCGGGAGCGCCGAGCACGAGTTGTTTGCCGCTGCCAAGGCACTTAAGCGCGCTCGCAATATGGCGGCCCCGCGCTTCTGCCACGAGGTTGGCCGCCAGATGGCTCGCCTGGAGATGGGCGGCGCCGAGCTCGTCTGGGAGTCGCGCGATCTTCCCCGTGCTGAGTGGACGCCCGTTGGTCCTTCGAGCTACGAGCTGCTATACCGCAGCGGTGCCGGTTTGACTCCACGTCCCCTGCGCCGCATTGCGTCGGGCGGCGAGCTCAGCCGCGTCATGTTGGCAAGTAAGGTTGTCCTCGGTAACGCGGACGGTGTCGATACGCTGGTGTTTGACGAGGTCGATGCTGGCGTCGGTGGCTCCACGGCGCGTGCGCTCGCGGGCGTGCTGGCAGATCTCGCCGCTACGCATCAGGTGATTGTCGTAACCCACTTGGCGCAGGTCGCCGTCATGGCTGACAAGCATTATGTCGTCAGCAAGGAACCGGGCGATGTTCCCCAGACGCATTTGGACGAGGTAACCGGCGAAGCGCGTACCGCCGAGATCGCCCGCATGTTGAGCGGCGATCAATCGGAGGCGAGCTTGGCGCATGCCAAGCAGATGCTTGAAGAAGCTCGAGGTTAGGTCGTATCAGCGGTGTTGGTGGGACAAAATAGACTGAATTTTTTGTCCCACTTCGCGTTTTACTCCACGACCTTATCCGGTTGGATGAGTTCCTCATAGTAGCTGATGTGCTCTCGGGCGTCCTCGATTTCGGGCAGCAGGAAGTTGTAGACGACCTCTATGATCATCGTGGCGCTCATCTTGGAGAACGCGAAGTCACCCGTTGTCAGCAGCGCTTCGTGATTGACGGTATTAAAGGTGTAGTCGGCGAGGCGCGCAAGTGGAGACTTGCTATCGCTGCTGATGACGACTACGGTTGCGCCGCAGTTGCGAGCCGCTTTTGCCATGCGATTCAGTCGGCGCGATTTGCCAGAGTTTGAGATTAGCACGATGACGTCACCCGGGCGTAACGTGAGCGCAAAGCCGATTGATGTCTCGCTAATGGTGCTCGCCATGCAGCGCAGGCCCAGCTGCGAAAACTTAAACGTCGCATCGAGCGCGACCGCGTTCGTATTGCCCACGGCGGCGAACTCAATAACGCCGGCATTCTTAAGCGCGTGTACAACTGCGGCCAACGTGTCGTGATCTATGCCGTCGATGGTCGCATTAAGCTCACTCACCTTGGCGGCGAGGATATTTTTTAGGCTCTGCTCCATATTATCGAGCGAGACCTCGTCGGTCAGACCCTCGTTGCGCTGGCTTTCCAAATCCCTCGCCAACGAAAACTGAAAGCTGCGGAAGCTGCCAAAGCCCAGCTTGCGGCAGAAACGCGAAACGGTCGCCTCGGACGTGGAGGCAGCGCGCGAGAGCTGAGCGGCCGTGAGGCGTGGCGCTTCGGACTGGTGCTCCAATATATAGTCGACAATGCGCTGCTCGGACTCGCTGTATCCCTGATGGGTACTAATGAGGGAAAGTGCGCTCTTGCTACTATCGGTCATGGATGGCTCCTGGTTGGCATGAAAATCTAGCTTGATTTGCAATGCCATAGTATACGGGCATTTTCAATTACAAGATACACCTTGCCGTTTCAAGTGTTGATGGTAAACTTTCACTTGCCGTTTACGGTTATGAAAGAACCTTTCACCGGAGAATTGCGCCTTGTCTCTTCTCACGCGGACGGTAGGTTGGTATCTTTCAAGTGTGGAAAAACGCGCATCGAAGCGCGTGTAGGGGAGCGCCCGCGGGCGCTGTACTCAAGAAGGAGGGACACATGGCTAAGTTTGACATCATCGCCGCGACCGGTTGCCCGACCGGCATTGCGCACACCTTCATGGCGAAGGAGGCGCTGGAGAAGGCTGCTGCCGAGCGAGGTCTGACCATTAAGGTCGAGACTCATGGCCAGGTCGGCGTCGAGAACGAGCTCACCAAGAGCGAGATCGCCGGTGCCAAGGCCGTCGTCGTCGCAGCCGATAAGGATGTCCAGGCTGAGCGTTTCGCCGGTAAGCCTATGGTTTCCGTTGGTGTTTCCAAGGCCCTGTCTGTCGAGGCTGCTGGTAAGCTGATCGACCGCGCGCTCGCCGCCAAGGGCGACGACACGGTTGCCGCTGCCGCCGATGTCGAGGACGAGGTCGAGGAGAAGGAGTCCATCGGTCACGTCATCTACAAGCACCTCATGAACGGCGTCAGCCACATGCTTGTCTTCGTCGTTGCCGGTGGTGTTCTGACCGCCATTTCGTTCCTGTGGGGCATCACGTCCTTTGATTCGACGGCTGCCGACTACAACAGCTTTGCCGCGATGCTCAAGATTATCGGCGGTATCGCCATGAACCTCATGGTTCCGGTGCTCTCCGCTTACATCGCCGAGTCCATCGGCAAGCGCCCGGCGCTCGTCCCCGGTTTCGTCGCCGGTATGATCGCCATCCAGGGCTTGCCTGTTAACGCCGATACCGGCATGATCGACGCCGGTGGCGTAGGTGTGGGCTTTGGCTTCCTGGGCGGCATCGTCGGCGGCTTCCTCGCTGGCTATGTCATCCTGCTGCTCGAGAAGGTTTTCTCTAAAATTCCCGCGAGCCTTAATGGCCTGAAGGCAATCTTCCTGTATCCGCTGTGCTCTACCGCCATCGTCGGCCTGGTCATGCTCGGTATTTCCGGCCCCATGGCTGCCATTAACCAGGGTATGATGGATTTCCTGCAGAGCCTCGGTAACTCCGGTCCGGTGATCCTTGGCCTGGCCATCGGCTGCATGTGCGCCTTTGATATGGGCGGCCCGGTCAACAAGGCTGCTTACGCTACTGGCACCTTCCTGCTCGGTACCGCTCTCGAAGCTGGCGTCGGCACCGAGACCTACAACTTCGGCACCAACTTCATGGCTGCCGTCTCCGCCGCTTGCATCGTTCCGCCGCTGATCACCACCTTCGCCGTCGTTGTCGGTAAGAAGTACTTCAGCCAGGAGGATCATGACGCCGGTATCGTCAACCTCATCCTTGGTTGCACCCACATCACCGAGGGCGCCATTCCGTTCATGACCAAGAACATCTGGCCCGTCATGCCCATCATGATGCTCGGTTCTTCCATCGCTTCCATCTTGACCATCTTCTTCAACGTTCACGATCCGGCGCCTCACGGCGGCTTCCTGGTCCTGCCTGTTGTCGAGAACGGTCCGCTGTGGGTCCTCGCGATCCTCATCGGCGCTGTGGTCGGTGGCATCCTGTTCGTGGCCTTCAAGAAGTACGACTGCGAGAAGAATCAGAAGGCCGCTCCTGTAGCCAAGCCCGTTGAGGCCCCCAAGGCCGCTGCCGTCGAGGCCCCCAAGGCCGAGGCTGCCGACTTCGTGAAGGTCGAGAATGTCTTTGTCGCCGAGGACTTCGCTTCTCGTGACGAGGCTCTGAGCTTCGTTTCCAACCAGGCCGTCAAGGCAGGTATCGCCAGCGACGCCGCCGCCGTGATGAACGCCTTCCTGGCTCGCGAGGCCGAGGGCACCACGGGCATGATGGAGGGCTTCGCCATCCCGCATGCCAAGTCCGACGCCATTACCGAGGCTGCCGTCATCGTCGTTAAGGACGAGTCCGGCGTCACCGGTTGGGACACCATGGACGGCGCTCCCGTTAACGTGGCTATCGCCCTGCTCATCCCGGGTGCCCAGGCTGGCACCACGCACCTCAAGATCCTGTCCAAGGTCGCCGAGGCGCTCATGGACGAGGACTTCCGTGCCACCGTCAAGGGTTCCACCGACGCCGCCGAGATCGCCAAGACGATCAACGCCCGCCTGGTCTAATCCACTAGCTCGCGAATAACATCGCCCCCTGTATATAAGGCGGAGTCCCTCCCCAGGGTCTCCGTCTTTTTCATCCCCAAATAAGTTGCGGTGAAATAGGGACTGTTTAAACGATTCAACCCCAAATTCAGCCCCTATTTCACCGCAACTTATAAAAGGGTATAGAGGGGGCTACCTATCGAGTCTTTATCGCGAACAGTTCATCAGCCAGAATTCCTTTCAGCCGACATAACTCTGGACCGACCGATTTTCCGCAGCTTGCTCGCCGGGCGGGGCGATTAAGTTTGTCGCGAGTTCCGCACGCAAAGGAAAGCACTTAATGTGCTTTCCGTCTTGCGCAGGACTGTAGAGCAGCAA
>JAXJJM010000008.1:0-26433 GCA_036298225.1 Collinsella sp.
GGGAGGCGCCGCGCGCTCGGGCGGCGCGCCAGGGAGATAGTGGACGAGATAGTCGAGAAGCACGGCCTCAAGAAGGAGTAACATCGGGACTTGCAGCGACGGACCTCAGGACACTCTTACACCACGTCTGCGCGCGCGACCCGCAGGTTGTCCTGCGCCCCCGTTTTCTGGGCATTGCTGTTGTTTGCCGCCGGTTGTTACGCCGCCTCGTCGAACTGCGAGTTGTACAGGTCGGCGTAGAAGCCGCCTTGGGCGAGCAACTCGTCGTGCGTGCCCTTCTCGACGATGTCGCCGTCGCGAATCACCAAGATCACGTCGGCGTTGCGGATCGTGGACAGGCGGTGCGCGATGACAAAGCTGGTGCGGCCCTGCATCAGCGCATCCATGGCGCGCTGAATGAGCTCCTCGGTACGAGTGTCAACGTTGGAGGTCGCCTCGTCCAGAATCAGCGCCGGGCGGTCGGCCAAAATGGCACGGGCGATGGTCACGAGCTGGCGCTGACCCTGCGACAGGTTAGTGCCCTCCTCGTTGATCATAAAGTCGTAGCCGCCGGCGAGCGTATGGATAAAGTGGTCGCAGCGTGCGGCGCGTGCAGCGGCCTCGACCTCGGCATCGCTTGCATCGGGGCGTCCGTAGCGGATGTTCTCGCGGATGGTGCCGTTAAACAGCCAGGTGTCCTGCAGCACCATGGCAAACTCGCCGCGCAGCGCCGCGCGGTCCCAGTCGCGCACGTCGACGCCCTCGACGCGCAGCGAACCGCCGTCCACGTCGTAGAAGCGCTGCAGCAGCTTAATGAGCGTGGTCTTGCCGGCGCCGGTGGGGCCGACGATGGCGATGGTCTGGCCGGGCTGCGCCTCGCAGCTAAAGTCGTGGATGATGGTCTTGTCGGGCGTGTAGCCAAACTTGACGTGGTCAAACTCCACGTGGCCGGGGCGCTTCTCGGGAATCTGCGCGTCAGCTTTCTGTTCCTCCTCGGGCGCGGCCAGGAACTCAAACACGCGCTCGGTGGCGGCGGCCATCGACTGCATCGTATTGCTCACGTTGCCCAGCTGCTGCACCGGCTGCGTAAAGTTGCGAACGTACTGGATAAAGCTCTGGATGTCGCCGGGCGTGGCATTGCCGGTCAGCGCGAGCTGTGCGCCCACCACGACAACGCCCACGTAGCCCATGTTGCCCACCAAGCTCATAAGCGGCATCATCAGGCCCGACAGGAACTGCGAGCGCCAACCGCTCACAAACAGTCGGTCGTTTTGACGGTCGAACTCCTCGATCGAGGCCTCGGCGCGGTCGAACACCTGAATAACGTTCTGGCCGGCAAAGTCCTCCTCGATAATGCCGTTGACGGCGCCCAGGACTTGCTGTTGCTCGCGGAAGTACGGCTGCGAGAAGTGAATCATCACGGTCAGGATAATCGCGGCGGCCGGCAGTGTGAGCACGGTGACGCCGGTGAGCGGCAGACTGATTGACAGCATCATGACGAGCACGCCGATAATCTGCGTCACCGACGTGATGAGCTGCGTCACGCTCTGGTTGAGCGACTGACCCAGCGTATCGACGTCGTTGGTGATGCGGCTGAGCACATCGCCCTTGCTGTGACCGTTGAAGTAGCTCATCGGCACGACGGCAATCTTGGCGGCGATTTCCTTGCGCATGCGGTAGCAGATCTTTTGCGTGACGCCGGTCATGAGCCAGCCCTGGACCAGGCTGCAGACAGAGCTCGCCAGATACAGGCAGAGCAAAAAGCCGAGCGTCTTGGCGATCCAGTCAAAGTCGACATCGCCGGTACCGTTGACCTTGGCGACCAGGCCTTCGAACAGCTTGGTCGTAACCTGGCCGAGCACCTTGGGTCCCACAATGTTAAAGATGACCGAGCACACGGCAAAGGCGACGGCGGCAAACACGGCAATCTTGTGCTGGCCGATATAGCCGAGCAGCTGCCTCATGGTGCCCTTAAAGTCCTTGGCCTTTTCGCCGCGACGCATGCCGCCCATGCGGCCCATGGGACCACGCTGGCGGGTGGGCTTGGGAATTTGGGTCTTGGTCTCGTCTGCCATTAGCGCTCGCCTCCTTCCGTGACGGCTGCAATTTCTTCTTGGGTAAGCCCCAGCTCCTCGGCGGAAAGCTGCGACTGTGCGATCTCCAGGTACGCCGGGCAGCTGCGCAGCAGCTCCTCGTGCGTACCGGTGCCCACCACGTGGCCGTCGTCGAGCACGATGATCTGGTCGGCGTGCATGATGGTCGCGATGCGCTGGGCCACGACCACGAGCGCGGCGTCGGTAACGTTTTTGGCAAGCTCTTCGCGCAGGCGAGCGTCGGTCTTGTAGTCGAGGGCGCTAAACGAGTCATCGAACACCACGACCTCGGGCTTTTTGGCCAACGCGCGGGCGATGGCCAGGCGCTGGCGCTGACCGCCCGAAACATTGGAGCCGCCCTGGCTGATGGGGGAGTCGTAGCCGCCCTCGCGTTCGGCGATAAAGTCCTCGGCCTGGGCGATGCGCGCGGCCTGGCGCATGTCGTCATCGCTTACCATGTCGCCGGCAAACTTGAGGTTGCTCTCGACGGTACCCGAGAATAGACGACCCTGCTGCGGAATATAACCGATGCGGCGGCGCAGCTCGGAAAGTGTCATGTCGCGCACATCGATGCCGTCGAGCGAAATGCTGCCGCCCGTGACGTCGTACAGGCGCGGAATCAGCTGTACGAGCGTGGACTTGCCCGAGCCCGTGGAGCCAATGATGCCGAGCATCTGACCGGCATGCGTGGTGAAGTTCACACCGCTAATGACGTCGGCGCGGGCATCGGGGTACTGGAAGCTCACGTCGCGGAAGGTGAGCTCACCGCGCGGCGAGCTGGCCGCGGGCAGTTTGGGCGAGGCAGGGTCGTTGATGCTCGTGGGGCAGGTGATGACCTCATCTACGCGCTCGGCTGCGACCTCGGCACGGGGCAGGATGACCGAAACCATGGTGAGGATCATAAACGCCATGACGATCTGCATGGTGTAGGAGATAAACGCCATCATGTTGCCGACCTGCATCACGCCGTCGGACACGCCCTGCGCGCCAAACCAGACGATAAGCACGGTGATGCAGTTCATGACGAGCATCATGAGCGGCATCATAAAGCTCATGGCTCGGTTGGTGTAGAGCTGCGTGGTCATCAGGTCGAGCGACGCCTTGTCAAAACGTTCGAGCTCATGTTCCTCGCGGTTGAACGAGCGGATGGGCATAAGGCCGTCGAGCAGCTCGCGGGCGGTAAGGTTCACGCGGTCCACAAAGCTCTGCATCTTTTTGAACTTGGGCATGGTGAGGCCCATAAGCACGCCGACGACGGCCGAGACGGCGATGATGGCCACGGCGATGGTCCACTCCAGGCCGGTGTGGTTGGCCAGGACGCGCATGACGGCGACGATGCCCATGACGGGGGCCATCAGGCACATGCGGATAAACAGGGTTGCGGCCATCTGGATCTGCTGAATGTCGTTGGTGCAGCGGGTAATGAGCGAGGCCTGGCTAAACTTGCCCACTTCGGCCGGCGAGAAGTGCATAACCTTGTTGAAGGTCTCGCGACGCAGGTCGCGGGCGATGGAGCAGGCGGTGCGCGAAGCCACGGCACCGGTCAGGATGGTGGCGACGAGCGACACCAGGCACAGCCCAAACATAGTGGTCGCCATGCGGCTCAGGTAGGCGTTCTGCACATCGGCGGGGTCGATGCCCTGTGCCTTGTACTCGTCCTGTACATAGCTCACGGCGCGTTGGGTCACGATGGAGCCCGACATGGAACCCATTTTGTCCGCCATATCGTTGGCGCCCTCGACGAGCTTGCCCTGATCGATAAGACCGCCTTCAACGCCTAGGCGCAGGCTCTTCATGGTGATCTTGCCGCCGTCGGCGTCGATCTGCTTTTGCATGCTCTGCGCCGCTGCGGCCTTCTGCTGCATCTCGGCGAGCTGCTCGGGCGTCATTGCCGCCATCTGCTCGGGGGTGGGCATGGCCTGAGCGCCGCTGTTGTCTTTCTCACCGGACGTGCCCATCATGTCGCCCATGGAGTCGGCATCGATGCCCTGGTTGAACGAAAGGACGACGGTCTCAGGCAGGCTCATGATGTCGGCAATCTTGCCGCCGTCGGCGCGCTCCTCCTCGGTGCCCTTGTACGTTCGAATGCCGTTTTTGTCAGCCTTGCTAAACACGGCCTCCACAGCCTTGGCGTCCTTGGCGCTCATAAAGAGTTCGAGGTCGTCGAGCGATTCGGCGCGGATGGTGTCGGGTACGGGCGAGGCGATACCGCCTTGCTGCACGCCCACGTCGACGATATCGCTCATATAGGTAGGCAGTGCCAGGTCGGCGTTGCAGCTGATTACGATGAGTACGATAGCTGTGAACAGTGCCAGGATATGCTTTTTAAAGAGCTTGAGAATCCTCACTCGGCATCTCTCCTTTCTTGATTGCGGTCGATAATTTCGTTGGCACGTCTAAGAAGGCGCACCATCTCTTGGGTATCTGTTTCGCCGAGCTGCTCGAGGAAAGCCGCGGTGCGGTCCTCGAATTCCCGGCGTTTGATTTCGAGATCCTGGAATCCCTTGTCGGTCACTATGACGTGTACGCGACGACGGTCGGTCTTTGAGTGCTCACGCTCAACCCAACCCTTGGCTTCGAGAGCGCGTAGGATATTGGCGATGCGGGCGTTCGAGACCCAGGCGCGATCGGCGAGTTCGCTCGGCGTGAGCGAACCGCCAGCGAGCATAAGGGCGCGCATGACAGCCATCTCGCCGCTGAGAGCTTTGTCCACAAAGCGCGAAACGCGCTGGTGAATGCCGCCAAACTCGGTAAGGAGCTGACTCCCAAGCTCATGGAAATCGGTATCTTCCACCGAAAACCCCTAACACTAGAAACTATTTTCGGTGAAAGATGATACCCCCATACGCGGGCCTCATACAGTGGGCAATATAAAGAGCGCATAAAGACTTAAAATCATTCAATTGCTGAAGCGTTTCAAAGAACTACTATGCACGCGGTTAGGCGAGGGGTTGTCACCACCATGACGACTGGGACTCATATAATCGCCACGTGCGATGCTCCAACTTCCCGCAAGGAGACACCTTACATAAAGGGGGATGGAGTCATGGCATTTGACTTCACGGGCAAGACCGCGATTGTCACGGGCGGCACTCAGGGCATTGGCCTCGAGATCGCCAAGGGCATCGTCGCGGGCGGCGGACATGTCGCGCTCATCGCAAGGAACGCTGCTAAGGGCGAGGCCGCTGTGGCCGAGCTTGGCGAGGGCAACAAGTTCTATCAGCTCGATGTCGCCGATGCGCCCAAGGCGCGCGAGACCGTCGAGCAGATTTTTACGGACCTGCCGCAAACCAACATCCTGATCAACTGCGCTGGCGTCATCAGCACCAAGAAGTTCGACGAGATCGATGACACCGAGTGGCGTCGCACCATCGACATCAACCTTAACGGCACCTTTACCATGATGAACGCCGTGTACCCGCACTTTAAGGCGGCCCATGCCGGCACTATCGTCAACGTGAGTTCCGTTGCGGGCAAGATCGGTGGCGGCCTGCTCGGCACCGCGGCCTACGCGAGCTCCAAGGCCGGTGTCAACGGCCTGACCAAGGCAGTCGCCAAGGAAGGCGGCAAGTTTGGCGTCCGCTGCAACGCCGTGTGCCCGTCGCTCACGTTGACCGATATGACCTCGATTCTCTCTGACGAGAACTCTCGGCGCATCATCAACGGTATTCCTCTGGGCCGCGCCGCCCAGGCCAGCGAGCCTGCGCAGATGGTGCTGTTCTTCGCTTCCGACCTCGCCAGCTTCGTGAACGGCGAGATCGGTGACTGCGACGGCGGCATCGTCCTGGACGGGTAATACCCCGCGACGATTATTCGGCGACGGCTCCTGCGACTCGGGACCGTCGTCTTCTTTCTGACATAGGCGCGTGCGGCTACGATTCGCATGCATCCAAAGGAGATATATATGAGTGAATCGACTGCGGTGGAGGCGCCGGCGGCAAAGGAGCCGTTCTTTAAGATGTCCTCCATCCCGGGCGCCAATATCTTGGTGCCGCTTCTGTTGGGCTGCCTGCTCAACACGCTATTCCCCGACCTGTTTAAAACGCTCGGTAGCTTTACGCTTGGCATGACCCAGCAGGGTGCAGGCCCGCTCGTTGGCGCCTTTTTGCTCATCGTCGGTACGACGATTTCGTTTAAGAGTGCTCCCGCCGCCGCTGCACGCGGCGCCATCATCATCGCTGTCAAGCAGATCGTGGTCGTTGCCGTGTCGCTGCTCATCCTTTATGTGTTCAACGACAACCTGTTTGGCATCTCTGCCATGGTGATGCTGGCGGCTTGCACCGGCGCCAACAACGCTATGTACGCTGGTCTGATGGGCACCATGGGCAACGAGGCCGAGCGTGGCGCTGTCGCCATCACCACGCTCGTTGTCGGCCCTCCGGTCACGATGATTGTGCTCGGCGCTGCCGGCCAGGCTCCGATCGGCTGGTCGCTCGTGGGTGCCATCCTGCCGATCGTCGTCGGCATTATTCTAGGTAACCTGTTCCCCAGCTTTAAGAAGATGATGGCACCGGCACTTTCCGCCATCATCGTGCTCGTCTTCTTTGCCATGGGCTCGACCATGACCTTTGGCCAGCTCATTAATGGCGGTCTCCCCGGTATTCTGCTCGGCGTGATCTGCTCGGTGGTCTTTGCAATTCCCGTCATCGCGGTCGATAAGCTCACGGGTGGTACGGGTGTCGCAGGTGCGGCCATTTCGAGCTGCGCCGGAGCCAATGTGGCCACGCCTGCTGCCATGGCAAGCGTCAACGGGGCCATGTACGGCGGCGCCGTGCTCGCGACGGCTACGGCACAGGTTGCTGCCTGCGCAATCGTGACGGCTATTTTGACCCCGCTGGTCACCAGCTGGTGCTACAAGCATTTTGAGGGCCAGGGCAACGGCAATAGCAAGGCAACGACCGACAAGGCCGCCGCAGCCGCCTAATGCCAAGCGGCAATCAAAGCTAAAAACTAGCTACGCCACAGGGCGGCCACGGGGGATCCCGTGGCCGCCCTGCAGTTTCTTCAGGGTCTCTGAGACACTTTACCCTGCTAAAGCTGGCATAACAGCTAGAGCGAACGTCGTACAAAGGCAAGGAAAAATAACATACAAATCGGTGAACGGTAGTTGTTCGCGCTCGCATTTCCTGCGGGTTTGTAAAAAACGCCCTTATGATATAAAAAAAGAAACATATAACAGCCCAGATGGAGAGGGTCGCTATGTTATCCTTCTCAGACGGGTGAAATCTTGGGTTTTGGGTTGTAGTTCCAAGGTGGACAAACGTTTTCCTTGTGCTAACGCGCGACGGAAGGCGAATGAAGCCGGTAGTGCAAGCCGAAAATTCAAGAATTCAATAAGCAGCGGTGTGAGAGAGCGCCGCATTACACGTAACTAGGAGCGTGGTTACACAATGCAGGAGGCATGGGAAGGCTTCAAGGAAGGCATCTGGACGGGAGAGGTTGACGTCCGAGACTTCATCCAGAAGAACTACACCCCTTACGAGGGCGACGAGTCGTTCCTCGTAGGTCCGACCGAGCGTACCAAGGAGCTGTGGGGCGAGGTTCTCGACCTGCTGCTTAAGGAGCGCGAGCAGGGTGGTGTCCTCGATATGGACACCAAGACCGTCACGGGTATCGTGAGCCACCCCGCTGGCTACATCGATAACGCCCACCGCGAGAAGGAGACCATCGTCGGCCTCCAGACCGACAAGCCGCTCAAGCGCGCTCTGCACGTCAACGGCGGTATCCGCATCGCTTGCCAGGCCGCCAGCCAGCACGGCTACAAGGTCGACGAGAACGTTGTCGAGCGCTACACCTTCGAGCGCAAGACCCACAACGCCGGCGTCTTCGATGTTTACACCCCCGAGATGCGTGCTTGCCGCTCGGCTCACATCATCACCGGTCTGCCCGATGGCTATGGCCGCGGCCGCATCATCGGTGACTACCGTCGTGTCGCCCTGTACGGTGTCGACTACCTGATTAAGGACAAGGAGGCCCAGAAGGCTTCCACCCCGACGGTCATGACCGCCGACAACATCCGCGATCGTGAGGAGCTGCAGGAGCAGATCCGCGCCCTCGGCGAGCTCAAGATGATGGCCGAGACCTATGGTTTCGACATTTCCAACCCTGCTACCAACACGCAGGAGGCCATCCAGTGGATGTACTTCGCCTACCTTGCTGCCGTCAAGGAGCAGAACGGCGCCGCTATGTCCATCGGCCGTACCTCTACGTTCATCGACATCTATGCTGAGCGCGACCTTGCCAACGGTACCTTCACCGAGGAGCAGATCCAGGAGTTCGTGGATCACTTCATCATGAAGCTCCGCATGGTCAAGTTCGCCCGTACTCCCGAGTACCAGGCCCTGTTCACCGGCGACCCGCAGTGGGTCACCGAGTCCATCGGCGGCATGGGTGTTGACGGCCGTACGCTCGTTACCAAGATGAGCTACCGCTACCTGCACACGCTCGAGAACATGGGTACCAGCCCCGAGCCCAACATGACCGTTCTGTGGTCGACCCGTCTGCCCGAGAACTTCAAGAAGTTCTGCGCCAAGACTTCCGTCGCCAGCTCCTCGATCCAGTACGAGAACGACGACCTCATGCGCGTCTATCACGGCGACGACTACGGCATTGCCTGCTGCGTGTCCTCCATGCGCATTGGCAAGGAGATGCAGTTCTTCGGCGCTCGCGCCAACCTGGCCAAGTGCCTGCTGTATGCACTCAACGGCGGTGTTGACGAGGTCTCCAAGAAGCAGGTCGGCCCCAAGTATCGCGCCGTCGAGGGCGATACGCTCGATTACGACGACGTTGTGGCCAAGTACAACGACATGATGAAGTGGCTCGCTGGCGTGTACGTCAACTCGCTGAACATCATTCACTACATGCACGACAAGTATTGCTACGAGCGCATCCAGATGGCTCTGCACGACAAGCACGTGCACCGTTGGTTCGCTACGGGCATCGCTGGCCTTTCCGTCGTGGCTGACTCCCTGTCCGCCATCAAGTACGCCAAGGTCCACCCCGTCCGTGATGAGAACGGCATCATCGTCGACTTCGAGACCGAGGGCGAGTTCCCCAAGTACGGTAACGACGACGACCGCGTCGACCAGATCGCTCACGACGTTGTGCACCAGTTCATGGAGTACATCCGCATGAACGATACCTACCGCAACTCCGTGCCTACGACCTCGGTTCTGACCATTACCTCCAACGTCGTGTACGGTAAGAAGACCGGCTCCACGCCCGACGGCCGCAAGGCTGGCCAGCCGTTCGCCCCGGGTGCTAACCCCATGCACAAGCGCGATAGCCACGGCGCCATCGCTTCGCTGTCTTCGGTTTCCAAGCTCCCGTTCCGCGATGCTCAGGACGGCATCTCCAACACCTTCTCCATCATCCCGGGCGCGCTCGGCAAGGAGGACCAGGTGTTCTTTGGCGATATCGACCTTGATCAGCTGGGCGAGTAACTATTGTTAGTGCTATACTAACAATAACGATTACTGATTAGCGCGCCGGTTTCGGCCGGCGCCTATCAATCGAAGGAGACACATTATGAAGGTTTCTGAAGTTTCCGAGACTCAGGCCGATAACCTGGTCCACATGCTCGACGCTTACGCCGAGAAGGGTGGCCACCACCTGAACATCAACGTCTTCAACCGTGAGACGCTGCTCGACGCTCAGGCCCACCCCGAGAAGTACCCGCAGCTGACCATCCGCGTTTCCGGCTATGCCGTGAACTTCCACACGCTCACCAAGGAGCAGCAGGACGAGGTCATTTCGCGTACCTTCCACGACAAGTTCTAAAGGGGTTTAACTCCCGCAGGATCGCCGGGCCGGTTTTGGGTTATTTCCCAAAACGTCCTCGGACATGCAAAGAGGCTCCGCTGCGCGCGTTGCGCGGCGGAGCCCCTTTGCGTCCTGCGGGATGTTTTGGGAAATAACCCAAAACCGGCCATGTGGGGTCCTTTGGAGTCACCCTTTAGGCGGAACTCTCCTAATTATTTGGATGAGTCGTTTACTTACTTGTACTGTTACCGTCTTCCCGCTCTTGTTGGGGTATGCTTTGTTCGTATGTAAACGTATGACATGTTGATGGGGGAGGGTGCTATGGCTCGCGAGGGCGCTCGTTCTAAGGATTCTGCTAAGCCTGGCATCAAGGAAGTTGCAGCGGTGGCGGGGGTTTCGCCCACTACGGTATCTCGCGTGCTTAATAATCGCGGCTATATTAGCCAAGAAACCCGCGATAAGGTCCATGCCGCGATGGAGCGCATCAACTATACGCCCAACGATATCGCCCGTGCCATGCTCAACGGTCGCCTGAACCTTATCGGCATGATCGTTCCCTTTGTGAGCAGCCCGTTCCATGCTCAGGTTGTGCAGGCGGTCGAGCGCACGTTGGCGGAAAACGGCTTTAAGATGTTGCTGTGCAACAGCGCCAATCGACCCGATCTTGAGCGTTCCTATATTGACATGCTCCGCCGCAATATGGTCGACGGCGTCATCGTCAACTCCCTCAATATCGGTGCCGAGGCATATGCCGAGATGGGCTTGAGCCTGGTTGGCATCGACTGCGATCTTGGCGAGGGCTCTGTCCAGATTGCAAGTGACAGCTATGGCATTGGCGAGCTCGCCACGCGCCGTCTGATTGATGACGGCTGCAGGCGTATCCTGTGCCTGCGCAGCAATAGCCGCATGCGCATGCCTGCCAATAAGCGTACCGATGCCTACCTCGATGTTGTTGAGCAGGCCGGTTTGTCCGCGCTTGTCCGTGAGGTTGAGTTCGTTAAGCCCGACGACGAAAAGGGCGCGGTCGTTGCGAAGATCCTCGATGAGAACCCCGATATTGACGGCATCTTTGCGGGAGACGATACGATGGCGGCCATCTGTCTCAACGTGATGAAGCAGCGCGGCTTGAGCGCTCCAGACGACATTAAGGTCGTGGGCGCGGATGGTGCCCGCCGCACTATGACGTTTATGCCTGACTTAACAACCGTACGTCAAGATATCGATCGCATCGGAGAGCTCGCGGCGCAATCCATCATTGCTCATATTAACGGTGAAAAGCCCGAGTCGAATATCAAGCTTCCCGTTGAGCTTATCGAGGGCAAAACCGCGTAATTCGCCCCGTGCCAAAAGAATTCCTCAAACGCCTCTGATGACCGTTCACCGGCATATGTCAACCGTTTGCCGACGACTGGAACTGCGAAAAGACGTATTGGTGTGAAAACGTTTGACATATGAAAACGGTTGACATATCTTGCCATTGTACCGAGTTAGTATGTCGTGGAAAGGAAGTCTCGGATGCACAAGGTGTATTACCAGCCTGAGGGAATTTGGGTAGGCGACATCATGCCGTACGGCGAGGACGGCACGTTCTATCTCTATCATCAGCGTGACACGCGTAACCCCGAACCTTTCGGAGAGCCGTTTGGCTGGGCACTCGCTACGACCAAGGATTTCGTCAACTACAAGGACTTTGGCGAGAGCCTTGAGCGCGGCGGCGACGAGGAAGTCGACCAGTACATTTATGCCGGCACGGTGTTTAAGGTGGGCGACAAGTACCATGCGCTCTACACTGGTTGCAATCGCGATAAGGTCCGCGCACGTTTGATGAAGCAGGTTCTTCTTCACGCAACGAGCGACGACGCCGTCAAGTGGGAGAAGAACATCGCCGAGACGCTGCTTCCGCCCCAGGAGGGTTACGATGACCGCAACTGGCGCGATCCCTTTGTGCTTTGGGATGAGGAGAACGAAGAGTACATGCTCATCCTCGGCACGCGTGTGGGCGAGGACAAGCGTCTGATGACCGGCCGCCTGGTCAAGTTCACCTCCAAGGATCTGACCAACTGGGAGTTCCAGGGCGACTGGTGGAACCCGGGCCTGTACACCATGTTTGAGATGCCTGATCTCTTTAAGATGGGCGACTGGTGGTACCTCGTCTTTTCCGAGTACAGCGACGGCAACAAGACCCGTTACCGCATGTCCAAGTCCATCAACGGTCCTTGGATTACCCCCGCTGACGACTCCTTCGACGGCCGCGCGTACTACGCCGCTCGCACCGCATTCGATGGCGAGCGTCGCGTTCTCTTTGGTTGGGTTCCTACGCGTGACGAGGGCGGCGACCCCAGCTCTTACCTATGGGGTGGCACCTTTATGCCCCTCGAGATCGTTCAGCGTGCCGACGGAACGCTCGGCACCAAGCTCCCCGACAGCATGCTTGGCGCCTTTGGCGAGGCTAAGGCAGTCGAGACCTTTGAGCTTTCCTGCGAGTCGGGCAAGGTCGAGCAGGTGCTCGCCGCGGATGCCGGCTCCACCTACTTGCTCGATGCCGACATTGAGCTCGGCGGTAACGCTGCCGGCTTCTCGGTCAAGTTCGCCGAGGACGCCGAGACCGGTCTTGCCTATGAGTTCCGCGCCAACCTGCGCGAGGGCAAGCTCGAGTTCACGCCGGCTCCCCAGTACCCGTGGTTCCAGGTCAACAACATGGGCCTCGAGCGTCCGTTGTTCTTTAAGGGCGAGGGCACTCACCATGTGCGTCTGGTCGTCGACGACGACATCGCGACCATCTTTGTCGATGATGTTGCGCTCAACGCTCGCTTCTGCAACAAGCAGGGCCAGGGTGTGGCGCTTACCGTCACCGACGGTGCGCTCAAGTGCGCAAACGCAACGATCGCGTCTCTGTAGCGGCAACGAACCGTTTTATGATTTAGAAAAGGAATGGAGAGGAACATGGACTACAAGGCAGTGTCCCAGCAAGTCGTCGACAACGTCGGCGGACTGGAGAACATCGAGGGCGCCACGCATTGCGTGACCCGTCTGCGTCTGGTGCTCAAGGATACGAGCAAATACAACAAGGCCGAGCTCGAGAACATCGATGGCGTCAAGGGCGTGCTGTACAACAGCGGCCAGCTCATGATCATCTTTGGTACCGGTACCGTCAACAAGGTTTACGATGAGTTTATGGCTCTGACGGGCGTCAAGGAGATTAGCGCTTCCGAGGTCAAGGGTGCCGAGGCGGACAAGAAAGGCAAGTTCTTCTCGGTCCTCAAGGTGTTCTCGGACATCTTTATCCCCATCATTCCTGCCTTCGTCGGTGCCGCTATCATCATCGGCCTTAAGTCGTTGATCGTTGCCAACGGCCTCTTTGGCATGGAGGGCAGTCTCGCCGATCACAGCGAGTTCCTCAAGAACCTCGCAAGCTTCTTTGCCATTATCGCCACCACGTTCGACTACCTGCCTGTCCTGGTTATGTACAGCGCGGTCAAGCGTTTTGGCGGTAACCCGATCCTGGGCATCCTCGTCGGTATCGTCATGGTTCACCCGAGTCTTATGAACCGTAACACGTTCGTTATGGACCCGACGGGTGCTGAGTACTGGAACTTCGGTCCGCTATCCATTCCCATGGTTGCTTTCCAGGGCGGTGTGTTCCCTGCAATCCTGACTGCCTGGTTTATGGCCAAGGTCGAAAAGATTGCCCAGAAGTACATCCCCGAGGTCGTCTCGTTTGTCTTTGTCCCGACCGTTACCCTGATTCTTGCTAACGTTGCCCTGTTCACCGTGTTCGGCCCGCTCGGCAACCTGATCGGCGACGTCCTCGCTGGCGTAATCGATGTCCTGTACAACAGAATGGGCGTCTTTGGTGCCTTTGTCTTCGCCGCGTTCCTGCAGCCGCTCGTCGTTACCGGTACGCATCAGTTCATCCAGGGTATCGAGGCCAACCTCGTTGCCACGACTGGCTTCAACTACATCCAGGCCATCTGGTCGGTTTCCATCATCGCCCAGGGCGGCGGCGCCATCGGCATGTACCTCATTCACAAGAAGCACTCCAAAGAGCGCAACATCTGCATGTCGTCCTTTATTCCGACGCTGGTCGGTATCTCCGAGCCCGCTATCTTCGCTGCAAACATGCGCTATTCGATCATTCCGTTCATCTGCGCATGCATCGGTGCAGGCTGCGGCGGTGCCTTCGTGAAGTTCTTTGAAGTGCGCGCTATCGGTCAGGGTCTGACCGGTGTGCTTGGCCTGCTCATCGTTACGCCCGAGACTCTCGTGTGGTATGTGGCTGGTAATCTTATCGCCTTTATCGTGCCGATCTTCTTGATCTTTGCCTACAACAAGGCAAAGGGCGTTCCGACCACCGATGAAGAGGGCGCTGGTGCTGGCTTCGATGTCAGCTTCTAGTTGAGCCGTTCAGCGTAATGTGCGGATAAGTCCATTTGAGGAAGGGCGCTCGGCTCGTGCGAGTCGAGCGTCCTTCCCTATAGACGAGAAAGTCAATGGCGATGTTTAATCAAAAAAATAAGGTGACACGCGCGGACTATGATCAGTGGCGTGCCGGACAGGATGAGACGGCTGGTCGCATCGCGTCCGACCCCGATAGGCTCCTGTTCCATGTGGAGCCTGAGCTTGGCTGGCTCAACGACCCCAACGGTTTGGTTCAGATTGGTGATACGTATCACATCTATCATCAATACGATCCGTTCGATGCTGCGCATGGCGGTCCAGTGCTTTGGAACCATCTGACGACAAAGGATTTTGTGACGTACGAGAATCACGGCCCTGTGCTGTTCCCCGATTCCGATTTGGATTCGAACGGAGCGTATTCTGGTTCTGCCTTTGTACGCGATGGCAAGATTCACTACTTCTATACCGGCAACGTCAAGCATTTTGACCGCGATGATTACGACTACGTGTTGACGGGCCGTGAGCAAAACCAGATTCATATGGTTGCCGAGAATCCCGACGAATTGGGCGAGAAGCGCATAGCTGTTGGGCCGGTCGATTACCCCGACGATATCGGTACGCACGTGCGCGACCCCAAGATCCTTGAACACGACGGTATCTACTACATGGTTCTGGGCGCTCGTACGAAAGACGACCGTGGCTGCGTGCTTGTCTATACTTCGCGCAATCTTGAGGACTGGAGCTATGCGACGCGCATTGAGTTGGGCGAGAAGTTTGGCTTTATGTGGGAGTGCCCCGATCTGTTTGAGCTCGATGGCGAGCTTATTCTCGTTTGCTGTCCGCAGGGTGTGCCTGCCGATGGTTGGCGTTACCGCAATCCGCATCAGTGCGTGTGGTTCCCCATCGAGGCCGATTGGGAGGCGCCGAGCTTTAAAATCGTCGGGAAGGGCATGCCCCCGATGGTCGATGCCGGTTTTGATTTCTATGCCCCGCAGTCCTTTGAGGACGCTGCGGGTCGGCGTTTGATGATCGGATGGTCGGGTTGCCCCGATGCGACGACAGAAAGCCCGACGGCGGCGCGCGGGTGGCAGTGCGCGCTGACGATGCCGAGAGAGCTGAGCATGCGCGGCGGCAAGCTCTGCCAGTGGCCGGCGCACGAGATTGAGAGGATGCGCGGCGATTGCGTTCGTGCTGTAGGCGGTGAGACCGTTGAGGAGCCGGGACGCCTGTTTGATGTCGTGGTTTCCTGCGAGGGAGCCAAGATGATCGAGCTCGAAATCCGCAAGGGTGTCTTTGTGCGTTATACGGACGGGATGCTTACCCTCGATATGGGCGACGAAGGCTATGGACGCGACCAGAGGTCGATCGAGCTCGGCGAACTTCGCGACCTGCGCGTGCTTTCGGACACTACGATGGTCGAGATTTTTGCCAACGGTGGCGAGGCGGCACTTACGAGCCGTACCTATTCGCCGGCGGTTCCGGCGATGGAGCTGCACGCCGAGGGTGCGGCGTCGATGGATTTCTACCGCCTCGCTCATTAACCGTGCATGGAGCACGATTGGACTTGTTGGGCGGAATGTGTCGCAGTTGCCGCGGCCAGCTACCGCTTATCGCGTATAGCGACCGTTTGCGGAATAAGTAACACTCCTTAATAAACCGTGTAGAATCTCAGCTAAGCACGGAGTTTTCCAGGGAGACGCTGTCCTTTGTTGTGCGCAAGGGGCGGCGTCTCTTTGGCGCTTGGACGCCGTTGTGCAACAGTGCGGCGGCGCGTGTCATGTATTGAAAAGCCAACGTCGAGATGGGTCGTGATATTAATGGGCAAGTACGTAATCGTGGTCGAGTCTGGGTCGGATGTGACGCCGGAGCTCTGCGAGCGCTACGGCATCGTGCGCGTGCCCATGCATGTCACGATTGGTGACGAGACCGTCGAGGACGGCTCGATCGATCCGCTCGAGATTTATTCGCGCTGCAATGAGTTTGGCGTGATGCCCAAGACCAGTGGCTGCGCGCCTGCGGATTTTGCTCACGTGTACGACCGCATTCACGCTGAGCAGCCCGACGCGACTATTTTGCATCTTGCATATTCCGAGGCCACGACCTGTTCGCATCAGTCCTCAAAGATTGCGGCCCAGGGGCGCGACTACGTGTTCTCCATGGACACGCGCTTTGTCTCGGTAGGCCAGTCGCTTGTTGTCGTCGAGACCGCCAAATACATCGAGGCTCACCCCGATGCCACCGTCGACGAGATCTTTGCATTTACGAACTCCGTCATGGACCGTGTGCTGCTGGGCTTTGTTCCTACCGACCTAGCCTTTCTTAAGGCGGGCGGTCGTCTGTCCAACGTCGCGTTCCTTGGCGCCCACCTGCTCAAGATTAAGCCCTGCATTGAGGTAACGGGCGGTAAGTTTGTGGCGACCAAGAAGTTCCGCGGCTCTATGCTCAAGTGCGCCCGTGCCTTTATTGACCACATGGTTGCCAAGGGCGAGATTGACTACTCGCACATTGGCCTGGCGTATTCGGTAGGTCTTTCCGAGGAGCTGCGCGACGACATGGAAGTCTATGCGCACGACCTGGGCTTTAAGGACATTACCTGGACTCAGGTCGGCGGCGTCATCTCGAGCCATTGCGGCCCGACCGCCTTCGGCGCGGTGCTTACGCTTAAGGCGTAAGGCCTGGCGTCTATCGATATCTATTGCCTCGGCGGCGGGTGGGTTGTGACAACCTTCCCGCCGCTTTTGTGTGGGGACAAATAGAACAACCCAATTGACCACTAAACCGTTTCACCATCATGCGTATGGGCTAGAATGGCTCTGGCATTTATGTAACTAAAACCAATGAGAGGCAAGGTAGCGGGAATGGCTGAGATGACGCTCGAGGGTGTGGACGCTCGTCCCGAGGACTCCGCGTTTGCCCTGGGCCGCGTACATTCGATTGAAACGATGGGTACGGTCGACGGACCCGGCATCCGCTTCGTAGTGTTTGTCCAAGGCTGTCCCATGCGCTGCGCGTATTGCCACAATCCCGATACCTGGTCTGTTAACGGCGGCACCATGGTGACCGTCGAGCACCTGATGGACGAGTTCCAGAGCAACCATGAGTTCTATCGCAGCGGCGGCATTACGGTTTCGGGTGGCGAGCCGCTCCTACAGCCTGAGTTTTTGGCCGACCTGTTCCGTGCAATGCACAACAACTCCGATGGCCGCGTGCATACCTGCTTGGACAGCTGCGGCTATGCGTTCGATCCCAACCACCCCGAGAAGTTCGATGCCGTTCTCAACGAGACCGACATGGTGCTGCTCGACATCAAGCATGCCGATCCGGCTGAGCATAAAAAGCTGACCGGTTGCGATCCCGCACGCATCTTGGCGTTCGGCGATGAGCTTGCACGTCGCAAGATCAAGGTCGTTATCCGCCACGTGGTGGTGCCGGGCATTACCGACACGGTGGAGGAGTGCGAGAAGCTCGGTCGCCTCATCGCTCCATGGCACAACGTGGTGGGCCTGGAAATGCTGCCGTATCACACGATGGGTGTCGTCAAGTACGAGCAACTGGGCATTCCCTATAGGCTCGAGGGCGTGCCCCAGATGGATACCGCGCGCATGCCCGAGCTGCGCAACGCCGTCATGACGGGCATGAAAAAGCGCCGCGCGGAACTCAAAAACGCCATCGGCTAGCGATCCATTTTCGCCCCCAAGGGCACTCATTGGGGACAGACTTAAATGAGTGCCCCCGGACACCAAGCTGATTGCCAAAGAGCCACGTCAAGTTGCGGTGGAATAGTTCTTGTTTTTCGGCTTATGCCGCCCAAACAGGAACTATTTCACCGCAACTGCGTTTTGGACAGAGATGCGCAACAGAATCGTGCCATTTGGATAAATACGCTTGTGGTTTCTTTAAAGACACCTTAAACGCTGCTGAATATCTTTGGAAAGAAATGCCTGCTCGGTATTATGCTGCTCGTATATAAACGGTAGCAGTCAGGAGACCACGTGCGAAACAACGCATCGCGGGACGAGTGTGTGCCGCAGCATGGCAGCAGATATGAGACGAAGGGCACGCCTTCGCGTGGCCTCGCTGCCACTCGCATCCGCGTGACGAAGATTGCCGCCATTGGGATGCTAACGTTGGCGGTTATTATCCTCGGAATTACCGCCAAAACCTACGCGTCGGAGCGAATGGCACACTCAGATGCGTCAACGGTACAGATGCAAAACAAAAAGGTCTCTGAAGCTAAAGCCACCGCAAGTCAAACCCTGTCGACAGCGAGCCTTAAGACGAGGCTTTCGAAGGCGGACTTTAACGATATTCCCTCAGGCGATACCGTGCAGACCTTCTCATTGGTTGATGATCAGATCCCCGCCCTGGAGGATGGGAGCCTCGCCGCGCTCCAAGATGCCCTTGATCAGGCCCAGGAATTGGGCGATGTGGGCGTGGTGTTTTACGATTTGTCGAGCGGCAAGGGCGTGACGTATAACGCCGATGTCGAGGTTTACGGCGCGAGTAGCTACAAGGCACTCTATGCGTTGTACATCTGCGAATCCCTGGTCGAGACGGGTCAGGTCTCACTCGATGATTCCCTTGGCACCTATGGTGGCTATAACATGGGCTGGCAGACGGTGCGCGACCTAATCGAGGCCGCGGTCGTTAATTCGGATAACGATTCGTTTATTGCGTTACGCGCGGCGTTTGACCATGCCGGTTACGAGGATTGGATTGTCAGTCTTGGCATCGATTACGATACCGCGCTCGATCCGATGAGTGATTTTCCCACCTATTGCCCGCGCACCTCGGCCAAGTTGTGGCGCGAGATGAGCGAGTATTTGAGCTGTGGCAGCGAGGCCTCCCAGTGGTTATCTGAACTGTTGTCATCAACATCGCGCTCATTTATCCGTGATGGGATTGCGGACGACCAAGCCTTGGTGCGCAACAAGGCAGGCTGGATTAGCGAGGATGGTTGCTATTCGACATGCGATGCGGGCCTTATCGACATCGATAGCCGTACCTATGTCATGAGCATCATGACATCGATGCCATGGAGCGATCGCTCGAGCGAGGTTACGGCTGCGATTGCAAGGGCTCTGTTTGATACGCGAGCTGCGCTGGCCTAGCGTGTTCGTTTGGCGTTGGCAAACAAAATGCTGGTACCATACCGTGGTTGAGAATTTCGTATAGGTTTGGGGAATGGCATGGCTACCATCGCGATTATCGGTGCACTCGAAAAAGAGATCATGCAGATTAAGGAAGAGCTGAGTAACGTTTGCGAGGCACAGGAGGCAGGCTTGACCGTTGTGAGCGGTGAACTCGACGGCCTGTCGATTGTCGCCACGACGGCGGGTATGGGCACGGTAAACACTGCCGCCGCAACACAGCACCTCATTAGCAAGTATGCTCCACAGGCAGTTGTGCTTTCGGGTATCGCGGGCGGTTTGAACCCCAAGCTCCATATCGACGACGTGGTCATCGGCAAATGCCTGCGCTATCTGGATACCGATGCTGCGCTTATCGCCGAGTCCGCACCGGGGCTCGAGGAGTTTGGCTCGACGCCTGCGCTGGTCGATATTGCTGCCGATGTGCTTGCTGAGCGTGGGTTTGTTGATGCTTCGACAAATGCAGCCGCTTCGAACGAGGGCACCAAGCAGTTCCTGGTCGGCACAATTGCCACGGGTAACCGCTTTGTGACGGGCGCCGCCATGCGCAACGACGCTATCGAGGCGACGCATGCCGATTGTGTCGGCATGGAGGGCGCGGCAATCGCCCACGTCGCAACCAAAAATGGTGTCGATTGCCTGGTGCTGCGCGCTATCAGCGATAATTGTGACGAGGCGTACGATGCGATTTGCGACCGCGAGTTCGACCTGTTCGAGTATGCCCGCACCGCGAGTGGCATTACGCTCGATATCGTTCGCCGTATCGCTGCTATCTATTAGCGCGCTTTTTTTGTAAGAACCTACGACCAAGGAGTGTCCATGGCCGATTCCATTAACTACCAGCTTGCTAAGTTCGTTGCCAGCTATGGCAAGGTTTCGCAGATTCCCGAGTCCACCTGCCCCGAGGTGAGCTTCGTCGGCCGCTCCAACGTGGGCAAGTCGTCGATCATGAACAAGCTTTTTGGCCGCAAGAACCTCGTCAAGGTTTCGAGCACGCCGGGCAAGACGAGCAACATCAACTTCTTTGAGGCTGACGACGTGCACTTCGTCGACCTGCCGGGCTACGGTTTCGCCCGCCGTTCCAAGGCCGAGCGTGACCGCTGGGCAGAACTTATCGGCGACTTCTTCGACTCGGAGCGCAGCTTTAACCTGGTCGTGTCGCTGGTGGATATTCGTCACGACCCGAGTAAGCTCGACCATGACATGATCGACTACCTGCAGGGCAACGAGTTCAACTTTATCGTCTGCCTCACCAAGGCTGACAAGCTCAGCCGCACCCAGCAGGCCCGCCAGGCAGCAGCCATCAAAAAGCAGCTCAACGTCCCGGCCGAGAACGTGATCATCACAAGCTCTCAGACTGGCACCGGCATCGACGAACTCAAAAAGCGCATCGCCGAGGCTTGCCTCTAATAAGTGCCCCTTACCAGCAAGAGCCCCCACCAATAAAAAGCAGGCTATCAGCCCGGCGCCCCTTCAAAGCGTGGGTCCCTATAGACATCCTCAGCAAGGTAGGCGCAGGGGCGGTCGGGGTGTTCCCTCAAAATCATTCCGCAGCGCGAAGGCCCCTTGTCCGTCGCTCCGTAGGAGCAGGGCAAGGGGCCTTCATGCGCGAGGACGATTTTGAGGGAACACCCCGACCGCCCCGGACAGGTAATGGGAAGGATGTCTACAGGTACTCGATTTGAGCGCCTTCCGTGTCGCACGTCAGAATATGCGTATCACACTTAGGGAACTGCTCGCGCAGCTTGACCTGCAGGAACTTTGCCACGATGGTATCGTCGGTCACAGCCATGAGGGTCGAGCCCGAACCGCTGATCCAGATGGTCTTGGCACCGCCGTTAAGGCAGGTGTCGCGCACGGCGTTGTAGTCGGGAATCAGACGGCGGCGATAGGGTTCCTGGATGCGGTCGTCATTGGCGGCGGCAATCAGGTCGAGGTCACCAGTCTCCAAGCCGCGCGTCATACCGGCGATGCGGCCCATCTGCCACACGGCGGTGGAGAGCGGAATCTCCTGCGGCACGACCTTGCGCGCCTCGCTCGTATGTACCTCGTAGGGCGGAATCACGGTAATAAAACGCAAGCGATCGCTCACCTCGTAGCGCAGGCATTGGGGGAGCGAATCGGTCGGCGTAAAGGAGCAGACGGCGCCGCCAAGGATGGCGGGAGCGACGTTATCGGGATGCCCCTCGACCTCGGTGGCGATGCGGACGAGCTCGGCACGGTCGACGGTGTGGCCTGTCAGTGCGGCGGCGGCCATAATGCCGGCGACGACGCAGGTGGAGCTGGAACCCAGGCCGCGGGCGACGGGCACGTCGGTCTGGATGTCGATAGCGACGGGGAAGGCAGGCTCGCCCCATGCGGCCAGCGCATCGACAAAGCTCACATAGACCAGGTTGTTCTCGTTTTGGAACTCTTCTGGGCAGCCCGTGATGGTGAGCTTGTCGGCGCGCTCAAAGGTAAAGTGCGAGTAGAGGCTGACGGCCATGCCGAGGGTATCGTAGCCAATGCCCAAGTTGGCGCTTGTTGCTGGGACGGTGATCTTGATCATGTGAGTCCTCCTGGCGTGCCTGGCTGTTTAGTTCGCTGCTCGGGCAGTCCTGCGCAAGACGGAAAGCACATTAAGTGCTTTCCTTTGCGTGCGGAACTCGCGACGAACTAAACAGCCAGGCACGCTATGCACGTTCGTCATCATCCCGGTAGGTATCTGATAAAAGAAGGTGCGCCGGCTTTCGCCGGCGCCTTATAAGGGGTTTAGTTGGTTGCTATCTTTTTTGCAGCCTGCTCTACGTAGCTGGCCATCTCATCGACGTCGCAGACGTCTTCGAAGCGGACGGGCTTGGACTCGAGTTCGGCGAGCTGGGTCGGGGCGACCGTATTGGTTGCCTGCTCGAGCACGCGCATAGCCTCAAAGTCGTCTTCGGGAACGTTAAGCCCCAGAGCGTCGCAGCAGGCGCGCGGGAACTTGTAGGGGCTGGCGGTCGAAAGTAGCACGCGGGCCTTGGCGCCCTCGGCGGGAGCGACCTTTTCAAAGACGTGATAGCCGCAGGCGGTGTGCGGGTCGATCACGTAGCCGTTCGCGTCCCAGCAGCTCTTGATGGCAGCGCGAACCTCGTCTTCGCTGGCCCAACCGCAGCCAAAGACGTTCTGAATTTTTGCCAGCAGGTCGGCGGGAACCTCGTAGCGACCAGTCTGTGCCAGCTGCTCCATAAGGCCGGCAACGAGCTCGCAGTCGCCATCGGACAGGAAGTACAGCATGCGCTCCAGGTTAGAGCTGATGAGGATGTCCATCGACGGCGAGATGGTCGTGAAGAACGGACGGTTGCGGTCGTAGACGCCGGTGGTCAGGAAGTCGTCGAGCACGTTGTTCTTGTCGCTCGCCACGACGAGCTTGGCGACGGGCAGACCCATGCGCTTGGCGTAGTAGCCGGCCAAGATATCGCCAAAGTTGCCGGTGGGCACGCAGAACTCTACGGCGTCGCCAGCCTCGATAGCGCCGGCGCGCAGCAGCTGCGCATAGGCGGCAAAGTAGTAGACGACCTGCGGCACCAGGCGGCCGACATTGATGGAGTTGGCACTCGAAAGCACGGTGCCAGCGGCCTCCAGGCGCTCGGCAAGCTCCTTATCGGCAAAGATGCGCTTGACGGCGCTCTGGGCGTCGTCAAAGTTGCCGCGGATGCCGCAGACAGCGACGTTGTCGCCCTCCTGCGTGGACATCTGCAGGTTCTGGACGCGGCTGACCTTGCCCTCGGGATAAAAGACAGTGATGCCCGTGCCCGGAGCGTCGGCAAAGCCGGCAAGTGCTGCCTTGCCCGTGTCGCCCGACGTGGCGGTGACGATCATGATGCGCTCGGCGCCGCCGTCCTTGGCGGAAGTGCGGGCCATCAGACGAGGGAGCATCTGCAGGGCGACGTCCTTAAAGGCGCTTGTGGGGCCGCCAAAGAGCTCCATCACATAGGTCTGAGGGGCGTCAGCGCCCGGCGCAGCGTCGAGTTTGACGAGCGGCGTAACCTCTTCACTCGCGAACGTGCCGCGGTATGCCTCGTCGACACACGCCGAAATTTCTTCGGCCGTGTAATCATTCAGTAACATTCCCAACACATCTTGAGCGATTTCAAAGTACGATTTATCTGCAAGCGAGCTGATATCGACCTGCTGGGTGCCGAGCTCGTCCGAGACAAACAAACCCCCGTCGGGAGCGATGCCGGTGCGGATTGCCACCTTACTTGAGCACGATAAAGTGCGTCCTCGTGTACTATGATAAGTTCCCATATAACACTGCTCCTCGGATACCTTGGACCCAATCGGTGAAACCATGGTATCAGAGCGCGCAAAACAGGTTTGCAGAGGCTTTTAGAAAGGTAACCTCAAGCCCATGATTAAGATTGCCAAGTTTGGCGGCTCGTCGGTCGCCGACGCCGAACACTTTAAGAAGATCAAGGCCATCGTCGATGCCGACCCTGCCCGCCGTTTTGTGGTGGTTTCTGCCTGCGGTCGCCGCTTTAAGGGCGACACCAAGGTGACTGACCTGCTCTACCTGGTTAACGCGCACGTTAAGTATCACGTGTCGTGCGAGGAACTACTCGAGGACATCGGCCAGCGCTATTTTGATATCGCTGACGAGTTGGAGCTCACCTATCCCATCCGCGAGGAGTTTGCGGCCTTTGCCGAGCGCGCCCGCTCGGGCGGCTACTCTACCGAGGAGCTCGTGAGCCGTGGCGAGTACTTCACCGCTCGCCTGATGGCCGAGTACCTGGGCCTGCCGTTCCTGGACGCCGCGACGGTTGTGGCGTTCCATCACGACGGTACGCTCAGCATGAACCGCACTTCCGAGCTGGTGCAGGAGTACGGTCAGCAGGGCGGCTTTGTTATGCCTGGCTTCTACGGCGCGACGCGTGAGGGCCAGATCAAGCTGCTCGACCGTGGCGGCGGCGATATTTCCGGCTCGATCCTGGCCAAGTGCCTGGGCGCCGACCTGTACGAGAACTGGACCGACGTCTCGGGCTTCTATTCTGCCGACCCGCGTATTGTTCCCGAGGCTCAGCCCATCGCCCGCGTTACCTACGAGGAGCTGCGCGAGCTTTCGTACATGGGTGCGAGCGTCCTGCACGAGGAGGCCGTGTTCCCCGTGCGCGAGGCTGGTATTCCGCTGGTCATCAAGAACACCAATGCGCCGCAGGACCCCGGCACCATCATTAGCGAGACGGCTGACGAGGGCGAGGCAGAGCCCATCATTACCGGCGTGACCGGCAAGCGCGGTTTTGTCGCCATCAACGTCGCCCGTGACCGCACCAAGCCTCGCGTCGGCTTTATGCGCCGCGCACTTTCGGTCTTCGAGCGCTATGACGTTTCCGTCGAGCACATGCCCACCGGTGTCGATCGCTTTGGCGCCGTGGTGCAGGAGAAGGATGTGCACGACTCGCTGTACTCGCTCGTGGGCGACATTCAGCAGGAGGTCGAGCCGCTCGAGATCGAGGTTGTCGAGGGCTTGGCGCTCATCGCGACCGTCGGCCGTAACCTGCGCGGCCGCGCAGGTATCTCGGGCCATCTGTTTGGTATGCTCGGCCAGGCCGGCGTGAGCGTGCGTATGATTTCGCAGAGCTGCGACGAGATCAACATCATCATTGGCGTGGAGGAGAAGGACTTCGACCTGGCGATTCGGACCATTTACCGTGCCTTCTCCGATGAGAACGGCATTGTGAAGGTCTCCGACCTGGAGGCTTCCGCGCCGGTCGATCCCGCTCTGGCTGCGCTCCGCAAGTAGCTGCTATCTCGCTAGATTTTTGAGTCATGTTTCATAAATCTACGGCGGGGCGTTGCGTTTCGGTTTCGTTTCGACGGGGCGGGTTTCGTGCCCGCCCCGTTCTTGTATACACTGGCAACAATAATCGGCCTGCTTGGCGTGCGGGCGATAGCCACAACCTTTAAAGGGGGAAGCATGAAACAGTACACGGTTGCTATTTTGGGCGCGACGGGAGCCGTGGGCACCCAGATGCTCGAGTGCCTCAACGAGCAGGAGTTTCCGGTCGGTAAGCTCAAACTGCTGGCAAGTGCACGCTCCGCGGGCAAGACCGTTGAGTTCCGCGGCGAGCAGGTTGTGATTGAGGAGGCTTGCCCCGAGGCCTTTGAGGGCTGCGACATCGTACTCGGTGCTGCCGGTGACGATATCGCCAAGGAGCTGCTGCCCGAGGCCGTCAAGCGCGGCGCCGTCGTGGTCGACAACAGCCATGCCTTCCGCATGGATCCCGAGGTGCCGCTGGTCGTGCCCGAGATCAATGCCGACGATATCAAGTGGCATCACGGCCTTATCGCCAACCCCAACTGCGCGACCATCATCGGCCTGGTTCCCACGTGGCCGCTGCACCAGCTCGCCGGTGTGAAGCGCATGATCGTCTCGACGTATCAGGCGGCTTCGGGCGCTGGCGCTCCCGGTATGGCCGAGCTCGAGGCTCAGCTGGCCGCCCTGGGCCGCGGCGAGGAGATTCCCGAGCCGCGTGCATTTGCCGCCCAGCTGGCGAGCAACCTGATTCCGCAGATTGGTGGCGTCAAGGAGGAAGGCTTTACCTCCGAGGAGATGAAGCTGCAGAACGAGGGCCGCAAGATCATGCACCTGCCCGAGCTGCGCGTGAACTGCACTTGCGTGCGCGTGCCCGTGCTGCGCTCGCACTCCGAGAGCATTACGCTCGAGTTTGAGCGCGACATTACGGTTGATGAGGCCCGCGCTGCGCTGGCTGCCGCTCCTGGCGTCAAGCTGGTTGACGATATGGCTGCCGAGGATGCACGCGACCGCTTCCCCATGCCGATGGATACGTCCGACCAGGACCTGATTTGGGTCGGCCGCGTGCGTCGCGACATCTCGAACCCCGAGGCCGCGCGCGGCATCACCTTCTGGTGCTGCGGCGACCAAATCCGTAAGGGCGCGGCAACCAACGCCGTCCAGATCGCTAAGCTGCTCTGCGAGTAGCGGTGGACCTGTCCGGCGGGGGCCGGGCTTAGTTTTCAGAACGTCCTCGACCATGTGTGGCGCCTTGTCCTGCTCCTTCGGAGCCGCGGAC
>JAXJJM010000009.1:0-69985 GCA_036298225.1 Collinsella sp.
CAAATGGTTCGATGTCTGCCCGGATGCGACACTGAAGTAAGTGTCCATCCTCGCAGTATCCGGTTCTCAAGGTGCACGCTCTGCGGCTCATCCGGTCCGACCGGGCCGCGCGGCAAGGAGATATATTGCCAGACCGGAGGGGCGCCGTGGGACGTCAATTCCACTCTTCACAAGTCCTACACAATACATTGCTTCCTATATAAGTCATAGAAAGGCTGGTGCAGAAATACTGCACGTATCAGATGATGACCCTTCGGTTAAGAGATATATAAAGATCGGTCACCTGTAAGCGTCTATCTACCCGCGCTTTTGCTATATAAACCAGCGCTTCAGATAAAAAGAGGGAGCGCCGCGCACAACGCGACACTCCCCTAGCGATTCAAGAGAATCTATTAGGCCTCGAGAGCCTTCTTGGCGATGGTAGCCAGCTCGTTGAAGGACTCGATGTCCTCGTAAGCCATCTGAGCCAGGACCTTGCGGTCGAGCTCGATGCCGGCAACCTTCAGGCCGTGCATGAACTGAGAGTAAGAGATGTCGTTCAGGCGAGCAGCAGCGTTGATACGGGTGATCCAGAGAGAACGAATCTCGCGCTTCTTGTTGCGGCGATCACGATACTGATACTGCAGGGAGTGCTGGACCTGCTCTTTAGCATGCTTGTAAGTACGCGAAGCGGCACCGTAGTAACCCTTCGCACGGTGCATAACGGTACGGCGCTTCTTCTTGGCGGCAACAGCGCGCTTAATACGTGCCATGTTCTATCAACTCCTAGACGGTAAAACGAAAAACGGGAACGCGAACTTAGGCGAGACGCGACTTGATGACCTTGCGGTCGGCAGCGGCGATCTCGGTCTCCTGACGGAAGCCACGCTTACGCTTGGTGGACTTCTTGCTCAGGATGTGGCTCTTGAAAGCCTTGGCGCGCATAAGCTTGCCGGTACCAGTCTTGCGGAAACGCTTCTTGGTGCCGCTGTGGGACTTCATCTTAGGCATGAAATACTCCTTAATCGGTTACAGAACACTAGTTACTTGGTATCGCTTGCCGCTTTATCCTCATCGAAGGCGCCCTTAATCGGGGCGAGCAGCATAAGCATGTTACGGCCTTCCATCTTAGGCTTGGACTCGACCGTAGCGTAAGGCTTGAGATCCTCGGCGAGACGCTCGAGAACGTTAAGGCCCTGCTCCGGGTGAGCCATCTCACGGCCGCGGAACATGATGGTGATCTTAACGCGTGCGCCCTTCTTGAGGAAACGCAGAACGTGGCCCTTCTTGGTCTCGTAGTCGCCAACGTCGATCTTGGGTCGGAACTTCATTTCCTTGACCTCGACCTTGGACTGGTTCTTACGAGCAGCCTTGGCCTTCATGGCCTGCTGGTACTTGAACTTACCGTAGTCCATGACCTTGCAGACCGGCGGCTCCGCGTTGGGAGCGATCTCGACCAGGTCGAGACCCTGGTCGTCGGCGACGCGCTGGGCATCGCGGATGGCGAACAGGCCGAGCTGAGAGCCATCGACGCCAATCAAACGGCACGAAGATGCAGTGATCTCGTCGTTGATGCGGGTGTCATCAGACTTAGCTATTTTCCCTACCTCCATTCATAAAAAAATAACCCGGCGCTTCTCAGCAACCAGGTCGTACACATAGACTTCCTCGATTTGAGGAAGGGAATCTAAGTTGTATGACCAGTCAACTGCTCATTGGCGCCAAAAGGTGGGAGCCCTCGGGTTCCTCTTTAGGGCATTGCGGGAACAACGCCTTGCGAATAATAACATGTACAGCGCGTTATCACATTACGTACACGAAAAAGAGGCCTTGACCCCCTTGAACGCTCGCTTGTATGTATGGTGCCCGAGGCGAGACTCGAAGGGCCTTCGCTTCGCGAAGCCCCGGGCTTCGGGCGCGTGGCGCCCTCGCCACGCTCCGCTACAAACAGGCCACAGGCCTGTTTGCTTAACGCTTCGCGCGCTCACGCGAGTTCGGCACGAAAAAGGGGCCGCAACCCCCTTGAACGCTCACTTGCATGTATGGTGCCCGAGGCGAGACTCGAACTCGCACGTTGTTGCCAACGGTGGATTTTGAGTCCACTGCGTCTGCCAATTCCGCCACTCGGGCACGCAATGCGTGAGTTAGTTTATCACAGCTTTCTACCGATTAGTCCGAAAATGGAACTTCGAGCATTTCGATAAGCTCAACCTTGCGTAACATCTCCCGCTTACGACATCCACGTTCGTCAACCGAGGTCTCGCCCATCTGGTTGTCATAGGGATCCTCGCGCATACCATCGAGAGCAGGCACAAATTCAGCCTGGAATCGATTGTTGGCCACCATACGCCACGGATCGAGATTGCCAAAGTAGTGACGACGACGCCACTCCTCCCCCATCCTGCGTGCCGAGGAACCAAACGATACGTCGGCGTTAAGCCAACCGGTCTGTGGCGTATAGAACTCAGCCCAATCGTGCGGCCCCACCGAATCGGGCGCAACATACAGGCCGCTCTGCCAACGAGCAGGCACCCCCGCGATGCGGCACATGGTGATAAACGTGAGCGCCATAACGCCGCAATCGCCGCGGAGCGAATGCGCACAGTCGTCGGCAATAGATCCCAAAAGCAGGTACGGTGGCTGATAGCGATAGTCGATATGCTGTGTCAGGTAATCATAGATAGCACGAGCGCGATCGAGCGGATCCTCGAGTCCGTCAACAACACTGGCCGTCAGCTGCTGCAGATACGGCGTGAATGCAATGTGCGGACGGTCCTCGGAAATATCCTCGGACAGCGGCGCGTCCATACACGGATGCGCCGGAAGCGCACCCCCATAGATATCGCGATAAGCGGCATCGATGTGATAACGATAGGTCACCGAGAATGAGCGCTCACTCGAAGAAGACCACGAGGCGGTACGCGCCGAAGCGTTCGCGGGAGCAACAGTACCCTCCGGCGTCATGTCGAGAATCTCGACCTGAGACTGTTGGCGGCAGGTGGCGGCAACGGGAAGCCAAGCGTGAACGGTCTCCCCCTCTAGAGCGCCGGGGACAGACAAGGACGCTTTAAGCGTAATGACGCGAGCCAATCCGTTTTGCGACTCCATCTCCTTGAGCATCTCGTTGCGCAGTGCAATTCCGTCCGTAGGATCGGGACGCATGCCGGGGACCTCTTTGGGATATACGCGAAGCGAATCGAGGAAGTTGTCGAGAACGAACAGCTCGCCATCGATAAAGCGCCAGTCAATACGCTTACGGTCAATCAGATCGTCAAACTGCTCCTCGGTAAACTCAGGCCACTCCTCGCGAATCATCGCAATAGCCCGATCGCGCGACACCGAAAAATGAAGCGGCGTCTCAAGCATGCGATACCGCTCGGCACGAACGCAGGCAGCAAGCGAGGGATCGGGATTCTGCCCCAAAAGACGATCACAAGCCGCAACAGCCTGCGTCAAATATCCGGCATCCTTGAGACGAAGAATCTCGGGCGGCAGTCCAATATCGAGATGACGGAAATCATCACAGCAAACATCAACAGAGCAACCAACAGGACCCTCGTCAATGACCTTCCCATCCGAAGGCAGCACATTAATAACAGCCATACCAAACTCCAAGTCATTAGAACTCTTGAAGCCCATTGTAGCGAGATAAAAAAGAAAGCCCCAATAAAGGAACCCTCAACACCGATAAACGGTACCTCTAAAAATGAATTCAGCCCAGTAACCCTGTAGCGAGTTAACAAAGGAGGCCCCGTTTCCCCGGAGCTGATTCCGTCGCGCGACTTCTGGCGAAGCCAGTAGCCACCTTAATTCAGACTCGTAACCCTGCGGCGTTAAACGAAGGAAGCCCCGTCTCCCGGAACTGTTTCCTTGGCGCGACTTCTGGCGAAGCCAGGTGAGCGCAAAGGAAACAGTGTAGGGAGACGGGGCTTCCGGTGGGAAGTTTAGCGACGCTTACGCCTTGTTGACGGAGCCAAACTCCTCCATGAGCTCCTTGGTGCGGGCAACGATGTTCTCGCGACCAGGCTTGAGGAGCTTGCGGGGGTCAAAGCCCTTGCCCTGCTGATCCTTGCCAGCCTCGATATACTCGCGAACGCCCTTGGCGAAGACGAGCTGCAGATCGGTGTTGACGTTGATCTTGGAGATACCCAGGGAGATGGCCTTCTTGATCTGATCCTCGGGGATGCCGGTGCCACCGTGCAGGACGAGGGGCAGGTCGCCGGTCTCGGCCTTGATCTCGCCCAGGCGCTCGAAGGAAAGGCCAGCCCAGTCGGCAGGGTACACGCCGTGGATGTTGCCGATACCGCAGGCGAGGAAGTCGACGCCCAGGTCAGCAATCTGCTTGCACTCAGCAGGATCAGCGAGCTCGCCGCTGGAGGTCACGCCGTCCTCGGTGCCGCCGATGCCGCCGACCTCGGCCTCGATGGACATGCCCTTGGAGTGGGCAAGCTCAACGAGCTCCTTGGTGCGGTCGAGGTTAAGCTGGAAGGTCTCCTCGTGAGAGCCGTCATACATGATGGACGTGAAGCCGGCCTCGATGCACTTGAAGCAGTCCTCGTAAGAACCGTGATCGAGGTGAAGGGCGACGGGAACGGTAACGCCCGTGGCCTCGACGGCAGCCTTGACCATGTCGGCGCAGACCTTGAAACCGCCCATCCACTTAGCGGCACCAGCGGTGCACTGAAGGATCAGCGGAGACTTGGCCTCCTCGGCGGCCTGGAGAATAGCCAGGGTCCACTCGAGGTTGTTGGTGTTGAAGGCACCGAGACCGTACTTGCCGGCCTCGGCCTTCTTGAGCATGTCTGCTGCGTTGACGAGCATAAAAGAAACCTCCTGTAAGGTTGCTCCGATAACGCCTGAGATTTTACCACGACATACCCGAGCATAAACGTTCGTTTGTTCACGAATACCATCCGATTGGACAAATTTTGACCGTTTGCCCCACAGAATCGACCCACTGGGGAAAATAGCTTGACGATTGAGCGGTCTTCGTGGTTCGGACGACGGCTTCGAGCCTACATCTGCATAAACGGGTTCTGCATAAGTTCGCGCGCCATCGTGGTCGAATCGCCATGGCCCGTCAAGCAAACGGTATCGGGCGGAAGCATCTTGGCAAGTTTGGAGAGCGAGCGCATAATCGCCGCCTCGTCACCGCCGGAAAGATCGGTACGACCGTGGCTGCCCGGGAAAAGCGTGTCGCCCACAAAGGCGATGTTCCCCCGCTCGGTCGCGGCGAACAGGACGATGCCGCCCGGCGTATGCCCCGGCGTCTCGATCACCTGCAGGCAGACGTCGCCCACCTCGATTGTATCGCCCTCGGCAAGCAAACGCGTCGGCTCACCCGGATCGGGTGTCTCGATACCCCACATGGCGCGCTGCTCCTCGATATTTGCGCGAGGTACCGTCACGTCCTTAGCGCACAACTCATATAGCGCGCTGTCGCCAACGACAGCTCGAACCCCGGCAACCCCGCCAACATGGTCGGCATGACCGTGCGTGCAGACAGAGCCGAGTACGCGCACCTCAGGATGCGCGGTGCGGATATGCTCCACAAGACACTCGCCCTCCCACGCCGGATCGACGATTAAGCACTCGTCATTCGAAATCACGGCGTAACTGTTGGTCTGAATGGGGCCGTTGACGAGCGCCTCAATCGAAGCCGCACCTCGGGGTGTCAGGTCCAAAGTCATATCGCCCATGCGCATACCCTCCTTCTAAAATACGTTCGAGGCACCAAACGATGCCTCGAACGTAACCAATATCTATGATGCTGAGAGGCTCTCGCACCTACACACGGCGCTTGAGCTGAGCTCCGCCTTCGCCGGGCATAAGACGGCGAGCGTCGTAGACCGAATCGACACTGCTGATGGAAGCCAGCAGCGGATCCAGACCACTCGCGTCCGAGATCTCGACCATAAAGCGCAGGGTTGCAATACCCTCGCGGTTGGTCGACGTGGCGGCAGAAAGGATATTGCCGCCCGCATCGCCAATGGCAATGGTGACATCCTTGAGCAGGCCCATACGGTCCAAGCACTCGACCACGATCTCGACCTGGAAGAGGGTGTCGGCAGCGCCGTCCCACTCCACATCGATCATGCGCTCGGGATGTTCCATAAGACCCTTGACGTTGGGGCAGTTGGCGCGATGTACCGAAACGCCACGACCGCGCGTGATGAAGCCGACGATGTCGTCGCCCGTCACGGGGTTGCAGCAATGAGCCAGACGGACCAGCAGGCCGCTGTTGCTCTCGCCCTTGACGATAATGCCGTTACTTGCGCTCTTGCCGCGCTTTTGCGGCTTGCGGTTGGAGCCGCGAGCAGGCTGTTTCACGACCTCGGCGATAGCCTCGGCCTTGGTGAGCTGTTCCTCGGGCTTGGGGTCCAAGATTTGCTCGACCTTATTGCCCACAGCGCGCGGGGCAACCTTGCCGGCGCCGACGGCGGCAAACAGGTCCTCGAGCTGCTTGAAGTTAAACTGCTCCGCTACGGCGTTGAGCGCACGCGTCGAACGCGGCGTAGAAATGCCATAGCCACGCTTCCGCAGGTCCTTGGCCAGCATATCGCGGCCGGCAGCAGCGTCGTCATCCTTGGTCGCAGCGGCAAAATAGCGGCGGATCTTTGACTTGGCGGAAGGCGTCTTAACGATCTTGAGCCAATCACGCGACGGCTTGGAACTCTTGTTAGTCAGGATCTCGACACGGTCACCCGTCTTAATCTCGTGCGTGAGCGGAGCCACCGCACCGTTGATTTTGGCGCCGACGCAATGGTTTCCCACCTCGGTGTGAACGGCATAGGCAAAGTCGAGCGGCGTGGAGCCGGCACGAAGCGCCATGACCTCGCCCTTGGGCGTAAAGACGAAGATCTCCTGATCGAAGAGGTCGACCTTCAGCGAATGCAGGTATTCCTTGGCGTCGGTGATCTCATCAGACGCAGCCCAATCGAGCGAATGCTTGAGCCAGTTGATCTGGTCGTCCAAACGTTGAGCGTCATTGGTCTTGGAAGCAGACGATCCGCCCGACTTCTTGTATAGCCAGTGGGCGGCAATGCCGTACTCGGCCTGCTCATGCATCTCGTAGGTTCGAATCTGAATCTCGAGCGGACGGGCCGTGGGGCCGATGACCGTCGTGTGGAGCGACTGGTAGTTATTGACCTTGGGCATGGCGATATAGTCTTTAAAGCGACCGGGCATGGGGTGCCACAGCGTATGCACCGCGCCGAGCGTGGAGTAGCAATCGCGCACCGAATGCGTGATGACACGCAGTGCCACCAGGTCGTAGATCTCGGAGAATTCCTTGCCCTTGCGCTTCATCTTTTGGTAGATGGACCAATAGTGCTTGGAACGGCCGTTAATCTGGAAGTCCTCCAGGCCAATGCGGTTGAGTTCGTCGGTGAGTGTCTTGATGGTCTCGGCCAGATAGCGCTCACGGACCTCGCGCGACTCCGCCACCATGCGCGCGATGCGCTGGTAGGCGTCGGGTTCAAGGTAGAAGAAGGACAGGTCCTCGAGCTCCCATTTAATGGAGCTCATGCCCAGACGGTCGGCCAGGGGCGCATACACGTCCATGGTCTCGCGAGCCTTAAACAGGCGACGATCCTCGCGCAGGGCTGCCAGCGTTCGCATGTTGTGCAGACGGTCGGCAAGTTTAACGATGATGACGCGGATGTCCTTGGACATGGCGAGGAACATCTTGCGCAGCGTGAGGGCCTGCTTCTCGTCCATGCTGTCGACTTCGATGTTGGTGAGCTTGGTCACGCCATCGACGAGCTCGGCCACCGTATCGCCAAACAGGCCGGAAACATCGGCAAGCGAGGTCTCTGTATCCTCAACGGTATCGTGCAGCAGCGCGGCGCACACCACATCGCAGTCCATCTTGAGATCGGCCAAAATGATGGCAACCTCGACGGGATGGTTAATGTACATCTCGCCCGAGCGGCGCTTTTGGTTGCAGTGCTTCTCGGCGGCAAAGCAGTAGGCCTGCTCCACCTTGGAGAAGTCGTCCTCATTCATATATTTGAGGCACAGGCGCTCCAGCTTGTCGTAGCTGTCCGCCACAATCTCGGGCGGCAGCTCATCGGCATGCTTATAGTGCTCCATCTCCGAAAACGGCTGGAGGGTGGAATCATGGGCGGTACGGGCTGCGGCATCCATCGAGGTCCCCTTCCCCTAGGCCCGCGGTACGATCGGGCGGTTAACTTTGGCTAGCATATCAGAAGCGCACGAATCGAGCGCCCAGCTCCGGAAAGCCGAAAACTCCATGCGCGAGCGCAAGCCCTCCAAATAGCGAATTGACCTACTCAATTGCACGCGGCCGGGGTTTTCGGCCATCGCGATGCGACGGGTGTCGTCAAACCCCGAAACTCGACAAAAACCAAGCTCTTCGAAGATTCCCAGGCCGCTTTCCACCGAACGCTCGTCGACCGGCGTGCGAGCATCGATGGCAAGGCACATCTGTGCGATGTCGATATCGCTCGCGCTAAAGGAATCGTCCCCGGTTTTGCCGCGGTTGGAGCGCCACATGGTCTGCAGCGCGCGATAGAGCGTGACGAGCTCGTCGCGCTCGGGCGCATAGCAGTCGAGTAGGCGCTCGTTAATGCGGGCGTCGCGCGACGAATAGAGCAGATGGATCACGGCGGGCTGGCCATCGCGACCGGCACGGCCGCTCATCTGGTTAAACTCAATGCCGCCAAACGGCATGTGATAGAGCACGACATGGCGAATATCGGGAAGGTTGACGCCCTCGCCAAAGGCGGAGGTCGAGACGATGCAGCTGAGGCTTCCGTCTCGGAATGCTTCCTCCACGCGACGGCGATCGGAACGCGCAAGCCCCGCGTTATAGAACGCGATATGGGTTGCGCAATCGGGCACACGCTTGCGCAACGTCTTGGCGAGCGCCACGGACTGGTCGCGCGAATTGACGTAGATGACGGTCTTTTCCCCCGTCGCCACAATCGACACCAAACGGTTCTCGCGACTTGCAAGATCACGGTCGTCCTCGAGCCGCAGGTTCTCGCGCACCGTCTCGTCGACCACCGTGCGAGTGATCGGCAGCATGCGGGCAAGCTCGGCCACGACCGGAGCCGTCGCGGTGGCCGTCGCAGCCATAACGACCGGGTCGCCCAGGGCTTTGAGGATATCGGGCATGTCGAGATAGGCGCTGCGGTCGCCGCCCTTGGCAAGGCCGGCGTGGTGCGCCTCGTCGATAACGACAAAGCCGATGCGGCCCGAACGTGCGAAGCGGTCACGGTGGATAGATAGGAACTCGGGCGTCGTGAGCACGATACCGGTGCGGCCCGAAGCTAGGCCGGCGAACACATCATCGCGTGCGGCCTCCACGGTCTCGCCGGTCAGCACGCCAACACCAATACCGAGCGCTGCCATCGTCGACGAGAGGTGATAGGCCTGGTCGGCAACGAGCGCACGCAGCGGATAGACAAAGATGCTCGAACGTCCGCGAAGCACCGCCTCACGCGCGGCATGCACATGGAAGATGAGCGACTTGCCGCGCCCCGTTCCCATAACGGCCAGAACACTTTGGTGATCGGCCAGGGCATCGAGCGCCTCGACCTGCGCGCGATGTGGCTGGTTCGAGCCGATAAAGCTATGGATAAGCGAGCGCGTGAGCTCGGTATAGGAAAGCTGGGCGAGCGTCTCGCGCTTGCGCGACTCCAAGCGCAGGCCGGAATCCGCCGGCTGCACGCCACGACGAAGCTCGCATGCCGGATCGTCGACGCTGGGCAGCGTGGTATCGCGGACCAGAACATCCTTGACCATGAGCTTGGGCTTCACACGACCCTGCCAATGCTCGGCAACGGCCTCGAACACCAAGTCGACAGCGCTATCGCAGTTGATGAGCTTATCGATTTGCGGCACGCGGAACATAATGGCCGGCACACTCGCGGCGCCATCGGTCGCCACAAAGCGCATGTGCTCGCCGGTTTTGCCCACCACGGCGCGATCGCACATCGTCACGCCCTCGGCGGCCAGCAGCGGCACCTTGTTGCCCTGGCCAAACGGCTCAAGACGGGAAATCTGCTCTATAGTCTCGATATTCAGCTCGGAAAGGTCGACCGTGGCGGCAACCTCGTCGGTGTCCTCAAAGTCCTCGGCGGGAAGCTCGGACAACACGACGGAAAGGCGACGGCGGAACTCATCGAGCTTGGATGCCTCGATGGTCACACCCACCGCACCGGCATGTCCGCCGCGACGAATCATCAGGTCGGAACAGCGTTCGATGGCGTCAAACAGGTTAACTTTGCCCACCGAGCGACCAGAGCCGCGCGCGATACCGTCCTCGATCGAGAACAACAGCGCCGGCACGTGGTAGCGGTTGGTCAGACGGCTTGCCACGATGCCCTTGACGCCCTCGTGCCAACCTTCGCCGCCCACGACGATCGCGCGTCCGCCGTCATAGGTCTCCTCGACCTTTGCCATGGCATCGCGCGTGAGCTCCGCCTCGATCTCACGGCGCTGGCGGTTGATTTCCTCGAGCTCAGCCGCCAGTGCGCTTGCTTCGATGGGATCGCGGGCAAGCAGCAGGTCGAGCGCCAGCTTGGGATCAGCCATGCGACCGGCAGCGTTTAAGCGGGGAATGAGCGAGAATGACAGGCCATCCGCCGTAATGCTCGAAAGGTCCGCCTTGGCGAGCGCGGCAAGCGCGATATAGCCGGGGCGAGCGGTTACGCGCATCTGCTGGATGCCCTCGGCAACCAGCGCGCGGTTCTCGGGCGTGAGCGGCATCATGTCGGACACGGTGCCCAGCGCCGCGACCTCGATTAGCGAACGCCAATACGACGGCTTGCCCAGGCGCTCACCCAGGACCTGCACCAGCTTGAGCGCCACACCAGCACCGGCAAGCTCGCGCGAGGGGCCCTCGTCCTCGAGCTTGGGGTCGGTCAGGGGCACACCCTGCGGCACCTGGTCGGAGGGCTCGTGATGGTCCGTGACCACCAAATCGATCCCCAGGCTCTCCAGATAGGAAACCTCTTCCTTGGCGGCAATGCCGTTATCGACGGTCACGATCAGCTGGGGGCGAGCGAGCTCGTTAACGCGGTCGAGTGCCGCGCGCGAAAGACCGTAGCCCTCATCAAAGCGATGCGGAATAAACGGCGTGACATCGGCGCCAAACGTGCGCAGCGCCTCGGTCAACAGGCAGGTCGACGTAATGCCGTCAACGTCAAAATCGCCAAAGACTGCAATGTGCTCGTGGTTGCGAATAGCGCGCTCAACGCGGTCGGCAACGACCGACATGCCCGGGATAATGAGTGGGTCGGCCCAGTCGCGATCGAGCGAAGGCGTCAAAAACAATTGGCCCTCTTTGATGGAGCCAATGCCGTGCGCGACCATAATGCGCGCCACCAGCCCAGGAATGCCCAGACCAGCCGAAAGTTCCTTTTCGAGCTCGGGATTTTGCTGAGCGACCGCCCAGCGATGCGTCGTCTTAAGCGATGACATAGGCACCCACCCCCGATAGGGGCAGGTCGCCGCGATACCTCTCACGGTTCATAGCGATGAGTCCTCTGTGTATGCCCGCTTCGGCAGGCAGATCTGTTGAACGGATTTATTATACCGTGCAGCGCGGACGCAAAACGCCGCGGTGCGCCGCGGTTTCGGCAAACGATGGCGGTAATGCCCTCGAAACAATCGAGCGTTTCAGCCGCACGGACACATACGAGCGTCTAGCATATCCATACAAACAAGTTCGCGGATAAAGGGAGTCGCGGGGCATATGAAGCAATGGGCTGGACTGGGGAAGTTCCTCGCGGGGCACATGCAGATCATCGTTCCGATTTGTGTGGCGCTCGGCGTGCTCTTTCCTCAACAGATCGGCGTTCTCAAGCCCATTGTTCCCGCCCTCTTCGCCTTTATGACGTTTCAGGGTGCGCTCAGCAACACCATTCACCAGGTAGCCGAGGTGTTCCACCGTCCGCTGCACCTGATTCTGGCGTTGTTGGTCTCGGCGGCGCTTATTCCCATCGCGGCCTATGCCATGGGATCGTTGTTCTTTGGTTCCAACCCCAACCTTGTCTGCGGCATCGTGCTCGAATACAGTGTGCCCGTGGCAGTCACCGCTTTTATGTGGATCAGCATGTTCGGCGGCAACGGCCCGCTCGCGCTCACCATCATCCTGACGTCCTCGGTCATCTCCCCTGTGACGATTCCGCTTACGCTCAAGCTCCTGCTGGGCGCCACCGTCTCGATCGACGTGCCGAGCATGATGCAGAACATGGCCTTTATGATCGCCATCCCCGCTGTGCTCGGCATCGTGATCAACGAGCTCACGCGCGGCTGGGGGCACGAGAAACTCTCCCCCGCGCTCTCGCCCGCCTGCAAGTTCATGATGATGGGCGTTATCGCCTCCAACTCCACCGCCATGAGCGAGTACGTGCTGCACATGAACGCGGTGCGCTTGGAAGTCGCCCTCTTTATTTTGGTCTTCGCCATCAGCGGCTTTGTCGTCGGCATTCTGGTCGCCCGCGCGCTGCATCTGCCATATAGCGAAACGACCACCATGTGCTTTACCTGCGGCATGCGCAATATCTCTTCGGGCGCCGTCATCGCCACGCAATACTTTCCGGGCGAAGTTGTGTTTCCCGTCATGTGTGGAACGTTGTTTCAGCAGGTGCTCGCCTCGCTTATCGGACACTTCTTTGAGCGTCTGACCGGCGAGGAGCGCGCCGCCCAGCGCAAGCGGGTCGAGGCCGGCCGCGATGCAATGGCGCGCTAAACCGTCCGCAGTGTGCGGGCGCTCACTTTACGATGTGAGCGCCTCCAGATGTGCGCGGAATCGCTCCGCATCGACATCGAGCGTGGTCTCAGCATTGACCTGAGCCAGCCGATACCCGACAAAGTAGGGTGAAACCACCCAGCGCGGAAGCGCCTTGGCAATGGTCCGGCCGTCCATGTGGTAGAAGAACAAGTTGTACGACTCTGCGCGACCACCATGGTGCTCGTTCAGGATATAGCGCAGAGCTACCTGAATCGCATCGGCGAAGAGGTCCGTCTCGGCTTGGTCTCGCGCGCCATCGCTGGCGGCGATTCCCTGCGGGGCTGAAACATTGACCTCAAAGAACCCCATAATCGGTTCGGTTGAGATGTTGACCGCAACCCTTCCCCTCTGCCAAACATCGATGCCTTCAAAGTTGGCTGAGGTCAGCGCCGCATAGCCGTCCTCCTGTTCCAAGCCCACAATCTGCATGTGTGGATGGACGAGGCTGCCGCCCGAAAGCGGACCCTTGTTCTTGTACATGAGCACGCTTCGATACTGCTGCGAATCGATCATCTGCTGCCAGCAACCCAGGGCAAACCTCATCACATGGTGGAGTTCATCCGGCTTATAGGTCACCAGGTCGGCATCGTGATCGGCCGACTCGATCAGCACGGTTTGACGGGTGGCGCGCAGGGTCTTGAACTTATTCTCGAGCCAGATGCAGTCACCGTCGCGCTGGATGATGTTGGTGAGCCCCTCCGTGTTGCAAAAGGGACACGCGGTACCGGGGCGACGGTTGTCGTCGGGCTTGCCGCTCGCCTGCTGAACATCGAATACCAGCGCCACGGGTTATACCTCCAGCGGCACGATCTTGGTGCCATGGAGCTCGGAGACGTCTAGCGCCGCCGCGACCGCGTCGCGATTTGCCGTAGTGATGCCGCCGCCGGGAAGGATGGTCAAACGATCACCCGCATACTCGATTAAACGAGCCAGGTGATCGAAATTATCCTCGATCGACGTACCGGCAGCGCCGCCATGCGTGAGGATGCGCGTAACGCCGCAGTCGGCAAGTGTATCAATCGCATCGAGCTGAGCCTCGGGCGAGAGCTGGTCAAATGCCATGTGGAAGGTGATGTCGATGGGCTCACGCTTACATTCCTCGGTCGCGCAGCCCGCAGCCATCACGAGGGCGCCAAGCGTAAGTTCGTCGAGCGCCCATCCGCCAGCGCAGGGCTTGCAGCAGCCAAAGACCAAGCCGTCAACGCCGGCGCTTACGGCAAGGCCCAGGTCCATCTCCATCATACGCAGCTCGTCCTGGTCGTAGTGAAAGTCGCCGCCACGCGGGCGAATCATGCACATCACCCGTGCATCGTGCTCGTGGACATAGTTGGTCGTAGCGCTGATAACGCCGGCCGAAGGCGTGGTGCCACCAACGGCAAGGTTGTCGCACAGCTCGATACGCCTTGCACCGGCATCGATAGCCGCCGGCACCCGCTCAAAGTTCTCGGCACAAAACTCGTACAGCATAGATAGACCCCCAAAGACAGCAGATGTTTTCCGACGGGCATTGTCACACATCCCCATGAAGTTGCGGTGGAATAGGGACTCTTTTGGCCTCTGGAGCCCGTATTCAGTCCCTATTTCACCGCAACTTAAAAAGGGGCGCTGACTGAGATAGTCAGCGCCCCTTTTGTTAGGTGGGTTAGCCTCCGAGGTAGGCTTTGCGGACGTTGTCGTCATGCAGGAGCTCTTGGCCGGTGCCGGTCATGGTGATCTTGCCGGTCTCGAGCACGTAACCGCGTGTGGCGATGGAAAGCGCCATCTGCGCGTTTTGCTCGACCAGAAGCACCGTGGTGCCGGCCTTGTGCAGGTCCTCGACAATCTGGAAGATCTGTTCGATCAGAATCGGTGCCAGACCCATGGAAGGTTCGTCGAGCATAAGCAGTTTGGGGTTACTCATAAGGGCGCGCCCCATAACGAGCATCTGCTGCTCGCCGCCTGAAAGGGTGCCGGCGACCTGGCGACGACGTTCCTTCAGGCGCGGGAACTGCTCGTAGACGCGCTCCAGGCCCGGAGCAATTGTGGACTTGGGCTGTGTATAGGCGCCCATCTCCAGGTTCTCCTCGACCGTCATCTGCAAAAAGGCGCGACGACCCTCGGGAACCTGAGCCAGGCCCTTACCAACCAGCTTATCAGCGGGCGTATGGGTAATGTCCTCGCCCATAAACTTGATGGAGCCGGTCTTGGAGCGCAGCAGGCCCGAGACGGTCTTGAGCGTTGTGGACTTGCCGGCACCGTTGGCACCAATCAAGGCCACGATCTCGCCCTCGTTAACGTTAAAGGAGATGTCCTTGATGGCGTGGATGGCGCCGTACCAGACGTTGATGTTGTAGACGGAAAGCATCGGCTCTGCCATTTAGTTCTCCCCCTTATCCTGCTTACCCAGATATGCCTCGATAACGGCGTCGTTGTTCTGGATTTCCTCTGCCGTGCCCTTGGCGATGACCTTGCCAAAGTTAAGCACGCAGATGCCCTCGCAGATGTTCATAACGAGCGACATATCATGCTCGATAAGCATGATGGCGATGCCGAAGGTGTCGCGGATCTTGACGATGTTCGCCATGAGCTCTGCGGTCTCGGACGGGTTCATGCCGGCGGCAGGCTCGTCGAGCAGCAGCAGCTTGGGGTTGGTGGCAAGCGCGCGGACGATTTCCAGACGACGCTGAGCGCCGTAAGGAAGCGAGCCGGCCTGTTCATTTGCCAGGTGCTCCATGTCAAAAATGGACAGCAGCTCCATGGCGCGCTCGTGGGCGGCCTTCTCGTGCTTCCAATACGTCGGCAGGCGCAGCACGCCCTCAAAGCCGGAGTAGCGCTCCTGGTTGTGCAGGCCGACCTTAACGTTGTCCTCCACCGTCATGGTGTTGAACAGGCGGATGTTCTGGAACGTACGGGCAATACCCATGCGGTTGACCTGGTAGACCGACTCGCCCGAAGTGTCCTCACCGTCGAGCAGGATGGTGCCGTGCGTAGGCTGGTACACCTTGGTGAGCAGGTTGAAGACCGTGGTCTTGCCGGCACCGTTGGGGCCGATGAGACCGGCGATCTCGGTCTTGCCGATGGTTAGGCTAAAGTCGTCTACCGCCTTAAGGCCGCCGAATTCAATGCCCAGGTGAATGCACTCGAGCGCCGGGCGCTGGCCCAGGTCGCGGTCGGGAACGATGGCGCCAGAAGGATACGGGACCATCTTGCCCTTGTTGAACTCAAACTTACTGGGCATCGGCTGCCACCTCCTTCTTGGAAGCAAAGCGGTCCTTAATGCGTGCGAAGAACGCCTTGAGCTGTGGGTTGTTAGTAAAGACCATGACCAGAATCAACACGATGGCGTAGATGAGCATGCGGTAGTCCGAGAACTGACGGAGCAGCTCGGGGAGCACCGTGAGCAGCGCCGCGGCGATAACGGAGCCGCGCATATTGCCCAGGCCGCCCAGGACCACGAACACCAGAATGAGGATGGACGTATTGAAGTCGAACTTAGTGGCGGAAAGCTGCGAGAAGTTACCGCCGAACAGGGCTCCGGCAGCGCCGGCGAGGGCAGCGGAAACCACGAAGGCGATCATGCGGTACTGGGTGACGGAGATGCCCACAGACTCGGCAGCGATCTTGTTGTCGCGCACGGCAATAATGGCACGACCGGTACGGCTGCGAACCAGGTTGAGCACAATCACGAGCGCGACCATAACCAGGATTGCGCCGGCAAGGAAGGTCGAATAGGTCGACACGCCCGATGCGCCCTGCGCGCCCTTGATGATGGCGGTGCCGTCCTCGAGCAGGTGCAGGTCGTCGATCGTGGAGTTACCCGTGATGTTAAAGATCACATGCAGGCCGCGGGAATCGACGCCCACAATGAGGCAGGTGACGACCTCTTTGATGATCTCGCCAAAAGCCAGGGTCACGATGGCCAGATAGTCGCCGCTCAGGCGCAGGACCGGGATGCCGATCAAGAAGCCCAAGATGCCAGCGGCGATAGCGCCGACCACAATGCTGATGATCAGACGCATCGGATCGGACGGAACGGTGCTCTCCAGCGCGACGGCAGTGACGATGCCCGTATAGGCACCGACGCTCATAAAGCCCGCGTGGCCCAGCGACAAGTCGCCCGCGATGCCGACGACGAGGTTAAGGGAGATGGCCATGACGATATAGGCCGTGATGGGAACCAGCTGACCGGCGATCATGCGCGGGATCATGTGGTTGGACTGCATAAAGAACACGATGGCGAACGCCACAACGCACATGGCGTACGTGACAAAGTCGTGACGCGTCTGCTTGTCTTTAAGAAACTTCATAACGCTCACCTACACCTTCTCGGGGACGTACTTGCCCAAGAGGCCGGCAGGCTTGACGAGCAGGACGATGATCAAAACACCAAAGACGATGGAGTTGGCAAGGCTCGTGGAAATGTAAGCCTGCGCCATCGCCTCGATGATGCCGATGAGAATACCGCCGACAAAGGCACCGGGGATGGAGCCGATGCCGCCGAAAACGGCAGCGTCGAAGGCCTTGATGCCAGGCATGGCGCCCGTGGTGGGCTGCAACACCGGCGAGTAGGAGCACAGGAGCACGCCGGCGATGGCGGCAAGGGCGGAGCCGATGGCGAACGTCATCGAGATGGTGCGGTTGACGTTGATGCCCATGAGCTGAGCGGCGGCCTTGTCCTCGGACACAGCGCGCATGGCCTTGCCCATCTTGGTCTTACCTGTAAAGAACATCAGGCCGGCCATGATAACCAGGCAGGCGACGATAGTGACGAGCGAGACGGCGCTTACGTTAAACTTGGCCAAGAACTCCGGCACCGGGAAGGTGACGAGCGAAGTGAAGTTCTTGGGCGTGGCGCCCCACAGAAGCTGCGCGGCGTTCTGCAGGAAGTAAGACACGCCGATGGCCGTGATCAGAACGGCCAGCGGGCCTGCTTGGCGCAGCGGCTTATAGGCCAGACCCTCAATGAGAACACCGAGAACCGTGCAGACCACACAAGAGAGAACTACAGATGCCCAGCCCGGGAGGCCGAGATACGACGTGGCGCAGAACGAGACATAGGCACCGACCATGATAACGTCGCCGTGAGCGAAGTTCAGCATCTTGGCGATGCCATAGACCATGGTGTAGCCCAACGCGATGATGGCGTAGACGCTGCCCATGGACAGGCCGTTGACCAGGTATTGGATAAAGACCGTCATGTTCCACATCCCCCTTTCGAATAGGTTTCCAGTTAATGTATGAAACAGGGACGTTACACTGTCCCTAGATACCAAGCAAGCAGGGAAGGCCAAAACCTCCCCTGCTTGGGATCAAAACCGCTCTATGTAAGGCGGCTTATTAGGCCTGTACGTACTTGCCGTCGGTGATGACGTACGCCGTGGGCTCCTTCTGGACCTGGCCCTTATCGTTCCAGGTGAGCTTGCCGGTCAGACCGTCAACGGTAATCTTGAGCATAGCCTTAGGCAGCTTCTCGGCGACCTCGGTCGGGTCGGCGTCGACACCAAGACCGGCCTCCTCGAGGGCCTCGGCCACCGCGTGCACGCCGTCGTAAGCGTCGGCGGCAAACTGGTCCGGAGTCTCGCCATACTTATCCTTGTAAGCGTTGACGAAGTCGGCGTTCTTCTCGTCGTCGGCGGAGAACGGGGTCATGAGCAGCAGACCCTCGGCAAGAGAGGTGTCGAAGCCCTCAACGCCCAGGATGCCGTCCATGCCGTCGCAGCCCATCATCTTGACGTCGTAGCCCATGTCCTTGGCGTTCTTGAGCAGGACGGACGCCGGCGTGTAGTAGATCGGCGCAAAGATCATGGTAGCGCCGGCCTGCTTGGCCTTGGTGAGCTGGTTGGTAAAGCTCGTGGCGGAGTCGTCCTTAAAGGTCTCCTCGTCAACAATCTCGAGCTTGGATTTAGCGGCCTGAACCTTAAAGGAATCTGCGATGCCCGAAGAATAGGCGTCGCCGGAGTTATAGAACAGCACGAACTTCTCGTCCGCATACTTCTGCGCCAGGAACTTGGCAGCGTTGACGCCCTGGTTGGGATCGGTAAAGCAAACCTGGAAGACGCAATCCTTGCCCTTGGTGACGTCCTCGGAGGACGCGGACGGAGTGATCATGAACGTCTCGGGGTCGTTACCGCACTCGGCGGCAACGGCAACCGACGCACCCGTGGTGGTCGGGCCGACGAGGGCCTGCATGCCCCAGTCGAGCAGGGTGTTAAAGGCGTTGACGGCCTTCTCGCCGTCGGCCTGGTCATCCTCGGCCTTGCTGGCAAGCGGCAGCTCCTTGGTCGAGAAATCCTTGCAGCCAAGCTCGACACCCTGGGTAACGGACTTGCCGTAGGACGCGTTGGCGCCGGTCAGCGGGCCGATGGTGCCGATCTTAAACGAAGCGTCGCCCGAAGCGGAACCGCTGTCGCCGCCGTTGGAGGAGCAGCCAGCTAGAATAGACATCGCCCCCAGACCTGCTGCGCTCGCGATAACGCTCCTGCGATTCATAACAGGGTTCAATGACTTACCGGTGAGGCTCGACATGCGGCTCTCCTCTCAAATCTCGTCGGGTTTCGGTTACCCAACAGGCCATCCTTCGCCGTGTTCGGCGTTCGCAAAATAGTAGACGCTTTAGTTGAGAAAAGTGGCGATTATTTCAACTTTTCTTTTGTTTTGTCCGTTTATCCATAATTATGCGTATTTCTATTGGTTTATGCAGTTTAGCCACTTTATTATGTGAAAGTAATGTTTCCATTCTGTTACAAGCGTCCCTGCCCTGATTAAAACAGCCTCACCGGTAGCGCTTTATGCGCACTTAGGCGGCGATGTACTTGCCGTCCTGGATCACATAGGCTGTAGCGGGCTTCTCGACTTGGCCCTCGTCGTTCCACGTGAGCTCGCCCGTCAGGCCCTCGATCTTGATCTTGCGCATGGCCTTGGCAAGATCGCCGGCAATGTCGGCGCCGTCGGCCGTGATGTCGATGTCTGCCTTATCGATAGCCTCGACAATCGCATGGACGCAGTCATAGGCATCGGCGGCAAACTGGTTGGGCGTCTCGTCGTAGGCGTCCTTATATGCCTTGACGAAGTCGGCGTTCTTCTCATCGTCGGCAGAGAACGGGGTCATGAGCAGCACGCCCTCGGCAAGCGAGGTGTCGAAGCCCTCAACGGAGAGCAGGCCGTCCATGCCGTCGGTGCCCATGAGGGTCATGTCGTAGCCCATGTCCTTGGCGTTCTTGAGCAAAACGGACGCCGGCGTGTAATAGATCGGGGCAAAGATAAGCGTGGCGCCGGCCTCCTTGGCCTTGGTGAGCTGGTTGGTAAAGCTCGTGGAGGAGTCGTCCTTAAAGGTCTCGGTATCGACGATATCAAGTTTGGACTCCTTGGCCTGCTCGGCAAAGGCATCGGCAACACCCGAGCTGTACGTATCGCCGGAGTTGTAAAACAGGGCGATCTTGGCGTCTACATACTTCTCGGCCAAAAACTTGGCAGCACTCGCGCCCATGGTGGGGTCGGTAAAGCAAACCTGGAAAACCGTGGTCTTGTCCTTGGTGACGTCGAGGGACGAAGCAGAGGGCGTGACCATGAGCATATCGTCGGCGATCTCGCCCGAGACAGCGACGGCGGCACCAGTCGTGACGGGGCCGACGAGCGCCTGCATGCCCCAGTCGCACAGGGTATTGAAGGCGTTGATAGCCTTCTCGCCGTCGGCGACGTCATCCTCGGACTTAAGCGAGAGTTTGAGGTCCTTGGTCGAGAAATCCTTGGCGGCAAGCTTGGCACCCTTCTCGGCCGAAACGCCATAGGTTGCCGCGGCGCCGGTCAGAGGGCCGATGACACCGATCTTGAAGGTCTTGCCGTCATCGGCGGAGCCGCCGTCCGAGCCGCCCGACGAGCAACCAGCGAGTGCTGCGGTGCTGCCGAGCGCCGCAGCGCCGGCGAGAAAGTTCCTACGGCTGAGCGTGCTGTTGATGTTGAACATGGTGTCCCCCTTTTTCGCTGGCCGCGATGCGGCCGTCTTGCGGTACAGGGCAAACCTTATGGCGCAAACGTTGACAGTTTGTTACGGAAGTCCGTTTGTAGCGAGCGTGTTTCCAATGTTTCCGCAGCGTTTCGGGGGTGCCGTTTTGTGCGGCTCCTGTTGCCTGGCGAGCACGCGCCCCCGGTTCACGCTAGAATGCACTCAACCTTTAAGCGGTTTATCCATCCATAAGATGCACGAAGGAGTTATCTATGAGCGAACCCCTGCGCACCGTGAACGTCGGTCTGATCGGTCTGGGAACCGTCGGCGGCGGCGTGGCCCGTCTGATCAAGAGCCACCACGATGAGTACCTGGCAGCCTACGGCATCGACCTTAAGCTGACCCGCGCCTGCGCGCTTGCTTGGGAGCAGGCCGAGGCGGCAGGCATTGAGCGCGAGGCCTTTACGAGCGACTGGCACGATGTCGTCACCGACCCCGCCGTCGACATCGTCGTCGAGCTGATCGGCGGCGAGCATCCCGCAACCGAGATCTTTACCACCGCCTTCGAGAACGGCAAGCACGTCGTCTCTGCCAACAAGGCCCTGCTGGGCCGTCATGTCGAGACGCTCGCCGAGAAGGCGCGCGCATGCGGCGTGCAGATTAAGTGCGAGGCCAGCTGCGGCGGCGGCATCCCCATCGTGAGCACGCTCGAGCACGACTTGGTGGGCAACAAGATCCTGACCATCGCCGGCATTCTCAACGGCACCACCAACTACATCCTGTCGCGCATGGACGCCGAGGGCGCCGATTACGCCGACGTGCTTGCCGACGCCCAGGCCAAGGGCTACGCCGAGGCCGACCCGTCCGCCGACGTCGACGGCTTCGACGCCGCCAGCAAGACGGCCATCCTCGCCTCCATCGGCTTTGGCACCCGCGTGACCACCGACGATGTGTACCAGCAGGGTATTCGCACCATCGGCGCCGAGGACATCGCCCAGGCCCGCGAGCTCGGCTACACCATTAAGCTGCTCGGCATCGCCCGCAACACCGACGTCGGCGTCGACGTCCGCGTGCATCCCACGCTGATCCCCGCCGACCACATGCTTGCCAAGGTCAACGGCGCCATGAACGCTGTCTACGTGGTAGGCGACGCCGTGGGCGAGACCATGTTCTACGGTGCCGGCGCAGGCTCCTTCCCCACCGCGAGCGCCGTCGTGGGCGATATCCTGTCGCTCTCCGAGCAGATCAGCCGCGGCGTGGCTCCGCTGCCCGAGATTGAGCCCTATGGTCACAACCTCGCCTTTAAGCCCATGGACGAGCTCCAGACCAAGTACTATGTGCGCCTGAAGGTCGCCGACCGCGTGGGCGCCCTGTCCGAGACGGTCGATATCTTTGCCAAGCACAACATTTCGATCTCGCTCATCAACCAGGTCGAGGACGGCAAGTCGGGTGTCAGCGATGCCTGCTCGGTCATCTTCCTGACGCACCGCGCGCTCGAGAAGGACGTCCAGGCTGCCGCCGCCGAGCTTGCCAGCGTCGACTGCGTGGCCGAAGTCGCCAACGTCTTGCGCATCGAGGACGTCGAGGCCTGGACCGAAGGCGTCATGGCCAACTAGCCCGATTCTCGGCAAATCAAATAACGCATGAGGGGCTCCCGTCCGATTGGATGGGAGCCCCTTTTAGTTACATCTTTTGCACGAAGTGGTCGACTAACGTTTGAACAACTTGACCGTTCGTCAACAACCGTGGATACCGTTTGCCGATATGCGACGGCAGCTGTATTTTGCCGCCGCTATGCTGTGCCGTGTATGTCCGCCCGCGATGAGAGGAAGCACCATGTTGCTCGAGGGCAAGAAAGCAATCATCACCGGAGGCACGCGCGGTATCGGCTATGCCATCGCCTGTCGCTTTATCGAGGAGGGCGCCGCCGTCACGGTCTTTGGCTCGCGTCAGGAGACTGCCGACGCCGCCGTTGAAAAGCTAGCCGCAGCCTATCCCGAGGCCAAGGTCTGGGGCCGCACCTGCGACCTCACCTCGCTCGAGGCCGTAACCGAGGCCTTTACCGAGGCAGCCGCCGACATGGGTGGCCTGGACACGGTCGTTAACAACGCCGGCATCTCCCAGCGCTCGCCCCTTTTGGACTACACGGCCGAGGAGTTCGCCAAAGTCATGGACCTCAACGTCGTCGCCGTCTTTAACGGCCACCAGGCTGCCGCCAAGATCATGACCGAGGCCGGCCACGGCGGCACCATCACCACCACGAGCTCGATGGTCGCCAAGTACGGTCAGCCCTCTGGCGTCGGCTACCCCACGTCCAAGTTTGCCGTCAACGGCATGGTCCAGTCGCTCTCGCGCGAGCTCGCCCCCATGGGTATTCGCGTCAACGCCGTCGCCCCAGGCGTAACCAAGACCGACATGGTCGCCAACCTGCCCGAAGAGGTCATCAAGCCCATCATCGCCACCATCCCGCTCGGCCGCATGGGCGAGCCCGAGGACGTCGCCAACGCCTTCGTTTTCCTAGCGAGCGACATGTCATCCTATGTCACGGGCGCCGTGCTCCCCGTCGACGGAGCCGCCCGCTCCTAAGGGGCCACAAGCCTCAGCTCCCAGCCTCAATATAGTCCAACAAAGAAGGCGCGCCGTCTGCATCAACTGCAGGCAGCGCGCCTTCTTCTGTTATGAAAGGGAAACTATGTCCCAGTATTTCGGATCAGAACGGGGCACGGTTTCCCCCAGGACCTCCTTGCGGAAACTGCGTCCCGTTTTGAACGCAGATTCTGGGAAGTGGTTTCCGCAACGGGTCTCTCGCGGAAAGCGCGTCCCACTCTGGACGCCCATTCCGGGACACCGTTTCCCAACGGCCCCTGTTTCGGAAACCACATCCCGTTTCGAGCCTTCAAAGCGTGACGCGACTCCCTTGAGAGACTATCGACTACTTACCGTCGTCGTCCTGGGCTTCATCGCGCGCGTAGAGCTCCAGCATGCGGCGGCGGTATTCGCGCACGGCGAGCTTGGCGCGCTCCAGGCGGCGGCGCTCACGCGGAGTCAGCTTGGACGGGTCGATCTCGTCGCCATAGGTCTTCTCGGCCAGCAAATGAGCGGCGTCCACGATACGGGCATCGATGTGCCCGTTTGCCGCCTCGGTCGAGAGGCGGTCGGCAATGGAATCAAGGGTAGGTATGCCGTCGAGCGAACGCCCATGGCCATGCGAGGTCAAAAGCTCATGCTCGCGTGCGAGCAGGCTCGCCAAATCGTGATGGGCGCGCAGAATGTCGAGCGCATCGGATGGATGCTCGGCAACCTCTGCCACGGCAGCGACCGGTGCAGCGTCGACCACGCGGTAGAAGAGCTGCGCGAGCAGCGGCATCAAGAACACCGTGATGGCACCGGCGGCAACCATGACCGACGCAATATCTTGCGACAGCGCGCCCGCGTTGACGGCCACGCTCGTTACGGCAACGATGATCGGCAGCGCCGTGGTGCAGTACAGGGCCACGGTAATGCGACCATACGCCGACACATCTCGCGTCGCAGGGCAAATGCTCATAGAGACGAGGATGGGCACGGCGCGAATAATCAACAACGCCACGATAAAGCCCGCGAGCAAGCCCGGGCGCGATGCCACGGCCGTCAGGTCGATCTTTGCGCCCGATACGGTAAAGAACACCGGAATCAAAAAGCCGTAGGCCAGGCCGTCGAGCTTGGTCTCCAGCGTATGGTTGCCCTCGGGGATGATGTAGCGCAAGACAAAGCCGGCGGCAAAAGAACCCAACACGATGTCGAGATCAAAGACGGCAGAGAACGCCACGAGCGTGACCAGGATGAGCACCGTCAGGCGCACGAAGGTCTGCGACGTGGTATCGGCGCGCTCCTCAACAAACGCAAAGAAGCGGCTGCCGACGCGCTTGGAGCGGCTCGGGACCACGGCCAGCAACACGCAAACCACCGCAAACAAGCCAAGGATAACGAGCGTTTGGATGCCGGTGCGGGCAGACAACAGCACCGACATGGCGAGCACGGGACCGAGCTCGCCCCAAGTGCCATACGCGAGAATCGAGTCGCCCACGCGCGTTCCGACAAGTGAACGCTCACGCATGATGGGCACGAGCGTGCCGAGCGCCGTAGAAGTGAGGGCAAGCGTCACGGCGATACCGTCGAAATGACTGACTGAGAACCACGGGGTAAAGCGCACGGCAAGCCAGGCGATACCAAACGTGACGACCCACGTCGCCAAGCCGTAGCGCCCCTCGACGCCCGTGATGCTCTTGGGGTCGATCTCAAAGCCGGCAAGCAGGAACAAAAAGGCCAGGCCCAGCTCGGACACAAGCGAGACCTCAGCATCTACATGGATGACACCGAGCATATGGGGTCCCAGCACCGCGCCGAGCACGAGCAAAAAGACCGTCTCGGGAACGGGTTTTCCGGGAATCGCCGAGGCGATAAAAGGACTCGCAAAGGCCACGAGTGCGATGATGGCGAGCGAAACGAATGCCATGTGATGCCTTTCTCTTGTTTGCGCTTCACTGTAGCACCCTCGCCGTCCTCAACGCGCCGCGAGCTGTCGTATCATAGTGAGGTTTACAAACATGTGGCTCAAGGCGACCGCAGGGCAGACCCCGCAAACCGACCGCTGCCGCATACCGTACCGTACGCCCAACCGATCAGGAAGGCAGGAACCAATGGTCTCTCGTATCTACGTGGAGAAGAAACCCGGGTTCGACGTCGAGGCTCAGCAGCTCAAGGGCGAGCTGACCGAAATTCTCGGCATCAAGGGCATCGAGGCCCTGAGGATCATCAACCGCTACGACGTCGAGGGCATCGACGAGGAGCTTTTCCGCTCCTGCGTGCCGACCGTCTTTAGCGAGCCCCAGGTCGATGTGACCTACGACGAACTCCCCGCAAGCGATGGCGCCGTCTTTGCCGTCGAGTTCCTGCCTGGCCAGTTTGACCAGCGCGCCGACTCCGCCAGCGAGTGCGTGCAGCTCATCAGCCAGGGTGAGCGCCCCGCCGTGCGCTCCGCCAAGGTCTATATGATCTCGGGCGCTCTGGACGAGGCCGCCATCGATGCCATCAAGCACTACGTGGTGAACCCCGTCGAGGCTCGCATCGCCTCGCTCGACCTGCCCGAGACGCTGTACATGGAGACCCCCGAGCCCCAGCCCGTCGAGGTGCTCGACGGCTTCCGCGAGCTCGACGAGGCCGGCCTTGCCGCCTTTATCGCCGATCGCGGCCTTGCCATGGACGAGGCAGACATCGCCTTCTGCCAGCAGTACTTCCGCGATGAGGACCGCGACCCCACCATCACCGAGATCCGTGTGATCGACACCTACTGGTCCGACCACTGCCGCCACACCACCTTCGGCACCGTCCTGGATGACGTGACGATCGACGACGCCGTGGTGCAGCAGGCCTTCGACCGCTACATGGAGATGCGCCACGAACTCGGCCGCGACGCCAAGCCCGTCTGTCTCATGGACATGGGCACCATCGGAGCCAAGTACCTTAAGAAGACCGGCGTCATGACCGATGTTGACGAGTCCGAGGAGATCAACGCCTGCACCGTCAAGGTGAAGGTCGATGTCGATGGCGAGGACCAGGACTGGCTGTTCCTGTTTAAGAACGAGACCCACAACCACCCGACCGAGATCGAGCCCTTCGGCGGTGCCGCCACCTGCGTGGGCGGTGCCATCCGCGACCCGCTCTCGGGCCGCAGCTACGTGTACCAGGCCATGCGTGTCACCGGCGCCGGCGACCCCACCGTCCCCGTGTCCGAGACGCTCGAGGGCAAGCTGCCGCAGCGCAAGCTCGTAACCACCGCCGCCGCCGGCTACTCCAGCTACGGCAACCAGATCGGCCTTGCCACCGGTCAGGTCAACGAACTCTATCACCCCGGCTACGTCGCCAAGCGCATGGAGGTTGGCGCCGTCGTGGGCGCTACCCCGGCAAACCACGTTCGTCGCGAGTGCCCCGCCCCCACCGACAAGATCATCCTGCTGGGCGGCCGGACTGGCCGTGATGGCATCGGCGGCGCCACCGGCTCCTCCAAGACCCAGAACACCGAGTCCATCGAGACCTCGGGTGCCGAGGTCCAGAAGGGCAACGCCCCGGTCGAGCGCAAGCTGCAGCGTCTGTTCCGCCGCGGCGACGCCTGCCGTCTGATCAAGCGCTGCAACGACTTTGGCGCCGGCGGTGTCTCGGTCGCCGTGGGCGAGCTTGCCGACGGCCTGTATGTCGACCTTGATACCGTGACCAAGAAGTACGACGGCCTGGACGGCACCGAGCTCGCTATCTCCGAGTCCCAGGAGCGCATGGCTTGCGCCGTCGCCGACGGTGACGTCGAGGAGTTCATGGGCTACGCCGCCGAGGAAAACCTGGAGGCTACCGTTATCGCCGAGGTTACCGCCGAGCCGCGCATGCGCATGGCATGGAACGGCGTCGCCATCGTCGATCTGTCCCGCGAGTTCCTCAACTCCAACGGTGCGCCCAAGCACCAGGTCGCCCACGTCTGTGCCCGCAGCGTGTGGCAGCCCAGCTGGGCCGGCACCACGCTCGCCGAGCGCATGACCTCGCTCGTCACCGACCTCAACGTCGCTTCCAACAAGGGCCTTTCTGAGCGCTTCGACTCCACCATCGGCGCCGCGACCGTGCTCATGCCCTTTGGCGGCAAGACGCAGCTCACCCCGAGCTCGGCCATGGTCGCCAAGTTCCCCGTGGACGGCGAGACCACCACGGCGAGTGCCATGGCATGGGGCTTCAACCCCTATCTGATGGAGGCCGACCAGTTTGCGGGCGCCTACCTGTCCGTGGTCGAGTCCATCGCCAAGCTCGTTGCCGCCGGCTTTGAGCACAAGCGCGCCTACCTCTCCTTCCAGGAGTACTTCGAGCGCCTGCGCACCGAGGCCGAGCGCTGGGGCAAGCCCATGGCTGCCGTCCTGGGTGCCCTCATGGCCCAGGTCGACCTGGGTGCCGGCGCCATCGGCGGCAAGGACTCCATGAGCGGTTCGTTTGAGGACGAGGCCGGCGAGCTCAACGTTCCGCCGACCCTGATCAGCTTCGCTGTCTCCGTAGGCAAGGCGGCCCGCGCCGTCTCCCCCGAGTTCAAGGGCCTGACGCACCGCGTTGTCCGTATCGCCCCCGCCACCTATGGCGAGGACTACCGTCCCGACGCCCAGCAGCTGCTCGCCGCATTTGACGCCGTCGAGGCGCTCACCGCCACCGGTGACGCCCTAGCCGTCTCCACGCCCGGCTACGGCTGCGGCGCCGAGAGCCTCTTCAAGATGTGTGTCGGCAACCAGATCGGTATCGAGCTTGCCGAGGACGTGGACGTGGAGAGCCTCTTCACCCCGCTCTACGGCAGCTTTATCGTCGAGCTCGCCGAGGACGCCGAGCTGCCCGAGGTCGCCGACGGCGTTGTCGTCGAGCCCCTGGGTACCACCGTCGAGGGCTATGTCATCGACACCGGCTCCGAGGTCATCGAGCTCGCCAAGCTCCAGGAGGCCTGGGAGAGCGGCATCGAGGGCGTCTTCGCCTACCGCAGCGCCGGCGAGACCCCCGAGGTCGAGACCATCGACTTCCACGCCAAGGATATCCACGTGTACGGCGGCGCCAAGATCGCCCGCCCGCGCGTGATCATCCCCGTGTTCCCCGGTAACAACTGCGAGTACGACAGCGCCCGCGCCTTCCGTGCCGCCGGTGCCGAGGCCGACACCTTCGTGATCAACAACCTCACGCCCGAGGCCGTCGCCGAGAGCACCCACGAGCTCGCCCGCCGTATTCGCCAGAGCCAGATTGTCATGATCCCCGGCGGCTTCTCGGGCGGCGACGAGCCCGACGGCTCCGCCAAGTTCATCACGGCGTTCTTCCGCGCTCCCGAGGTCACTGAGGCAGTCCGCGACCTGCTCAAGGCCCGCGATGGCCTGATGCTGGGCATCTGCAACGGCTTCCAGGCCCTGATCAAGCTCGGTCTGGTGCCCTACGGCGACATCGTCGACGCCACGCCCGATGCGCCCACGTTGACGTTCAACACCATCGGTCGCCACCAGAGCCGTCTGGTGCGTACCCGCATCTCGTCCAACCTGTCCCCGTGGCTGTCGCAGTGCAGCCTGGACGACCCCTACACCGTCGCCATCAGCCACGGCGAGGGCCGCTTTGTCGCCAACGACGAAGTGCTCGCCCAGCTGATCGCCAACGGCCAGGTCGCCACGCAGTACGTGGGCGAGGACGGCAAGCCCAGCATGGATCTCTCCGTCAACCCCAACGGCTCCGCACTCGCCATCGAGGGCATCACGAGCCCCGACGGCCGCGTCCTGGGCAAGATGGGCCATGCCGAGCGTCGCGGCGACAACCTGTACCGCAACGTGCCCGAGCATGTCCCCGGCGATAAGTTCATGCCGATCTTTGAGAGCGGCGTGGCCTACTTCGCTTAAACCTTTCCCATCAGGTACAATCCCTTCGGGTAACAACACCCGCCACCGACACATCCGGTGGCGGGTTCTTTTTTACTTCGCGCATGTAGGAAGGACATCATGGAAAGCCGCAAGCCGTATCTCGCCACCCTGCCCGGACTCATCCTGGGCTGTCTTGTTTGCTGTGCACTCTGGGGATCGGCCTTTCCCTGCATCAAGATCGGCTACGCACTCTTTAGCATCCCAGCGCACGATAGCGCTTCGCAGCTGCTCTTTGCAGGTTTACGCTTTACGCTTGCCGGCGCCCTGGTTATCGTTGGGATGAGCGCGGCCCAACGCCGCCCCCTCATACCGCAAGCGCGCGACATCAAGCCCATCTTTGTCTTGTCGCTCTTCCAGACTATCGGGCAGTACTTCTTTTTCTATCTGGGCCTCTCGCGCGCCAGCGCCATGTCGAGCTCCATCATCGAGGCCAGCGCCAACTTCCTCGCAATCCTCTTTGCCGCCCTGGCATTTCACACCGAGAAGCTCAATACGGCCAAGGTGCTTGGCTGTGCGCTGGGCTTTGCCGGCGTCGCGCTCGTCAACCTTTCGGGCGCGGACGGCACCTTTGGCTTTACGCTCGACGGCGAGGGCTTTATCTTGGCTTCCACTGTTGCAGGCGCCCTATCGACCTGCCTGATCGGCATCTTCTCGCGCGAGCACGACGGCGTCTTGCTTGCCGGGTGGCAGTTTTTAGTCGGTGGCGTGGTCCTTACCGCCATCGGGTTTTTGATGGGCGGCACGTTGTCCCCCACCGAAATCGCCCCCGCCATCGCGCTCATCATTTATATGGCACTCATTTCCGCCGTCGCGTACTCGCTGTGGTCGCGCCTGCTTGCCGTCAACCCCGTCAGCCGCGTCTCGGTCTTTGGGTTTATGAACCCCGTCTTTGGTGTGGTGCTGAGCGCGCTGCTGCTCGGCGAGGGCGCTGGCACGAGCCCCGTTACCGTCATCGTTGCCCTGCTGTTGGTCTGCGGCGGCATCATCATCGTCAACAAACCCAAAAAAGCCTAGCGAGTTCACCTTTTTAGAGAGGATGTTCGCAAACTTTAGCTTAATGGAGCACACTGGTTCTCGTTGATTTCGTACCGAGTCGCGGCGGCAGACGCCCGTCTTGCCGCACCGCGCCTGGGCATTATGGGCGGTGGCCCCCACAAACGCAAAAAGGGGCGCACGACCACCACGGTCGTGCGCCCCTTTTCCTAGCGTATCTGGACGCCGACCTTCTTTTTCTCGGCCTTGACGCGGTAGAGCTCCGCGTCGGCAGCGCGAAGCAAGTCTTGCCAGGTATCGACGCCGTCACCGACCCGTGCGTAGCCGATGGACATCCGCAACAGATACGGCACCTCGGCGCGCGCGAGCTCGTCGTTGATTGTCGCGCACAGATGCATGATATCCTGTTCCGCCGCTGCCTTTTGGAGCACCACGAACTCATCGCCACCATAACGCGCGATAAAGCCACCAGACGCCGAGCAGACCTCTTTGAGCGCAGCGGATATGACCTGAAGAGCATGGTCGCCCTCCACATGTCCATAGCGATCGTTAATCTGCTTAAAGCCGTCAGCGTCCATCATAAGCAGATATACATCTTCGGCCTGATCCACATTTGAAAAGAGCGACAGCATATAGGTCTCAAAACGGTTGCGGTTGTTGAGTCCAGTCAACGGGTCAGTCGAGATCAGTTGCTCCTGGCAGATGATATAGAGCAGCAACATGCTAATCATTATGCCGACACAAAGGCCAGGCACCGAGTATACGATCTGAAAGGTACCGCCCACCAGAGCGGGAACCGCAAAAAAGGCGAGGGTGCGATAAATGGCCTTCTTTTGCAGGCTTTCGACTTTTCGAGCCTGAATAAAGGCATGCAAGGACGTATATATGACGTAGCAGTAGCTAACGATAGGCTGAATCATATAAAGCGCTCCGCGACGATATACGCCCCGCGCATCGATATAGAACATAGCGTGCGTCCAGTAGCTGGTAAATGCCAGAACGACCACCAATGCGGTTGGCAACGTTAAAAGTACCACCCTATAGGGCGTGGTCAGGAGCCGTGAGCCCTGCATCGTCTCGGAATAGAAAAACCAAATGAGGCACGCGATGGCGAACAGCGAAAACGAAACCGCGTTGGAAATCCAGTTGGCCGTGATGCCTACAGGAGTGCTCACGCCGTCCGAGAGCGTCCAGATCATATCGAAGAAAATGTAGGCAGCAGACGTGTAGCCCAGCATGCTAAACAAAAGCTGCTGGGTGCTCGAGAACAGGGAGCGACGGCTTCGTACGGCAAGTCCGATAAGAATAATCATGCACAGCAGGAATATCTCGATCTTGAGTGCCTTTACCACTAGACGCCCTCCCTTCAATATCCGAATGGTCAGAATCGCCCAATTCAAATCAGGGCAATAAACACCCCTTTACTCCGCAGGGGTAAAGGGAATCATAGCAAAGCGCCCGAACATCACTGCAAAACAGTTTCTGTTCGGGCGCTCGGACGGCGCGAATTGCACGCCGGAATCAATTATCGGTAACGGCCGTTACTCGCCATCGATGTCGGTCGCGACGGCCTCCTCGATGGCCTCGACACCGGCAGGCGACAGGTCCTCCTTGCCCTGGCAGAACTTCTTGTCGACCCAGCCGGTCAGAATCGGAGCCATGATTGCCGTGATGATAACGGCAGTGGCGATCTGGGCGTACGCGGTGGGCGCAAGCTCGGCGTAGCGCGGCGCGACCTCGGCGAGAGCAACCGGCGTGGTCATAGCCGTGCCGGCGATGGTGGAACAAGCCACGGCAGCCTTGCCGTTACCACCGCACAGGCGCTCGAACGCAAAGGTGATGGGACCGACGACAAACAGCGTGACAAGGCCCAGCAAGATGCCGGAAATACCACCGGCGATGAAGCTCGAAAGGCTCATGGACGCACCGAGCTGAAAACCAATTACAGCGATCGCGGGATTGGCGCCGGGAACCAGCAGGTTCTTGATAAACGGGAACAGGTTGCCCAGAACCATGCCGATAACGAGCGGCAAAATGGAGCCGATGATAGTACCGACAGGGATGTTGGCAAGACCCGAAACACCAAGGACGATCATCGTGACGGCGGGGCCGGCCGTAAAGAACAGGATACCGACGGCGCCCTGCTCGGACTCATCGCCGAACTCGCCCATGATGCCCGTATAGAGCGCCATGTTGCAAAACGTAATGCCGCCGATGATAGACACGGAGCTCAGACCCAGGAAGTTGTCGTTAAAGAAATATGCCACGCCTAGGCCGAGAGCCGCTGCGACGACCAGCTTGGGAATCAGCACGACGATACCGGTCTTGATGGCGCCCGGCGTGGACTTAAAGCTGATGCCGGCGCCCACGAACAGCAGGATCGCGGCGACGATGGTATTGGAGCCACCGCGGCAGGCAGCCGTAAAGAAGCCGCCGATCTCAAAAACCTGCGGGCAGAAGGTGTTGAGCAAAAGACCGACGATCATCGGATAGATCATGATGTCGCCCGGGATGCGCGGAACCTTGAATTTCTTTTGCTCGTTGGCAGTCGCTTCCTGTGCCATGAAACCCCCATTTCCGCTGACGCGGAACAAAAGCCCACGTCATGCTTTGCTACAGTAAAGTTTGACCATGGTACCAGAAGAAATAGACCAGCTCGGTGAAAAATTCGACAAGTTGGGATGGAACGAGATTCGGCGCCCGCGACGCCACCCCTATATAAGGCTCAAGACAATATAGAGTACGATGCCCGAAACGCAGCACCACAACATCGTCTTTGTCTTGATTGCCACCGCCACGACGCCGGTGGCCGCAATCCAGGGAACCAAGGCAGGCCAGAGTCCCGCGTCGAACGCGCCGGGGTTCACCAAGTCGTTGGCGACCAGCGCGGCAAAGGCAGCGGGCGGGATATAGCCCAGGGCCTCGGTAATGCGGGGCGACAGGGTCCGCCCGCGCAAGGCGAACGCCGGCGCGATGCGAAAGAACGCGATAGCAGCCCACGACGACAGCCACAGAACCAAGAACTCGTTAGCGGGCATCGCGGGCACCTCTTCCGTCAAATACAGCATCGCACGCCAGCGCAATGGCAATGCCGACCACGACGCTTGCCGGCACGGCAATATTCGCGAGGCCCAAGAACTTGCATACGGCGACGGACACCGCGCCCGAAACCGCCGCGACAACGTTACCGCGCGACAGCCGCTGCGAAAAGAGCAGGCAGATAAAGAGCGAGGTGCAGACAAAGGCTGCAATGGCGGTGGGAACATCGACAACGGCGCCGACGATGGCGCCCATCGTACACGAAACGCCCCATGTTGCGATGAGGATTACGTTGAGCACAAAGGACTCGCGCGGGCCCCAATCCTCCCCTTCAACCAACTTGGCAAGCGAGATGCCATATGCCTCCTCGGTAAGTGTCGCGGCAACAGCCAGCGTCTGACGCTTCGAGGCACCCCTCAGATGCGGTGCGATCGATGCCGAGTAAAGCGCAAAGCGCGAGGAGATTGCGGCGACGCTCGCGACGATCGATGCTGCAGGCACACCCGCCAGCCACAGGTTGCAGATCATAAACTGGCCGCTGCCCGTCACAAACGTACTGCTTAGAGCAAAGACCATCCAGGGCTCCATTCCCGTCTGCCCCATGATCATTCCGCACGGCGCGCCTATTGCAACATAGGTAAGCATCACTGGCCAGACGGTTCTAACGATTTTGAGCACCATACGTTTCTCATCCTGACAAGGTCTCCGAGCCGCATGTAGCGATACGGCAGAATCATCATCCGGCAGCAACCGAGTTCACCTACAATTGCCACCGGATCGAAAGACACAACTTTTTAGGAAGTCATTATGACAGCTATCGATCGAGACCGGGCGCGCGCGGCCTTCAAAAGCTACACCGATGCCTACGACGCCACCAACCCACGCATCGCGCTCAAAATCGAGCATACGTACCACGTGGCCGAGGCATGCGATGCCGTAGCGCGCGAGCAGGGCTGGTCGTCAGAAGATATTGACCTGGCATGGCTTTGCGGCCTGCTACACGATATGGGCCGCTTTGAGCAGCTGCGACGCTGGGACACCTTTAAGGACGCCGAGAGCATGAGCCATGCGGCGCTGGGCATCGAGGTCCTCTTTGGCGAGAATCCCGCCGATGCACCCGCCGTAACGAGCATCCGCGACTTTATCGATGACCCGGCAGAAGATGAGCTCATCCGAGCGAGCATTGCCTATCACAGCGATTTCCGTCTACCCGCGCAGCTCGACGAGCGCACGCGGAGCTTCTGCGATATCGTGCGCGATGGCGACAAGATCGACATTATGCGCACCATCGCCGACAGCACCGTCGACACCATCCTCAAGGTGGATGAGGACGCGTTTCTAGCCAGTCGCTTCTCGGCACCGACGCTTGCCGCCTTTGACGAGCACCGTTGCGTCGCACGCGATGAACGCGACGAGCCCGCAGACTACCTGGTGGGACTCATCTGCTTTATGTTTGAGCTCGTCTATCCAGCAAGCCGCGCGCTGGCGCGCGAACAGGGCGATATCCACCGCCTGCTCGACGCGCCCTTTGGCATTACGCGGCCCTTTACCGACCCCGCCACGCAGGCAACTTGGAGCCGCCTAAAGGACGAGATGCGCGACTGGCTGGCGCGCGCCTAGCGCTCAAGCTGGGCCAGCAGCTCCTCGACGACCTCGACGGCGTCCCCAACAACCTTGTACTGGGCAGCACCGAAAATGGGGGCATCCGGGTCCTCGTTGATGGCGATGATGCACTCCGCCCCACCGATGCCGGCAAGATGTTGGATGGCGCCCGAAACACCGATACTCACGAGAAGCCTGGGCGAAACCGATACGCCCGTCTGGCCAATCTGGTGGCGATACTCCAGCCAACCCGCCTCCACGACGGGACGCGTGCAACCAAGCTCGGCACCCAGAGCCTCGGCGAGCCTTCGCATCAACGGCAGGTTTTTCTTGGAACCAATGCCGCGACCCACCACGACCAGGCGCTCGGCATTGGCGATCGAGGGCTGCTGTCCCCACTCCTCGGCGGGAATCGAGATCTCGACACGAGCCTTAGCATCATCCGCAAGCGATATCTGGGTGATCGTGCCAGAGCGGCCGTAGTCGAAGTCGGGAGCCTTAAAGATACCGGGGCGCACCGTTGCCATCTGCGGACGGTGGTTGGGGCAAATGATGGTGGCCATCAGGTTGCCGCCAAACGCCGGACGCGTCTGTTGCAGCAGCCCCGTCTCCGTATCCATCGAAAGTACGGTGCAGTCAGCCGTAAGGCCCGTCTGCAAGCGCACGGCAACGCCGGGTGCCAGTTCGCGGCCAAAAGCGGTCGCACCGTATAGGATGGCCTCGGGTTTGCGTTCGGCTACCAAATCGCAGATCAAGCGGGCGTAGACCTCCGCATCGTTTTGGCGCAGGCGCTCGTCGCGACAGGCCAGGACTTCGTCGGCGCCCGCGCAAACCAGATGCTCCAGGTCGCCGAGAGAACCCTCGGGACCCATACCGATCAGTGCCACCAGACGGCAGTCGCGAGCATCGGCAAGCTCGCGGCCCTTGCCCATAAGCTCATAGGCAACGGGAGTCACCGTATCGTGCTCGTCGGTCTGCGCGAATACCCAAATGTCTCGATATGCATCAAGGTCCACCGCACCAGCGGCCTCGTCACGCTCGATCGAGATAGCGTTGACAGGGCAGGCGTCGACGCACCCACCGCATAGGATGCAGCCGTCGGTTACGCGGGCGCATCGGCTGGGTCGCTCGCCTTCCACTACGATGCCGCCCGAGGCACAGGCGCGAACGCAGCGACCGCAGCCGATACAGGCTTCGCTATCGATAATCAGTCCGCTCATCTATGCCATCCCCTCGATAATCTTGGCAAGCTTTGCCGCCTGCTCGGACGCCGTCCCCTCAACGGCCTCGCACGTTTGGTCACGGTCGGGCACAAACGAGCGCACGACCTGTGTCGGCGACCCGGCAAGACCGCAACGCGCGGGGTCGGCGTTCACGTCGGCGGCACTGACCACGCGCACGTCCGCCTCCTCCGCCGCGCGAATACCGGCAATACTCGGCATACGCAACTGGCCAATCTCCTTGGCAGTCGTCATCGCGCACGGCATCTCAAGGTACACCGTCTCCTCGCCGGCATCGCATCCGTGAACGAGCGCCAGCGAGCCACAGGTCGTAAAGCCCGCGCTCTGCACGCAGCTCACGTCGGTCACGCAGGGAATATCAAAGGCACCGGCAAGCTCGGGACCAATCTGGGCCGTATCGCCATCCACCGCCATCTTGCCGCAGATGAGCAGGTCGAAGTCCTCGTCGAGCGCCTCGATGCCGCACTTGAGGGCATAGGTGGTTGCCAGGGTATCGGCACCTGCAAAGGCGCGATCGGTCAGCAGCAGCGCATCGTCGGCGCCTCGAGCGATGCAGTCGCGCAGCAGCGACTCGGTCGCGGGGATGCCCATCGACACCACCGTCACGCGCACATCCATGCCAAAGCCGATAAAGTCGTCCTTCAGCGCCAGCGCGCATTCCAAAGCGCTCGCATCAAAGGGATTAATGACCGCCTGCTTGCCATCGCGCACGATGGTATTGGTCTTGGGGTCCATCTTGACCTCGGTGCTGCCCGGCACGGCCTTGACGCACACCACCATATGGAAATCGCTCATCTTCACGCGCCCCCTTTCTGGACGAGCTCATCCAAGAGCTTCTCCGAAAACAGGTTACCGCGACCCAGCTGCCCGGCAGGATCGAGCTGGAGCTTGAGCCGCGCCGACTCGACCATGGCCTCGTGACCGTACATCGTCTCCAAGAAGCCCGCCTTGATCTTGCCGACGCCGTGTTCTGCGGAGACGGCACCGCCCATGGCCGTGACCTCGGAAGCCCACTGGGCAAAGAGTTCTGCGCCGCGGCGATAATCCTGTGCATCGCGCGGCAGAATGTTCACATGCAGATGGTTGTTCCCGATATGCCCCCAGGCGGCAGATTCAAGCCCACTTTCCGCCAGCGTGCGGCGATAGAGGGCGATAACATCGGCCAAGTGCGCGTTGGGCACCGACATGTCCGAACCCAGTTTGGTGATGGTGGGATCCATGCGGCGGCGCTCGTCGATGAGCATGTTGACGCTCTCGGGCACCGCATGGCGGAAGAATCGCTGACACTCGCGATCGACCTCGGTGCGCGCGACCCATGTCGCATCGTCACTGCCGCCCGCAAGCTCCAGTACCCACCCCAAGTGATACAGCTCCTCAGTCGCCTGGGCTTCGTCGTCGCAGTCGAGCTCCACGTAGACACAGACCTTGGCGTCTTTGTCGAGCGCAGGCAGCGAGGCAAACGCCGTCGACTGCTCGCGCTGGCGACGTAGAATATCCAGGGCGCCAGCATCGAAGTACTCGATGGCAGCCGCATGGGACAGGACGGGACGCACGGAATCGGTAAAGGACACGGCCTTGTCTTCGCTATCGAAAAAGCAGCTCACACCCCAAACGACCGCAGGCGCCGCCTGCAGGGCAATCTCGAGCTCGGTGATAACGCCGAGCGTGCCGCAAGCACCGATAAAGAGGTCGATGGCGTCCATTTCGTCCGCAACGAAATAGCCTGAGGCATTTTTTGTCTTGGGCATGGTATAGCCGGGAAGATCGAGCTCGAGCGTACGGCCCACTGCCGTCACGAGCGACAGGTGGCGGCCCTGGGCAAAAGCCTCGCCGCGCTGAAGCTCAAGCAAATCGCCATCAGCCAGCGCGACGTGGAGTCCCGTGATATGTGGGCGCATGGGACCGTAGGCGTAGCTGCGGGCACCAGAGGCGTTACATGCCGCCATGCCGCCCAGACAGGCAGATGCCTCGGTGGGATCGGTGGGAAAGAACTGCTCGGGGGCCTCTTGGAACTCCTCGTAGGCCTCAAGCGATGCCTGGTCCCAACCAGCAGTCGGCAGCACCTTCTTGCTCAGCTGCTTGCGCAGCTCCGAGAGCACAACGCCCGGCTCCACGCGCAGCAAAAATTGGCCTTGTTCATCGCGGCGAAGGCCCAAGTAGCGATTCATACGGGAAGTATTGAGGATATGCCCGCCGTGGGGCACGGCACCGGCGGCAAGGCCGGTTCGGGCGCCCTGAACCGTTACCGAGACGCACTCGGCATGGAGCTGCCGCAAGATGGCGCGAACCTCGTCTTCCGATGTTGGAAACGAAATGCTCGAGGCCTCGCCCGACGAGCGAGACTCGTCGCGACCGTATTCCTCAAACTCATCGGTGAAGGGTTTGATAGTTGCAGACATGCAGAACTCCCCTTTAGCTAACTACAGTGTTTGCAGGGAGATGTTACCGCATCGTTTCGTTGACGTGTTCGAGACCGTCTCCATAATTGAGGATTTTTACGTTCGTGCAATTCGGCGAGCGGCCGCTACATCTCGGCAGGCGATGTTTTTGACACATATCGCTTTGCCGCCAACGATCGCGAAATTGGCGCTCAAAAAATGTTGAAGTATTTTTTACCACCTACTACCTGCGACGATGCGAATCCGTCAAGCATTTGGTCAGCTTTTGGTCAAGTAGTGGCTGATACGGTCGGCATCGACAGCCAAACCGATAGAAGTTTTGGCCCCAGAAGCAGGGAGGTTCCTATGGCATATTACTGGCCCCAGTACGGTGTCGCCATCGAAGTCGACGACGATCCCCATCTCCTGCCTTTCGAAGAAGAGGCATTCCCCGACACGACGGTCTACCACGTCACTACCGATGTGATCTGCGACCCCGAGTCGTTCTCGGCACTCGCCCACCACATCGCACGCGTCCACGACATCGAGCTCCCTCCCGACTTCGATGAGCTTGTCTACTCGCGCCGTCTGATGCTTCACATGCTCTTTGGAGCGGACCCGTCCACGTTCGCACGCGTCTACACCACCAAGGACGCCGCATGAGCGCGAAGAAGTTGCCCCGGCTCGCGAGTCCGGGACATCACAAGAAACTCATCGCTGTCTGCTTGGCTATCGTCTGCGCCCTCGTCGCCGTAGGCTTGTACGCCTGGCAGACACAGCCCGTACCCGAAGCGGGCGCCTCGGTCACGACGGCCGAGGGCAAATCGCGCCAAGAAATCCAAGATGAGCTCGACGCCATCGTCCGCGACAACATGATGACGATCTCGGTCGCGCCGGTCGCCCAGCTGCAGGAAGGCGGCAAGTTGCGCGTCAACGTGCAAAACGTCCAGGACAACAAGTTTCCCCAGCGATTCCGCGTCATTCAAAACGACGAAACCATCTATGAGTCCGGCATCGTCGAGACCGGCAAGACGGTCGAGACGTGTCCCGCCGGCAACATCGAGGAAGGCGAAGCGTATATCGAAATCCAGGCACTCGACACCAAGACCCATGACAACCACGGCAATCCGACGCGCGTCAAGGTCCGGGTGGAACAGGCCGAGAGCTAGCCCCTAACGCCCGCTGCGTCATTGCGCGCGGCCACCAACACTCGTCCAATCATCGCGGGGACGGCCCGCGGCGAATAGAAAGGAACGACCATGGACATCACCAGGAACATGAACGGAGCCAGAGCGCTCGTTGTGGGCGCAGGACTGGCGCTCGCGCTTGCAATGGGCGCCTCCCCGACGCCAGCCATGGCAGCCGGGCGCGTTGGAACCACGAAGGTAATGGTCAGGACCGAGATCGACAACGTTAATTTCAAAGTTCCGACGGTCATTCCGTTCGTCGCCAAGGCCGACGGCACGCTTCAGGGCCCCTCAGAAGATGCAACCACCATCGACAACCTTTCGGCCTACGGCATCCATGTCACCAACATGAAGATCGACGCCATGAACACCTGGACCATTGCCGCCGACGCCAAGACCGGATCCGCGCAGAACTCCATCGACTTTAAGGTCGGCCCCGACGGCGCGCTCCAGGATGCCAGCGCCGCAACGCAGGGAACGGGAATCGATCTCTCCAAGAACGCAACCTTTGACATGGGCTATCAGGGTATTGCCGGCGGTTCGGACAAGATCAAGCTCAAGACGAGCGGAAACATCGCCCGTGTCACGCGCGACATCTTCCATATAACCGGCGAAGGCGATCAGGTTGCAACAATCACTTGGACGGTCGAGCCCGGTGCACACGCTACGGCATAAGGCGATCGCATCGGCCGCCATCGTCGGCATCCTGGTGCTCGCGCCGGCAGTGGCTTTTGCCCAACAAGAACAGGCGCAGGCCGCCACGCAAGTGACGGTCGACCTCTCGGGGCTCGATCGCGGCGACCGCCAGGAACCGTTGGCGCAAACGGGCGACGAAAAGCAGCTCTTGGCAGCAAGCGTCGCTGCGGCGGGCGCGGGAGCCACCGGCCTCGGACTGTGCATCAAACGCAACCAGCAATAAGACACAACCAGCTCGCACAATATAAAGCAAGGAGACCCCATGGCATCGAAGAACCTTTTGCCCGTCGTCGCGCTCTGCGGCGCACTCGCAACCGGAACGCCTATCGCCGCTTGGGCGACCCCCGTCATGGCGGACTCCTTGCCGGCAGCCCTAAGCCCCGCACCAGACCCGTCGAGCGTCATTGCGTGCAAGCGGTTTTCGCTCACACAGGCAACAGTCTCGACCTCGGGATGCCTTCGTCAGGACACGGACAGCTCGATAGTCGTGGATATCAAGCGTTCGGACAAGACGGACGGCTCCCAGGCAGGATGCGCCATCTGCACGTGGCGCTCAGTTGCGCTCGATGCAGATGACGACCCTTGCGATTTGGAGCTACGCATCGACATCGCTTCGGTCGATGACTCGGCGAACGAAGCGAAGGTCGCCTTCGACAGCGCGTTTTTCGAAGAAGAAGGAGGTGTATGCCTGGGCTGCGTTGTCTCGCACGCCGACGGCGCGCAGCCCACGCTCTCATTCACGGCATCGTTGCGGATAACCAAAGCCAGCACCGACGCCGTCGCAACGGGAGAGACCCCCCTGTTGTTCTACGCCGACAATGCCGAAGGCGCCAAAATCAAAGACGATAAGCAAAACGGGTCGCTCAGCCTTACTCGAGGGGCGAAACTCTGCCCTATCGAGATCGATGTCCAAACGCAAGACAGGCAGCACGTACTTGCCGACCCGGCGCTCCTCGAAATGGAATGGAATGGAGCTGGAGCCATCGGGGTCGCCCCCTTTGTATTGAACGAAATGGCCTTCCCATCAAAAGATGGCACCACGAACGCAGCCATAACAGAGGAGAAAGCAGACAGCGCGCCACTGCCGACAAACGGCATCTCCGCCCCTTCAGAGGAACCGGATGAAGCTGTTATCGAGCCAAACGATCCCCAACTCGAGGACAGCCTAGGCCTTGCGACGTCCCAAGATGTCGATGAGGGCAACTGCTGCATGCTCACCGCACTCGACCACACGACGACCGTCGATGCAGCAAGCATCGAAGTTGCCGCGGCCAATCAACCTGTTCGCAAATCTGCCATCATTGCATTTCCGGAGTCCGTCGAGGTCGTCTTTTTGCCATCGGGTGAAATCGTGGCACCAACATTGCTCACCTTGTTAGGCGCCAAGAATACTCGGAACGAAATCAAAAAGATCACGATCGTCGACCCTGCGACCACTGCCAAGCTGCGCCTATACGCCGTTGCCCCAGATGGAAGCAAAACCTTGGAATTCGATGGCGACACGCTCCAAGCTTGGCGGCGTCTGGACATTATGGAAGACGTCTCGTACCAGATTGAACTTGAAGGGTTTGACCGCGCCCGAGATGCCGATATCATCGCCGCGGGCATCGAGTCCCCGCAACGGCTGATGACGCTACGCTTTGAATACTATCCCTACGTTCCGACGACAACCTAGGGCTTTCCCGCTGAACGCCAGACTTAATACCACTCATATAACGTATTAGACAAGTCGCGATATGCCCTGCGTTCCATTCTGCTACGATTGCCAAGGTGGCATCAATACGGGAGGGCTCATGCCGGGCTTGGGAACAATCATCAACGTTGTGCTTTTGATTGCGGGCGGTCTTTTGGGATTAGCGGGCGGCCGTTTTATCACGCCCCGTATCCAAGATACCCTTATGAAGGCGTCGGGGCTGTGCGTCCTGTTTATCGGCCTGGGCGGCACCATGCAAAAGATGCTCGTTATCGACGGCGGCGCCCTGTCGACCACCGGTACCACTATGCTGATCGTCTCGTTTGCCCTCGGATCGCTCATCGGCGAAGCCATCAACCTGGAAGCTGCCATCGAAAACCTCGGCGAATGGCTCAAACGCAAAACCGGCAGCGAAGGCGACAATGAATTTACCAATGCCTTTGTCTCGGCATCGCTGACCGTCTGCATCGGCGCCATGGCCATCGTGGGATCGATTCAGGACGGCCTGCTCGGCGACTGGTCCACACTCGCCCTGAAGGGTGCACTGGACTGCATCATTGTCTGCACCATGACGGCCTCGCTCGGCCGCGGCTGCATCTTCTCGGCCCTGCCCGTCGCCGTGTTCCAGGGGACGATCACGCTGTTTGCGGGCGCGCTCTCCCCCATCATGACCACGGCGGCCCTCGACAGCCTCTCACTCGTGGGATCCATGCTCATCTTCTGCGTCGGCGTCAACCTTATCCGACCTCAGACCTTCCGCACGGCCAACATGCTGCCAGCCGTCGTCATAGCCGTCATCTACGCCCTTCTGTTCTAAGTCTATCTACATAGCGGTATCTCGAACATCTGTTTGATGCTGTGCTATGATATGAGGTCACCGACACCGTATAGGGAGAGGAGAGGGCGGTGGCCGACCAGGACGTCAAGATGCTCATTGAGCGCATTATGGCCGAGGCCCGGACCCATCAGTCCGCCCGCTTCTCAAACAAAATCTATGCTGACGAGCCGATTCTCAAGACCGGCCGTCAGATGCAGAACTTCCTCCCCGACCAGTACCGCAAGATGCGCGAGATATCGCGCTGGCAAGACGACCCCAAGGGCGGTGCGGGGCGTTGGCTTTCAGAGGCGGAGCTTTTTTACCGCCAGGGCCTGCTGATGGCCAACTTCGAGGACGATTGCCCCTACAACGGCACCTTCAAGTCGTACTTTCCCACCTACAACGCCATGAGCGATCGACAACTGCGCGGCTACTTTACCTGGCGCGCCCAGGTGCGCCGCGGCAATATCGAGGAAACGTCTACATCCTTTGCCTTCTTATATCTCTATGAGCTGATCTGCGGCATTGGCGTCGATGATCCGCTCGATGGCTTTGACAAGATCAAGGCGTTTTGGGGTGCCTATCGCGCCTTTGAGCCCGGCATCGACCGGTTCGCACGCGTATGGCTGCAGGATTACGCCGTATTCCACGGGCTCGACCCTAGGTTGCTTCGCGACTCTAAAACCGTCATGTTCGATAACGCCCTTATCGAGCTGCGACGCGCGGCTCGAGACCTTGCGCCCGCGCAGGCGCCGTCCGGTCAAACCGCTAAGCGTCGCAAAACCTCAGAGCCCACGCTCCCCCTTCCGCCTGACGAGGCGCGCGAGGAGCGGCTCATGGCCGCCATCAACGCACTCTCCACGTACAACCTCAATAACTCAAGGCTCGACCGCGGGCACCATCTCGACCTTCGCCATGTGGCATGCGCCGTATATGTCCGCATGGCGCGCTACTATGACACGCACCGAAAGACCGGCATCGTAGCGAGCTTGTTTGGGGAGGAGACGGCCATGCCCTACACCATGTTTGCCTCGGCCGTCTTCTTTGCGCCCGAGCGCCACGAGGACTGCGAATACCGCTTGGACCCCATCCATATCTACCGTTGCCAAAACGGCTTTTGGGAGTGTATGCGCATCCACGGCAGCAGACAAAAGAGCAGCAAGCTCGGTGAAATGATGCGCGCCTGCGACCAACGCCTGCGCCTGGCGCTGGACCCCGCCCATCCCCTTAAGGAAGAAAAGGTCCCCAAATATCTGGCCAAGATTATCGATGACGAGATCATGGCATGGCTTTCGTGGGACGCCGCACACCAGCCCGTCAAGATCGATATCGATCTGAGTCAGCTGGGGCACATTCGGAGCGCCGCTGCGCAAACGCGCGAAGCACTTTTAATCGACGAAGAGCGCGAGGACGGCGCACCTGTGGAAGCCGAGGCAGCGGACTCAGGGCAACCGGAAGCCGAGCCCGTAGCCGACGCGATTGTCGAGGCGGTCGCGGCACCCATTCGGCAGGACGAGACCGACGAGCCAACCATATCCACCGAACAGTTTGGTGTCGTGGCACCGCTTCTCGCGCCGACGCCCGCGTTCGCAGCTGTTGCGCCCGCTGACGCCACGAACGAACTCACGCCTGCCGCAGACGCCTATCTCCGCGCGCTGCTCGAGCACAACGCAGTACAGACGGAATCGGCGGTAGTGCAATCGGGGCAGAGCGAGGACATGCTCGTCGACAGCATCAACGAGGCGCTCTTTGACCTGGTGGGCGACACCGTAATTGAATTTAGCGCGGCAGGGCCGCAGATTATCGAGGACTACGAAGCAGACGTGAGAGGATACCTAGACCATGAGTGATACCGCATCCGCAGCGCCCCGTGTACCCAAACGCGTCGCCGCCGTTATCCTTAACTCGCTCAAGGGCGGCGTGGTCCCGCGCATCGGCCTTCCCTATATCACCGTGGGTCGCGAGGTCGAGATTCGCGCCCTGCTCACCGATTTGAGTCTCATCGCCGATGGCGGCGCGAGCTTCCGCTTCTTAGTCGGTCGTTACGGCGCCGGCAAGAGCTTTTTGCTCCAGACCATCCGCACGCACGCCATGGGCGAGGGATTCGTCGTCGCTGATGCCGACCTGTCGCCCGAGCGCCGCCTGCAGGGCGGTCAGGGACAGGGCCTTGCCACCTACCGCGAGCTCATCCGCAATATATCGACCAAGACGCGCCCCGAGGGTGGTGCGCTCAACCTTATTTTGGATCGCTGGGTCGCCTCGTGTGCCGACGTCGACGAGTCGGTCGTCAATGCCCAACTGGCCCCGCTCGAGGAGATGGTCCACGGCTTCGACTTCACCCGCATGCTCCGCCGCTATCGCATGGCCGTATCCGAGGGCGATGAAGAGGCTATGAGCCGCGTGACCAAATGGATTCGCGGCGAGTACCGCACCAAGAGCGAGGCACGCGCTGAGCTGGGCTCCTCGACCATCATCAGCGATGACGACTGGTACGACTACGTTAAGCTCATTGCACGCTTTTTGGTCTGCAGCGGATACAAGGGCATGCTGGTGCTCATCGACGAACTCGTGAATCTGTACAAGATTCCCAACGCGATCACGCGCCAATACAACTACGAGAAGATCCTGACTATGTACAACGACACGCTCCAGGGCAAGGCGCAGTACCTGGGCATGATCATGGGCGGCACGCCAACCTCCATCGAAGACCGCCGCCGCGGCGTGTTCTCCTACGAAGCTCTGCGCAGCCGACTCGCTCAGGGTCGCTTTGCGCGAGATGATCTCAAAGACATGCTCGCGCCCATCATCCGCCTGCAGCCGCTCACCTACGAGGAGCTGCTGGTGCTCATCGAAAAGCTCATGCAGATCCATGCCGGCTACTTTGGCTGGACGCCCACGCTTACCGAGAACGACTTGGTGAACTTTCTCAAGATTGAGTTTGGCCGCGTGGGAGCCGATACGCACCTGACGCCCCGTGAGGTCATTCGTGACTTTATCGAGCTGCTCGATATCCTGTGTCAGAACCCCGATGCAAATGTGGCCGAGTTGCTGCAAAGCGTCGGCGGCGACGCGCTGGCGCCGGCAGCCGCAACAGGCGACGCCGGCACCGCAGGCGGCGACCGCAACTTCGCCGAATTCACCATCTAACCTGCCAAAAAGGGACAGGTTTATTTTGGCAGGTTTTATCTGGGCAAACGTCGAGGCAGTAATGCAGCAAGCCACTGCCCACCGCATTGAGAGATTCGTTTTTGAAAGGAGGCCCCGTGAACGCCTTTGACCGCTACGCCCCGTTTATCCAAGACTTCATCTACTCCCACGATTGGGAGAGTCTACGCTCCATCCAGGTTGCAGCAGCTGATGCCATCTTTAACACTCAGGACAATGTGCTCCTGACGGCATCCACGGCTTCCGGCAAAACCGAGGCAGCCTTCTTTCCCATCCTGACCGAGTTTTGGGAGAACCCGCCCGCGAGCGTTGGCGCCCTCTACATCGGCCCCCTCAAGGCACTCATCAATGATCAGTTCGTCCGCCTCAACGACCTGTGCGAAGAGGCCGATATCCCCGTCTGGCACTGGCATGGCGATGTTTCGCAGTCGCACAAGGCTAAGCTCATCAAAAAACCGAGCGGTATCTTGCAGATTACGCCTGAGTCGCTCGAGGCGCTCCTGATCCATAAGCACATGGCAATCCCTCGTATGTTCTGCGACCTGCGCTATGTGGTTATCGACGAGGTTCATTCGCTCATGCGCGGCGACCGCGGCGGTCAGACGCTCTGCCTTATCGAGCGCCTCTCGCGCATGGCGGGCGTGCAGCCCCGCCGCATCGGCCTTTCTGCCACCATCGGCGACCCCGAGCGCACGGGCGCCTTTCTCTCACAGGGAACAGGACGCGATTGCATCATCCCCCGCTTTGAGGAACCGCGCCGCGTGTGGCGCATCTCCATGGAGCACTTCTACAACTCGGGTCCCCAGGCACAGCAGTGGGGATTCGAGAGCACGGGTCCACAAGAAGCCGAGATGCTTGCTTGCGAGCGTATTGAGCCGGCGGCGCCCGCGGCGCTGCCGGCTGGCGCCCAAGACGTGCGCCACAGCGGACAGCTTACACAGGAGGAACGCCGTCAACGTCGTGAGCGGGCACGGGGCAAGGCCGCTCCCAAAGACCGTCGCACTTCCTCGGCCCCCGAGGGCGAAGTCGACATCCCACGAGCGACCGAGCAGGCGCTTCTCAACCCCACCGACACGGCGCCCGACAACGCCGACCCCGGTATGGGCTATATCTTTGAGCATACGCGCGGCCGCAAGTGCCTGGTCTTTGCCAACTCGCGTGAGGAGGCAGAGGCCGTGTGTTCCATGCTGCGCAGCTACTGCGAAAGTCGACACGAGCCCGACCGCTTTCTAATCCATCACGGCAACCTTTCGGCATCGCTGCGCGAGACGGCCGAGGAGCTCATGCGCGACGAGGAGCAGGCGCAGACAACCGTCACCACCTCTACGCTGGAGCTCGGTATCGATATCGGCCGCCTGGAGCGCGCGTTCCAGATCGATGCGCCGTTTACCGTCAGCTCCTTTTTGCAGCGAATGGGCCGCACGGGACGCCGCGACCTTCCGCCCGAGATGTGGTTTGTCATGCGCGAGGAAGAGCCCGAACCGCGCACGATGATGCCCGAAACCATTCCATGGAAGCTCCTGCAGGGTATCGCGCTCGTACAACTCTATCGCGAGGAAAAGTGGGTCGAGCCGCCCGAGCTCGATCGACTCCCCTACAGCCTGCTCTATCACCAGACTATGTCGACCCTCGCCAGCACCGGCGAGCTCACGCCGGCCGAACTTGCCCAGCGCGTGCTCACGCTCAGCTATTTCCATCGCATCTCGGCCGATGACTATCGCGTATTGCTTCGTCACCTCATTAAGATCGACCATATCCAGGTCACCGAGGGCGGCGGACTCATCGTGGGTCTCGCGGGAGAGCGCATCATTAACAACTTTAAGTTCTACGCCGTATTCCAGGAAAACGAGGAGTTCACCGTTCGTAGCGAGTCGGCCGAATTGGGCACGATCGTCAACCCGCCACCGCCCGGTGAGCGCATCGCCATCGCCGGACACTGCTGGATTGTCGAGGAAGTGGACTGGAAGCGCCATACCGTCTTTGCCACGCAGGTCAAGGGCCGTGTGCCGGCCTACTTTGGCGACTGCCCCGGTGATATCAACACACATGTACTCGAGCGCATGCGCAAGGCGCTCAACGAGCACGCGGCATATCCGTACCTTATGGGTAACGCGCGGGCCCGCTTGGCGCAGGCTCGCCATACGGCCGAGATTTCGGGCGCAGGGACCAAGCCACTCATCAACCTGGGCGGCGATACCTGGGTGCTCTTCCCCTGGTTGGGCAGCTACGCCTTTCTGGCGCTCGAACGTATGCTCAAGATTAAATGTGCCGCGGAGCTGGGCCTTCGCGGACTCGACCCATCGCGCCCGTACTTTATGCAGTTTAAGATGAAGGCTGACGAGGAGACGTTCTTTGAGGTGCTCGCCGCCGAGGCCGAGAAGGACTTCAATCCCATCGAGCTCGTCTATCCCGGCGAGGTGCCTTATTTTGATCGCTACGACGAGTACGTTCCCGAGGAGCTCGTGCGCAAAGGCTTTGCCGAAGGCGTGCTCGACATCGAAGGCATGAAGCAGCGCGTTCTCGGCTGGCGCGACCACGCCTAAGACCAGTCTTTTTGGGACGGGGAGACCTATTTGTCGTGAAGAACGGTGCCGATGAAGTCGGTGTCGAAGGGCACGGCTTCGGCAAAGGCGTAGTTGCCGTCGCTGGCGATGAGCAGGTAGTTCTCCTCGCCGCCGAACTCCGCATCGCCGCACGGGACCACCCAGGCATGGGCGAATACCTCGAGTGCCGTGGCAGCGCAGTCGCGCAGGAACGTCACGTCGCTCCCCTCGTTTGCGCTCACGATATTGGCGACGTAGACGCCCCCAACATTTAGGCTGCCCCGCACTAAACGCAACGCTTCAACGGTCGCCAGCTCGCGCACGGGCTCGGCACCGCCAAAGCAATCGCTCACGACCACGTCGTAGCGACGATGGCCCACGCTCGTCACACCCAGATACGAGCGAGCCTCAGCGGTTATCACCCGCAGGCGATCGCCCGCCGCGTGCTCCAGCTCGTCTAGGTAGAACCAGCGGCGCGCCAGGCGCGTAATCTCTCCGTCATACTCGATGACGTCCATGCGCAAGCCCTCGTGCGACATCAGGGCGAATTTAGGATAGGCAAACCCGCCGCCGCCCAGCATAAGCATACGGTCGATGCCGTGACCATAAGCGTCGCGCATCGCATCCTCGGACTCAAACACGTCGTCAAACGCACGATAGTACGTAAAGACGGGCTCGGCCCAACGCTCACCGACATAGCTCGCGCTTTGGTAGACGCCGCCTTGCACCAACACGCGAATCTCATCGCCGCACTCATCGTGCACGCGCTTCACACGCGCCAACCCATTGCGGGTTCGCGCAACTTGCAGACAGGCAGCACGAACAGCGACAGCGGCCGCACCAAGCGCCGCGGCCCCCAGAGCAACGCCGGCAACGACGCCGGCAGAAACACTTGGCTTGTTCATCTAGAGCTCCTTTTGCAGATAAAGGCCATGGTCATAAAATCCAAGATGGCGATAGTACTCGCGCGTACCAATCGCGCTGATCACGTTGATGCGCGCATAGCCGGCATCCCGGGCAATCTCGCACGCACGCTCTACGAGCAAACGCCCCAACCCGTGATGCTGCGCCGCCTGGCCCTGGTCACCCACGCGTGCCGCCATGCCATACACGTGCACCTCGCGAATCATCGCCTCGTCCGGCGTCGTCGGCAACTCGTCCGCATGCGCGGCAACAAACGAATGGTCGGGCAGCGACAACCGCAAAAAGCCCGCGATCTTGCCCTGCTGCGTCACCCACTGCAAAAAGCGCTCGTAAGTCACCGGTGTCTCGTACGTCACTTCCTCATCAAGAGATAGCTCGTCCAAGTCGGCACCCGCGGTACTGATCTCACGATAGCGAATCTCGCGCACCGTCGCGCCTTCCCCACGAGCCGCCAAGCGGTTCTCAACGAGCTGGCGCAGGTTGGGTTTCTTGTTGCCCACCATGATGTCGTCGGAGCTAAAGTCGCGGATCATGCGACTGATGCGGCAGAACGCCGGCGTCACCACGATGTCGTCGGCCAATACATCGAGCAGCTCTTCCTCGGTATAGGGACGCCACTCGCCGCGCTCATAGCAGCCCACCAGACGCGAGCCCTCGATGAGCGCGCACGGGTAGACCTTGACCTCGTCGGGCATAAAGGCCCCCTCGGTCATAAAGCACTCGTAGTCGCGCTTGTCCCCCTCGGGCGTGGCGCCCAGCAAGTTAAGCATAAAATGCGCGTGGATCTTAAAGCCAAACAGGCGCGCAAGCGAAAACGCCCGCTCGATCTGCGCCACCGAAATGCGACGCTCGTTGATATCGAGCAGGTGCTGGTCAAGGCTTTGGATGCCCATCTGAATCTTGGTGCAGCCCAGGCGACGAATGAGCGTGAGCGCCTGTGGCGTCACGGCATCGGGGCGCGTCTCGATAACGAGCCCCACCACGCGATGCTTCGCCGTCTCGTTGATGCGCTGCTGACGTTCAAGCTCCTCCATCGTGGTCGTCTGCCACTCGGCGACCTCGCCCCACGGCGTACCAGGGCCGTACAGACGACTCACCGCGCGGTTATAGCCGCCCACGGCAACATCCACACGCCCCTGCTCGTCGGCAACACCGCTCGCAAGCTCGGCCTCGTCGGTCGCAATACCGGCAGCCCGATAGCGCTCACGGCGCTCTGTTACCACCGGCGGCAGGGCATCGGCGGGAGCGTCATCGAGTAGACGCCCCGCCTCGGCACGGCTGATGCCCGGACGCGCCAACATGGGGTTGGCAGCCACGCCGGCGACGGCATCGTCATTGAGCGCACGGAAAAGCTCTGACATAAACCATGTCTGATACCCTTGCGGATAGTCGCTCCAGGTGCCACCGAGCACAATGAGCTCTATCTTGTCGGTCGCATGCCCCATCTGCGAAAGCGCCGTCAAACGGGCACTCACCTGCAGATACGGGTCAAAGCAATTTTGCTCCGCACGGGCGCATGCCGGCTCGGCGTGCAGATAGCTCTTGGGCATGCGCAGGTCGTTGGGGCAAAACAGGCAATCGCCCGAGCACGGCCAGGGCTTGGTGATGACGGTAATGGTCGCCACGCCCGAAGCCGTGCGGCGCGGCTTCATACGCAGCACCTGCAGCAGTTGACGTTCCAGATCGGAATCGACATTCCACGCAGCCCACCGAGCCGGCTCCTCACGTTTAACCCGCTGGTAAAACGGCAGCAGGCGGCGCTTGGCCAAATCGCGTTTGTCGGCACCCTCGCGGCGCGCCTCGGCATGTATCAATTTGACGAGCGCTTTGTCGTCCACGATCTCGCCGCGACGCAGAGCCTCAAGTATGTTCAAGATAATCTGTTCCATGCCCCCATTGTAAAGGCAAAGGTGCCGAAGCCCGTCACGGCTCCGGCGCCTCCATCAAACAGCGCGTCTATGGTTTATAAGTCTTCAATAACCACCCGTCACTCTGAATCAAACGACATGTCGCCCGAACCGACCTCAAAACGATACGTAGCAGACTTATCGCCGTTATCGAATTCAAGATTCAAAATGGTCTCGCCGTCGTAGCCAAGCGGAAGGAAATCGCTCTCGAAGTCGCCGCTGCCCAAGGTGAGGCTCGCCTTAAAGCCCGTCGAGTTCGGAACCGTCATCTCCACATCGCCCGAGCCCACACTCACGTCCATCGACTTCGCGGGGGCCTGGTAGAGCTCGAACGTCACATCGCCCGAACCGACCTCGGCATTCAGGGTATCGGTCACGGTGCCCGTAAACTCAACGTCTCCAGAGTCCAACGTCAAATCAAAGTCGTGGCACGCAATGTCCGCGACCGTCAGGTCTCCCAACCCCACGTTTGCCGTAATGCCCATCATGTTATCGGCAAGCTCACGCGGCAGTTCAATGGTGACCTTACGGTCATGGGCGCGCTCGTCATCGCAGTCGAACTGGCTAATCTTGAGTGTAGAGCCCTCGATCTTAACCAGATTCTGAGTGGCAGCATCGGTAGCAGACGCCCCCTTTGCAACGCGCCCGCTTTCGATGACACGTACCGGTCCGCCAGAGACACGTTTAACCTCGACCGTCCCCGACGTCACATCCAAGTCGAGCGATTGGAACGCGTCTTCGTCAAAAGTCGTGCTCGAAAGCTGCTGAGGCCGAGCGGAATAGTTACCGCCATCCAAAAGATCGTCCTCGTCAACCGCATCGTCCATACCAGAGAAGCCGGATACAACATCGTCGAGATCCCACGGACCATCAAAATGAATCAATGTCCGCGAAATGCCAAAGACAAGCCCGATGATGAGCACGAACGCTCCGATGCCAACGCCCAAGCGCACCTTGGATTCATGCGAAAGCTTCATCATTCATCACTCTCTTTGGCAATCGGCTCAGCGGTAGTCGCGGTAGCCACGTCAGCATCAGATTCCGCAGAAGTATCCTTCCCCTGGGCCTTGACCGCCACCGACGCCGAACCAACCTGAATATCCCCGCGCGCCCAATCGCCATCGAGCGCACGCGCCACCCAGTGATAGATGGGAATCGTAAAGAAGATCAGTGCGGCAAAGGGGCCGGCACCAAACAGGAACATCAGCAAAAAGAACAGCAGCCAGCACACGGCCCAATACGGGAACGACTGGAACGGGCCCTTCACCGGAGTCGAGCCAACTGCGCTGCCACTCGTCGCCTGCGCCGTAGCGGCATTGGCGGCCTGCGCACTCCAGCTTGCCGCTTGCGCCGCCTTGGCGGCGGCGTCACTCGCCTGTGTTGCCGCCTCGGTAGCGCGCGCCGCCGCCTCATGGGTGCGAGCACGCTCTGCTGCCTCGGCCTCGCGCTGACGAGCGCGGTCCTCGTTCTCAAACTCGATATCGTCCTCGATCTCATCGCTCGGATTGAGCAGCTCGTCCAAGCTCACGCCATAGAGCTTGGCGAGCGAGATCAGGTTCTCGGTATCGGGCGAGCTCTCCGCGCGCTCCCATTTACTGACTGCTTGGCGCGACAGTCCCAGCTTTCGTGCCAGCCCTTCTTGGCTAAAGCCTTTGCTTCGGCGAAGGTCGGCGAGCCGCTGCGCAGTTTCTACATTCATGGTTCCTCCTATGTGATGCCAGCCGTGCCGCCGGACCGTTTTTGTTCTTAAGGCGCCTTGCACAGTTAAAAATCTATCCGCCACCGCCAAAAGCATGCCACCTATTCTAGTGAGATTTTTGACAACCGGCGGTTGCGGGTGCATATGAGCTGCGGAAATGTGTCCAAACAAAGCAATGACCCGTAGCTTGGTTGTCCCCGTTGCGGCGTTAACGGTAGTATGGTCGTATTGTTAATTCCGCACCGCCAACGGAGGGAGTTCCGCGCCGTGAACCGCGATTTCGCCTCATCGCTCATCCAGCTCAACAACACGTTCTATCGCGAGCACTCCGCCTCCTTCTCCGATACGCGCCAGGCCCCGTGGCCCGGCTGGGTGCGCACCATGGACATCGCGCTCGGGCAGCTCGACGTCGCCACGATCGAGCATCCCGTCCGCGTCTTTGATCTTGCCTGCGGCAATATGCGATTCGAGAATTTTGCCGCCGGCGGCGCACTTGCCGCCAAGGGCGTCGACGGCGCAAACCCCTCGGCAGATGCCAGCTGCCCGTTTGAGTTCTATGGTGTTGACTCGTGTCAGGATTTGGCTATCGATGCGCACGGTCACGCCCTGCGCATTCCCAACCTGCACTTCCAGGAACTCGACGTGCTCGATGCCCTTATGAAGCTCAACCCCGCCGAGACACCCGACGTGCTTTTCGACGCCCCGCTCGCCGACATCTCAGTCTGCTTTGGCTTTATGCACCACGTGCCGTCGTGCGAGTACCGCGTACGCGTGCTCGACGCCCTGGTGCGCCAGACGCGCCCAGGCGGCATCATCGCCATCAGCTTTTGGGAGTTTATGAACGACGAGCGCATGGCGCGCAAGGCCGTTCGCGCCGAGGCCCGCGCCGAGCTCACCCCGCCGTTTGAGGGTTACGATTCCGCGCAGTTTGAAGCCGGCGACCACCTCATTGGCTGGCAAAACGACCGCCACGCCTACCGCTATTGTCATCACTTTGACGATCAGCAGATCACCGACCTGGTGCGCGGCGTCCGTACGTTCTACAAGAGCGGCGAGGTCCCCGTGCGCGAGCTTGAGCGCTTCCATGCCGACGGTCGCAGCGGCGAGCTCAATCGCTATGTGATTCTCAAGCGCCTGTAGGCACCGACGACTCGCCGTCGAGCCGCACAGCGTCTTTCGGGCAAACTATGCCTACCCTTTTTTCAACCCATTGACGGAACGCGCAGCTATGCGTTCCATACTTATGACCAAGGAGCCTCATGGGAGCCGTCCACGTTCGCACGCCTAAGAACTTTGTGCTCGAGGAGCGCCTGGAGCGCTACGCCGATGCGATTGAGACGAACCCCGAGGCCTATGTCGGAGATTGGCGCAAGGCCTGTGCGCCCGCAGGCAGCAAGCCCTTCGAACACCTTCATCTGGATCTGGGCTGTGGCAAGGGAACCTATCTGGTCGAGCGCGCCCACCGCGAGCCCGACACCCTCTTTATCGGCATGGACCAGGAGCCCATCTGCATCGCCTATGCCGCGCAGAAAATCTGCGAACAGGGGCTATCCAACGCACTCGTCCTGCCCCGAGGCGCCGCATCGCTGCCACAGCTGTTTGCCGCAGGCGAGCTCGATGCCATCACCATTAACTTTCCCACGCCGCAGCCCAAGGCCAAGTACGCTAAAAAACGACTCGTCCATGTCGACCATCTGATGCTCTACCGCCCGCTCTTTTCAGCCGGCGCTACCGTCACACTGCGCACCGATAGCAAGCCGTTGCGCGATTACGCCCTGGGACAGTTTGCCGCGGCCGGCTACGATACGCTTTGGGTAAGCGACGACGTCCGCCGCGACCATCCCGAGCATCCCGAGACCGAGTACGAGCGCCGCACGCGCGAGATGGGTGCCGCCGTCTATGGCATTTGCGCCACACCTGGAGCGCAGCCCAGCGATGAACAGCTCGCGGCGGGCCGCGCGCAGGAGCAAAGCCTAGCCTGCTACCTGCCCGATAACCTCGATGAGCTCGCCTATGTGCCTCTGGGCATGGAAGAGGCCGTCGAGAACTTTAGAAACCGTGCCCGCAAGGGCAAGAAGCGTCTACCGCAAGAGTCCTAGGGGCTTCTGATGGTCGCGGCGTTGGCAAACAAGCGCAAATAGGCGCCAGCGAACGGCCCTCAAACCTAAGTGAGTAGACTATTTTGCAATAGCCAAGCACAGCCCGCTTCCCCCAAGGACAATTATCAGTGCAGGTAGAACCCTTGCGCAAAAGCCATGTGCTCGCAATATCGCAAAAAGTCTACTCACTTAGCTAGCGACTACACTAAACGGCTGGGCAGAACGCCCATTTCCTGCATTTTCTCGCGCGCTGGCACCCCGCGCCGCCGCTACGCCATAATAGTTGGCGGACAATCGCGAGAGAAAGCAACCATATGGCACAGACCACGACAGATACCGCCGCCAGCACCGTCTCCGGCGCCGGCGCTGCCAGCTCATTCTCGGGCGGCACGGGAACCGAAGCCGAGTTTGGCTCGCTCGGCGCGCTCTCCCCCACCTGGTGGGAGCCCGAGGACGGCAGCGAGCCCGAGCCATGGCTCACGCCCGATCAAGCCTTCGAACGCTTCTTTGAATGGACGAGCGATCGCGGCATTGAGCTGTGGGACCACCAAGAAGAGGCCCTCATGGACCTGGCCGCCGGCGATCACATCATTTTAGGCACACCGACCGGATCGGGTAAATCGCTCGTCGCGCTGGGCATGCTCTTTATGGGCATGGCGCAGGGCAAGCGCTGCTATTACACGGCCCCCATCAAGGCCCTAGTCAGCGAAAAGTTCTTCGACCTGGTACAAGTACTCGGCCGCGATAACGTCGGCATGATCACCGGCGATACGCATATCAATACCAAGGCACCCGTCATCTGCTGCACGGCCGAAATCCTTGCCAACGATGCGCTACGCGAGGGCGAGGACGCCGATGTGGGCTGCGTAGCCATGGATGAGTTCCACTACTTTGCCGACCCCGACCGCGGCTGGGCATGGCAGGTGCCGCTGCTCACCCTGCCCCACACGCAGTTTATGCTCATGAGTGCCACGCTCGGCGATGTCACCGCCATCGCCGCCTCGCTCGAGGAGCACACCGGCGCTGCTTGCGACCTGGTTGTCGACGCCCCGCGCCCTGTTCCGCTGAGCTACGACTATGTGACGACCTCCCTCGAGGGCACCGTCGAGCTCGCTATGCGCCGCGGAGAGGCCCCACTCTACATCGTGCACTTTAGTCAGGACGCCGCGCTTGCCACGGCACAGTCGCTTGCCAACTTTGGCATCGCTAGCAAGGAGCAGCGCGAGGCCATTAAGGAAGCTGCCAAAGGCACGAGTTTCTCCACCGCCTTCGGCAAGATTCTCAAGCGCCTGCTCGGCTGCGGCGTCGGCGTGCACCACGCCGGTATGCTGCCGCGCTATCGCCTACTGGTTGAGCGCCTGGCGCAGCAGGGCCTGCTGCCCGTCATCTGCGGCACCGACACGCTCGGCGTCGGCATCAACGTGCCCATCCACACCGTGGTGCTCACCGCGCTCACCAAGTTCGACGGTTACAAGATGCGTCGTCTGCGCGCCCGCGAGTTCCACCAGATTGCCGGTCGCGCCGGCCGCTCGGGCTTTGACACCGAGGGTATGGTAATTGCCAAGGCGCCGGAGCACGAGATCGAAAACGCCAAGCTTATGGCCAAAGCGGGCGACGACCCCAAAAAACTCCGTAAGATTAAAAAGAAAAAGGCCCCCGAGGGCTTTGTCACCTGGAACAAGCAGACCTTTGAGCGCCTGATCGAGACGCAGCCCGAGACGCTCAAGCCGCGCCTGCGCATCACGCACTCCATGGTGATTAGCGTGGTCGAGCAGGGCGGCGATGCCCGAACCCGCGTACACGACCTCATCGAGACGAGCCTGCAGACTCCCGAGGAAAAGGCTAAGCTCGAGGTTCGCGCCGACGAAATCTTCGCCACGCTCATCGATTCCGGCGTCGTCGTTCGCACCGAGGTGCCGCCCGCGCCTGACGCCCCGGCTGACGCCGCACCAGACATCGATTATGCGCTGACGGTCGATCTACCCGAGGACTTCGCGCTCGATCAGCCACTCTCGCCGTTCTTGCTTGCCGCATTGGAACTGCTCGACCCCGAGAGCGAGACCTATACCATGGATCTGATCTCGATGGTCGAGGCAACGCTCGAGGATCCCAAACAGGTGCTGCGTGCACAGGAGCGCGCCGCGCGCGACCGCGCGATGGCAGAAATGAAGGCTGACGGCGTCGAATATGAGGAGCGCTTGGAGCGCATTCAAGACGTCACGTACGAAAAGCCGCTCGAGGATTTGCTCGACGCCGCCTTTGACAAGTACTGCCAGGAAGTGCCCTGGGCAAACGACTACCAGCTCTCTCCCAAGAGCGTCCTGCGCGATATGCTGGAAAGCGCGAGCGATTTTAAGGGTTACATTCAAAAGCTCGGCATCGCCCGCTCCGAGGGCATTTTGCTGCGCTACCTAGCAGAGGCCTACCGTTCACTCGACCGCACCGTGCCCATCGAGAAGCGCGACGAGCGCCTGCGCGACATTATCTCGTGGCTGGGCTTTGTGGTGCGCTCGGTGGACTCGAGCCTGGTGGATGAGTGGGAGAACGCCGGCAACCCCGCTGCACTCGACGCCGCACCGCCGCAGGGCATCGACGAGGTCGTTGCGGACCGTCGCGGCTGCACGCTGTTGGTGCGCAACGCACTCTTCCGCCGCGTGACCCTTGCCGCTCGCGAGCACGTTCGCGACCTGGGCGAGCTCGACGACGACTGGGGCATGAGCGAAATCCGCTGGCAAAAGGCGCTCGATGCTTACCACGAGCAGCACGAAGAAATCCTCACCGACGGAGATGCCCGCAGCGCCGCGATGTTTTCCATTGACGAGTCCGACGAGAAGACCGCGCACGTATGGCACGTGCACCAGATCTTTGCCGACGAGGATGGCGACCACGATTTTGGCATCATGGGCGATGTCGATCTGGACGCCACGCAAGACGGCGGCGAGGTCATCTTCAAAAACTACCGCGTCGGCTTTATCGAGGACCTGCTCGAGAACTAGCCGACCATACTGGAACGAAACGGGGCCGCTGGCAACATCGCCAGCGGCCCCACTTTTGCACTATATGCTATGCCTTACTCGGCATCCTCGACCTCATATGAATCCGCCTCGGCGGGCTCATCGTTTGCCTCCGCCGCAGCCCCGCGCGCCTCGTCAAACGCCGCCTTCATGGTCTTGTTGCCCCACGTGAGCTTGCGAATGGTAAGATCGTCGGCCTTCTTGTTGGCTAGGCGCAGATTGTTCTCGGAGGACAGCAACGCCTCCTTGGTTTTCTGCAGATGGCTAATCGTCTTGTCGATCTCATCGATTGCCGTTTGGAACTTGCGGCTCGCAATCTCGTAGTTGCGGCCGAAATCATTCTTGAACTTCTCCATCTTGGCTTCGAAGTTCGTGACGTCGATGTTCTGCTGTTTGTACTCCGCCAGCTCCTGCTTATAGCGCAGCGAACCCATGGCAGCGTTACGAAGAAGTGTAATCATGGGAATGAAGAACTGCGGGCGGATCACGTACATCTTCTCGTAGCGATAGCTCACGTCGACTATCCCTGCGTTATAGAGCTCGCTCTCGGGTTCCAGCAGGGTGCAGAGCACCGCGTACTCACAGCCTTTCTGGCGACGATCGTGATCGAGTTTCTTAAAGAAGTCCTCGTTTTTATGCTTGGTCGCGGTCTCATCGTTCTCGTTTTTCATCTCGAACATAATCGAAATGACCTCGTTGCCGCTCGCGTCGCACTCGCGGAAGATAAAGTCGCCCTTGGTACCCTCGGACGCATCGTTATCTTTCTCGAAGTACGCGTTAGGAAATGCCGTCATGCGCAGACGGTTAAACTCGGTCTCGCAGTGCTGCTCGAGCGACTCGCCCACCATCTTGGTGGACAGGCGGACCTTCATGTCCTTAAGGCGCTCAATCTCTTCATCCTTGTAGCGAATCAGGTCATCGCTCGCGCGCTTGGCCTGCGCAAGCTCGAGCTCGTGTGCCGCCTTGGCTTGCTCCTCGCGAGAATCGCGCACCGCCAGCTCGCTCGTTAGCTTGGCACGTGCCTCATCGCGCTCTCGTTCCGCCGCGGCGACCGCCTCTGACAGGTTCATTTTTGCCATCAGTTCCTGCTCGCGCAGCTGGGCACGCAGGCCCTCGGCCTCTTGCTCGGACTGAGCCTTTGCGGCGGAAAACTTCTCTTGCACCTTCGCGCGATAGTCAGCAAGCGCGCGCTCGGCCTCGCTGCGAGCGGCATCGAGCTCACGCTGCGACTCTGCCGCGGCAGCGGCAAGCGCCATCTCCTGGGCCTTGTCCGCCGCGGCAAGCCTGGCCTGCAGCTCGGCAATCTGAGCGTCGCGTGCAGCTAAATCGTTTTGAGCAGCGTTGCGCGCCGCCGACTCGGCAAGCTTTGCTTCGTCATCTTTGCGCCCAAGCTGCGCACGCAGGCTATCAATCTCACGCTGGAGTTCGGCATTCTCTTTTTGAGCATTGGCTCGTGCCTCAACCGCCGCGCGCTGGCTTGCACTCTCGCGCTCTGCGGCAGCGCCCTCGAGCTTAGCGCGCAGCTCGGCAAGCTCAGCATCGCGCTTGGCAACCTCTTGCGCCAGTTTCTGATCCGCAGTGTTCTTCTGCTCGACAAGCTGGGCATTGCGCTGAGACTCTGCCTGTTGCAAGGCAGCCGTCGAACGCGAGCGCTCAAGCTCCAGCGCCTGCTCACCCTCACGCTGGACTGCCTTCACACGCTCATCCAGGTCGCGCGAGAACTCGGCATCGCGCACCTGCTTGACGATATCCGCATAGCCGGATGCATCGACCTTAAAAACTTCGCCGCAATGCGGGCACTTGATCTCGTTCATAGCAGCTCCTCGATGGACGCAAATATCAACCGGCTACACTCTACCGCGCCGCGCGGACAAAAAAGGCGCCGCCGCCATAATGGCAACGGCGCCAGAACCACCACAAAGGTGCCTGTCCCCTTTGTGGTGGCTCTGGCGCCCTATAACCCAAAGAAGCTAAGAATCTGATCACGGCTTACGGGCTTGTAATCGTTGGCATCGAGACCGACATCGTAGCGAAAGATAGGGCGCTCGCGATCGCGGTTGCGCACGTTGGTGCGGTCTCCCCTGCTGTGGATATGCCCGTGCAGCATGACGGCGCCACGCGCCTTGCCGTTCCAGCTGAGCATGGGGTAATGGCTCAACACCAGGCGATGGCCCTTGGCATAGCCGGGAGCAATCTCCAGGTAATCGCGCACGTCTTCCCAAATCTGCGGTACGTCGGGATCTTCCCAGTCGCCGTCATGGTTACCACGGATGAGCGTCACGTTCTGACATTCGATACGCTCGCGCAGACGCACCGCCTCCGCCAGGGGCAAACGATAGGTAAAGTCTCCCAAGATATAGAGACGGTCGTCCGCCGCCACGCACTCATTGACGGCATCGATGACCTTGCGGTTCATCTCCTCGACCGAATCAAACGGCCGATCCATATCGTGCAAGATATTCGTATCGCCCAGGTGCAGGTCGGCGGTAAACCACATCATCGTCTCTGTCCTCATTTCGCAACGTGTTCAACTCGTGCTAAGTATACAGACGCAGCGATGTGGCGGTTATCCAAAGAGCCCGCCGAACAGTCCGCGGCGGCGTTTGTCTTTCTTTTTCGACGCATCACTCTGGGCGTTCTTGCCCTGCCGCATCTTACGGTCCTGTTCCAGCTCATCGTCATCGAGTAGCACATCCCACTCAAACGGATCATCTGCCAGATCAAACAGGTCATCGTCGTCAAACATGGCAGCTTCCCTTACCGACTAGCGAGCATCCACCACATAGAGCCCAACGCGCACCTGATGCCACGGGCTGCGCTCGGGGGCAACCTGTTGCACACGGGCCTCAAATACGTCCTCGTGGCCGTAATACATCATCAAGGACAGTGGGCCGACCTCGTTTCCTGGAACGTAGCCAAGTTTGGTCTTGCCATAGTAAATCGCAACTGCCTCGGGGTCATGGGGATTATCGCGCTCGGCGCACAGTGTCAGTTTATCGCCCGCTTTAAGATCGCCCAGGACCAAGGTGCCATCGGCATATTGAAATCCTGCGATATGAAACGACAGAAGAACACGTGAAGGCTCGTACATAGCAGCTCCCCTAACGGCCGGATAAACCGGTGTTTAACCTTATTGAGAAGTCTACGGGTCCGTGCGGACACAAATTCGCCCCACCCGCGCCTTTTCGACCGTTTGTCGCTACGCCATCTGATTCTAATGCACAAACATGCGCACGAACTTGTGCTTCCAGCTTGCGTAAGGAGCGTAGCGGAATGGCACGTCCAGCCACGTTGCCTTATTCACGATGCTCTTCTTGTGGCTAAACGTATCGAAGCTCTCGCGTCCATGGTACTGCCCCATACCGCTCGCTCCCATGCCGCCAAAGCCCATATGGCTCGTAGCCAAGTGCATGATGGTGTCGTTGACGCAGCCGCCGCCAAAGGGCACGTAGCGCACAAAGCGTTGCTGAACCGAACGGTCCTGGCTAAAGATATACAGGGCCAGCGGCGTCGGACGATCCGTAATAAACGCTTCGGCCTCGTCAAGGCTCTCAAACGTCAGCACTGGCAAAATGGGGCCGAAGATCTCCTCCTGCATCACGGCGTCATCGGGGGACACGCCGTCCAAAATCGTCGGCTCGATCTTGAGCGAGGCCTCGCGCGCGGTACCTCCAAGCACGACCTTATCGGGATCGATCAGCCCGCGCACGCGCGCAAAATGCTTGGCGTTGACAATATGACCGTAGCCCTCGTTATCGAGCGGATACTCGCCAAACATACGGCGGACCTCCTCCTTGATGAGGCCCAGCAGCTCGTCGTGCACGCGCGTATCGACCAGCAGGTAGTCGGGCGCCACGCAGGTCTGCCCCACGTTGAGCCATTTACCAAAGGCGATACGCCGTGCCGCAACCTTCAAGTTTGCCGTCGCATCCACGATGCAGGGACTCTTTCCGCCCAGCTCAAGCGTCACAGGCGTAAGGTTTTTACTTGCGCGCTCCATAACGAGTTTGCCGACCGGAACGCTACCGGTAAAGAAGATCTTGTCCCAGTGCTCATCGAGCAGCGCTTCGTTCTCGGCGCGCCCGCCCTCGACAACCGTCACCAGGCGCGGATCAAATGCCTCTTCACAGATTTGCCTGAGCACCGCGCTCGATGCCGGAGCATAGGCGCTCGGCTTGATGACCACGGTATTGCCCGCGGCAAGGGCGCCAGCGAGCGGCTCGAGCGTCAGCAAAAACGGATAGTTCCAGGGCGCCATGATGAGCGTGACGCCATAGGGCACGGTTTGCGTTTTGCACACGCTCACGGCGTTAGCGAGGTCGCACGGACGCAGGCGCGGACGACTCCATCGAACCACGTGAGCGATCTGATGTCGAATCTCGGAAAGCGATGTGCCAATCTCGCACATATAGGCCTCGTCATGCGACTTTCCCAAATCGGTCTTGAGCGCATGAGCGATATCGGCCTCGTGGGCCCGCACCGCATCGCGTAAACTCACGAGCGCGCGACGTCGAGCATCGACATCAAACGTGGCGTGCGTCTTAAAGTAGGCGCGCCGATCGCCGACGATGCGCGCAATTTCCTCGGTGTTCATGGACCCTCCTAATTCTCGTCCTCAAACATACCACCTGCAACGACCTCGTACATATGCTCGAGCTCCAAGCGGTCCATTAGAAGCGGAACGGGGTATAGCGGATTGGCCTCGGCATCGGCATGCACCGCCATCTCGGGAATGTCAGAGCGGCGAATGCCCAAGACATATTTGGGGATTCCCAGGGCCTCGTTCATGCGGTCGACCCAATCGATAAAGGCCTCGGCCGCAAGACTGTCCTGCGCGGTAGCCGGCGCAATGCCCGCCATGCGAGCAAGATCGGCAAGCTTGGGGGCGGCGGCGTCACCATAAGCGCGAAGCATGTGCGGCAGGATGATAGCGTTGGCCAAGCCGTGCGGAATCCCGTAACGCCCACCCAAGCTGTGTGCGATGGCGTGAACGTATCCAACATAGGAGCGGGTAAACGCAACGCCCGCCTTATACGCCGCCGAAAGCATATTGCGACGCGCACGCATGTCGTCGCCATGCTCATAGGCCTCGAGCAAATTGTCGTGGATGAGCTGCACCGCCTGTCGCGCCATCTTACGCGTATAGGGCGTGGTGCTTCGCCCGATAAAGGCCTCGACGGCATGCGTCAGGGCGTCCATACCCGTCTGCCCCGTAATGGAGGCGGGCAGACCGCGCGTAAACTCGGGGTCGTGCACCGCAAAGCGCGGGATAAGCACAAAGTCGTTAATGGGGTACTTGTAGTGCGTCTCGTCATCGGTGATAACCGCCGCGAGCGTGACCTCGCTTCCCGTGCCTGCCGTAGTGGGAACGGCGATAAGCAGCGGCAGGCGACGATGAATCCGCAGCAGGCCGCGCATCTTGTTGATGGGCTTGCTTGGCTGCGTGATGCGTGCACCCACGCCCTTGGCGCAGTCCATGGCCGATCCTCCGCCAAAACCGATAATGGCCTGGCAGGCGCTTTCTCGATACAGGGACGCCGCTTCTTCCACGTTTGAAACCGTGGGGTTTGCACGCGTTTCGGCATAGACCGTAACGCCAATCCCCCTGCATGCGAGCGCCGTCTCGAGCGGTGCCGTGAGCCCCAGACGGGCAATGCCGGGATCCGTCACGATAAGGACCTTCTGGATCGAGCGCTTTTGAAGCACCGCGGGCACATCCTCGGCATGCTCTAAAATGCGCGGCTCGGTATAGGGCAGGATCGGCAATGCAATGCGAAAAACCGTCTGATATGTTCGGCACCAGGCACGACGGGCTAGATGCATAAAGGAAACTCCTTCATTTGTTGATAGGTCAACATTTGCTCGCCCGATTGTACTCAGCGGCGGTCAAAGACGGCCTGCCAATCGTTAATCAATCAACATTTTCATATCTCAAAATTGTTTTATTAAAAATCATTCCTAATAGGCTTCACATTTGGTTGCATTTATGGATAATAGAACTCGTCAAGACGCACGTCCGGAGAGGGCCCTTACGGGACCGGACGAGCGCACAATCGCCATCGATCGAAAGGATCGAATCATGAAGTTTGTTTGCCCCGTTTGCGGTTATGTGGAAGAGTTCGACGGCGACCAGCTGCCCGAGGACTTCAAGTGCCCCCAGTGCGGCGTTCCCGGTTCTCGCTTCCTGAAGCAGGAGGAGGGCCAGCTCGAGTGGGCCGCCGAGCACGTCGTGGGCGTTGCCAAGATGGAGGGTGTCTCCGAGGATATCGTCAATGACCTGCGCGCCAACTTTGAGGGCGAGTGCTCCGAGGTCGGTATGTACCTGGCCATGGCTCGCGTCGCTCATCGCGAGGGCTATCCCGAGATCGGCCTGTACTGGGAGAAGGCCGCTCACGAGGAGGCCGAGCACGCCGCCAAGTTCGCCGAGCTCCTGGGTGAGGTTGTGACCGACTCCACCAAGAAGAACCTCGAGATGCGCGTTGAGGCCGAGAACGGCGCTACCGCCGGCAAGACCGATCTTGCCAAGCGCGCCAAGGCCGCCGGTCTCGATGCCATCCACGACACCGTGCACGAGATGGCTCGCGACGAGGCTCGCCACGGCAAGGCTTTCGCCGGCCTGCTCAAGCGCTACTTTGGCTAAGCCAGCCGCCTGAGAAATAATCTCTAGCTCTATAAGGCCCGGACCGCATGGTTCGGGCCTTTTTCGTGCCTCACAAACTTGTTAACTCCCTGAAATAGGACCGCCTTCGGCATAGGTTTCTCGTCAAAAACTAAGTGAGTAGACTTTTTGGAACTTGCCAAGCACGCCATCCATATTGCTTTATAAAGCCGCAGGTAAATGACTTATTGCAAAACGGCCTGGTCGCCAAAGTGTCAAAAGTCTACTCACTTAGAACCGCAGCCGTCCACGATCGAGCTGTTTTGTGTCTAACGGGCATCTTTCCGTCGATTACTCCCAATTTTGTCCAGTCAACAAATAGTTCAGACCTGAGTAATGTCTCAGCCCTTTGCTCATCTGAGCTTTTATCACGATATTCAGCATCGAGCATCCTGCATACGGCCTTAACGATCGCGCGGAATCTATCCTCATCGGATATCTGTCTGTGTGTCAGGAGAAGTACATCGTAGCCCATGGCTTGAAGGGTTGTCATGCGGTCAGCGTCACGCAAGCCATCCCCTGCGCGTCCGTGCGAGGCCTTTCCCTGACATTCAATAGCCACCTGTCGTCTGCCGTCCGGCGAAGACAAAAGTAGATCGATATACACACGGGACTTTCCCACAATCACTCGAGCACTTGTGCTTAACGTCACTTCGACATTGAGCTCTATACCGCAAAACCCTTCGCCTCCCAAGGCTCGCGGCAGTCCAAGCAACAAATACGCCTCGACCTCAAAAGGCGACGCGGCACCCAATGGAACGAGTTGCGACACCGTCCTAAATCTATTGCCGTAACGTATCCCGCAAACATCTGAACAAAAACGGTCAAGGTCTCCGCCCAAAACCAAAGCGTCTCGACGCCATAAATTTGAGGCGGTGCCGTCCTCGGACGGGCAGCGCACCCAACCGAACGTTGTCGAGATCGCGCCCGAATCAATTGCACGCGAAAGCTCCGCCTCAAGTGCCGCAGGCAGAGCGCACACCGCAAACAAGCCACACATCTCCGCCAATACCAAAAGAAGCTGAAGATCCGTCAGATGCCGTGACATGATGAATGCCGTCAGTAGAGGAGACGTAATCAAAAATCCATGCTCCGTTTCCAGCACGGATTCCCTGGGGAGCTCACCAAGAAACAGCCGCTGCCTAATGCTGGCAGGACAAGTCCGTTTGTTTCTCGTCCGAACCAATGTATGCAACGGAAAACCGAGCGCGACCGCAGCCGTCGGGTTGCGGGCGAGATCATATCGCTGCCGGTCTTCTTCCGGTCGTGGAAGCGACGGACACAAAGCGCGGACTTGAGGAGGCAAACGCCAGTACCTAAAAGCCGATATGTCACAAAGTAGATCCTTCATAGGCACAGGAGAACACGAATTTCAACCCAGTCAGTCACGCATTGGCGCGAACGCACCAAAAATGGCGCCGAACGGACTGCCAAGTTTTCAACAGCCCTCCCCAACTGGCCAAAAGCTTGTCGAGAGCTGGACGAAGCCCTGTTGAAAACCCCATTTTTTTCTCATGCAGAAGCTTTACGCGGCAAGTGAGTAGACTTTTTTTGAACATTCCGAGCAGGCCGGTCTTCCTGCTTTTCAAAACCGCAGGTAGATAGCTTGTTACAAAACTGCCTGGTCGCCAAAGTGCTAAAAGTCTACTCACTTAGATTGCAGAGTGCCCCCCCATTAGCTGCAATTCCAAGGTAGTTAGTACTTTTGGACTCAGGTCGTCATACTGGACAAGAATATGAGTTGAGTTTTCAGGGGCAGATGCGCCATCGGCACACCAAAAACAGTCACCGATATCGATAAAAGGGATGCTCGAGCGCGTGAGGGCCCGTGCAAAAGTGCTTCCGCCCGTTCCGCGCTCCGCAACCACGGTGCAGTAAAGGCCCGCGTCTGCATGCTCGATCGAGACCTCTCCTGCCGGAAATACCTTCCGCACAAGCACCATCAGGCCATCACGCGCCTCGCGAGCACGAACGCGCACGCGGTTCACATGTCGCTCGTAATCACCCGATTCCAGCAAGCGAGCCAATGCAACTTGATCTATAGAGCTAACCGACGAGGCGTAAAAACCAAGGTCGCGCCTAAACCGCTCCATCAGCTCGTCGGGCAGCACCATGTACGCTAGGCGCAACGCCGATGACAGGCTCTTCGAAAACGTATTGGTGTAGATAACCGACTGGGCGGCATCGATCGACGCGAGTGCGGGGATCGGCTTGCCGGCAAGGCGGAACTCACAATCAAAGTCATCTTCGATGAGATATCGACCCGGCCGTTCGGCAGCCCAGCTCAGCAGCGCATATCGACGCGCGATGCTCGTCACCAGGCCGGTTGGATATTGGTGAGACGGCATCAGGTGAAGGACATCGGTCCCAGTTTTCTGCAGAGTGCTCAGGTCGACGCCGTCATCATCCAACGGGATATGCCGAACTTTGCAACCCATGGCCTGATAGATGCGCGTCAGGCGCAAATAGCCCGGGTCCTCAACGGCATACACCTTGTCGGCTCCAAGCAACTGAACCAACATAGTATCGAGCAGCTGGGCACCTGCACCGATAACGATGTTGTTGGGGTCGACATTCATACCCCTTGTCCCGCGCAGATGGTGAGCAATTGCGCGTCGCAGCCGAGCGGTGCCCTGCGCCGGTGCGGGCGAATAGATTTCGCGCTCGTCTTCGGATGCCAGCGTCGCCCGTAGCGCACTTTGCCAAAGCCGCGCCGCCTCCAAAGCGGAAGGAGAAAGTGCATCGAACAGCTCAACCTGTCCGTTGACATCATGCGCGCTGGGACCCGCAGAGGCGGCATCTCGGTCGATGTCCTCCGCAGCTGAAGCCAAAACCGGTGCATCCGGAAGCTCGCAAGCGTAGTAGCCACGACGCGGCATTGAGCAAATATAGCCCTCAGCGAGTAACTGGCTATATGCATTCTCGATGGTAATGACACTGATTCCCAGATGACTGGCAAAGGCGCGCTTAGACGGAAGATGCTCCCCCGCCGCAATACGTCCAGCAACAATATCATCTCGAATTTGCTGATAAACATACTCATAGAGCGATGCCTCGCCACGTTTTTCCAAATTGTAGTCAAGCATGAGTTTGCCACCTGACCTTATCGAGCTGTTCAATCTGATATTAAGCTGACCTTATTATTATCTCGAAAACTGAGTATTTTGCCATACCCAGCTCCCCGATAGGATGTTCCGTCAAACAATGCACATGCCAACCAAGGGAGCAACCATGGCAGAACAGACCAGCAAGGCCGATCGCGTCAAACTCAATCGCGAACTCGCACAGATGCTCAAGGGCGGCGTCATCATGGACGTCACCACACCCGAGCAGGCGCGCATCGCCGAGGAAGCGGGCGCCTGCGCCGTCATGGCACTCGAGCGCATTCCGGCCGACATCCGCGCCGCAGGCGGCGTCTCGCGCATGAGCGACCCCAAGATGATCAAGGGCATCCAAGAGGCCGTCTCCATCCCTGTTATGGCCAAGTGCCGCATCGGTCACATTGTCGAGGCGCAGGTCCTGCAGGCCATCGAGATCGATTACATCGACGAGTCCGAGGTTCTCTCCCCTGCCGATGACGTCTATCACATCGACAAGACCCAGTTTGATGTGCCGTTTGTCTGCGGCGCCCGCGATCTGGGCGAGGCGCTGCGCCGTGTTGCCGAAGGTGCCACGATGATTCGCACCAAGGGCGAGCCGGGCACGGGCGACGTCGTTCAGGCCGTGCGCCACATGCGCAAGATCCAAAAGCAGATCCGCGACGTTGTTGCCCTTCGCGACGACGAGCTCTTTGAGGCAGCCAAGCAACTGCAGGTTCCGGTCGAGCTGGTGCGCGAGGTCCATGCCACGGGAAAGCTTCCCGTCGTGAACTTTGCCGCTGGCGGCGTGGCAACCCCGGCCGATGCTGCGCTGATGATGCAGCTGGGTGCCGAGGGCGTCTTTGTCGGCTCGGGCATCTTTAAGAGCGGCGACCCCGCCAAGCGCGCCGCCGCCATCGTTAAGGCTGTGGCTAACTTTACCGACGCCAAACTCATCGCCGAGCTTTCGGAGGACCTGGGCGAGGCCATGGTCGGCATCAACGCCGACGAGATCGAAATCATCATGGAGGAGCGCGGGCGCTAGTCCAGCAGAAAGGATCACACATGAGCGATTATGCAGACCAAACGGTCGCCGTGCTGGCGGTCCAAGGCGCTTTTGCCGAGCACGAGGCGAGGCTGTCCGAGCTGGGCACACGTTGTATTGAGTTGAGGCAGGCGGCCGATTTGAAGCAGGACTTTGACCGTCTGGTACTTCCCGGCGGCGAGTCTACCGTTCAAGGGAAGCTGCTTGATGAGTTGGGCATGCTCGAGGAGCTTCGTGCCCGTATCGTTGAAGGCATGCCCGTCCTGGGCACCTGCGCCGGCCTGATTCTGCTGGCTCACGACCTTGCCGCCCACGACGATAAGGGCACGCCGCGTTTGGCAACCATGGATGTACTTGTCGAGCGCAATGCCTACGGCAGGCAGCTCGGCAGCTTTCGAACCAAGGGGCAGGTATCCGGCATCGACGGTGAAGCGCCACTGACGTTCATCCGCGCGCCCCGCATCGTCGAGGTCCACGGCGACGCCAAGGCCTTAGCGAAAGTCGACGGCCGTATCGTCGCCGCCCGTCAGGGCAACCAGCTCGGCGTAACCTTCCACCCCGAACTCGACGAAGACACCCGCCTCCACGAACTGTTCCTACAAATGTAGGCAAAGTAGAACGAGCGTGGATTTTCGGACACATAACAAATGAGAGTGGATAATCTCCCACTTTGAACTTGGATGCAGGCTCAAACCGGGAGATTATCCACTCTCATGCTATGTAGTCGTTGGGGACGCTCTTAAACGACTAGACAAAACTATAGGAACACCCAATGGCTACTTTGGACCATGACGGCGCCGCAGGTAGAGGACGAACAGCGAGCGCCCGTCAGAGCGAACAAATTGGCATGAAAAGAGGACGGCATAGACCTTCTGGTCATGCCGTCCTCTTTGAATGACAAGTTGTCGCTCTGGTGGGCGCGCAGCGTCAAGTGGTTACGGCGTTTGGTAAAACGCCGTAACTAAAAACGGTTGCCGCGGAAGCCGCCGCCGTTGCGGCCGCCACGGTCGCCACCGCGACCGCCGCGGTCGTTACCGCGGTTGCCGCCAAAGCCGCCACGGTTGCCGCCGCGGTCGCCATAGCCACCACGGTTGC
>JAXJJM010000010.1:0-2000 GCA_036298225.1 Collinsella sp.
CAGGGCGACGCCCAGGACGGGCACGTTGGCGTAGGAGCACAGCAGGAAGCCCAGGAAGTAGAAGGGCACGAGCTGCTTGGTGAGCACCAGGCGGCCGAGCATGGCGAAGCCCATGGCCGGCAGGATGTTGGCGGCAACGCCGCAACCGTCGATGATGAAGGGCGGGATGAAGTCGAGCAGGCCCTGGATGGCGTCGGAACCCAAATAGAAGGCGCCGCCGCACAGCAGGAAGTACTCGACGCAGCCCCAGATTCCAATTCCCCAATGAACGGCGTAGATGCCTTTGAGGTTTCCCTTGAGGGCGAACTTGTCTGCCATATCGACAAACACAGGGAACAAGGCATTGGTAATGTTGCCGATCGTCAGCGCAAGGACGGCGATGGGCATGGCGAGCGCGATGGCCGTCTCGGTACCCTGACCGAGCTGAATGGCAAACGCGCAGGCGAGCACGCCGCCGACGGTTTCGTTAGGCGGCACGTAGGCGCCGATGGAAATCGAGCCCATGAACAGCAACTCCAGGCTGGCGCCAACGGCAAGGCCAGTCTGCAGGTCCCCCAGCACCAGGCCCACGAGCGGGCACAGGACGATGGGGCGGAACGCGTAGAGGGTGCCGAGCTGGTAGTCGAGGCATCCAAACGCTCCGACTAAGCCGACGAGGATTGCTTGGACAAGCATAATTCCTCCCAATAAGGAATCTCGAACCGTCGTCACTCCCGTCGCGCGCGTTGTTGATATCAATTCCGGGAGTTCGATTCCACGGCTCGAAGCGTACCTGGTGTGCTGCTAACACCCATGCCAGGCACAAATGATTTGATACCAATTATAGGTATGCAGGTTCGCCTTATTTAATACCAGTCGCTCAGCGGGGTGTTTTTTACCGTAAACGGCAGACGTATCCCATCAGGCGCGCTCTTTGTTTCGATGGCGGACAAGCGCCACCAGAAAGCCATCGCCAAAGGCATCGTATGCCAAGTTGCCTACAATCACCAAAACGATTATCGCCGCGCCCAAAAACTCGTTCCAGCGAAAGACCTCGCCAAAGAGGAGCGCCGACCAGCAGGGAGCGAGCACGACCTCGCTCATGCAAACCAAGTTGGCCGCAAACGCGTTAGTGCGCGCAATCCCCTTGGCATACAGCACACTCGCAAGGCCGCTGCAAAAAAGGCCATGCACCAGCATAAGCCCCCACTCAAAGGGTTTTACGGAGCCTAGGTCGCCGGCAAAATAGACGATCGGCAGTATCGAGATGCCGCAGGAGATGAGCGAGGACACCATGGGCGACGCATCGGGGCGAGAGTTTAAAAAGAAACACAGCCCAAAGGTGGCTCCCGAAATGACGGCAAGCAGGTTGCCGAGCATGCCCTCGGCGCTCAAATCGCCTAAAAAGAAAAGTCCCATACCCGTAAAAGCAACCAACACGGAGGCAATCTTCGCAGGCGAGGGCAACGTGCGAGTTGCGAGCGACTGATACACGATAACAAAAATCATCGAGGTGTACTGCAGAACGATCGCGTTGCCGACCGTCGTGAGCTGGTTGGCAAAGTTAAACGTGGTGCCCGTCACGAAGTTGCAGACGGCCACAAGGACAATAAGACGGCTGACGCGGAGGACGGGCCTACCGACGAGCAGGATAAAGAGCGCCATAAATATTGCCGTAACGGCACCGATCAAAAGAGCTGACTGCGAATTGGCGCGAACGAGGATGCCGATAAAACTCCACAAGAGCGCCGTGCCAAATAGATACATCGCCCCGCTCACGCCATTATCGGGTGGATTGTCAGATCGAATCACGAAGCACCTCCAGCTAACTTTCGGTAATAAAAAACGGCGACCGCAACGGGTCGCCGTTTCCCTTGGGGGCAGAATAAAACGCAGGAACCTACGCCAGCACGCCGAAGAACGCGCCGATGATGCCCACGACCATGGTGGCCACGATCAGCACCATGGGGTTGATCTTCTTGGACAGCAGCCAGTAGTACAGCCAGAAGGCGATCATGCCG
>JAXJJM010000011.1:0-65227 GCA_036298225.1 Collinsella sp.
GCGGGGGCCAGGAGGCTCTGGGAGGCGCTGCTGGCCTCGTCGCGCTCGGGAAGGCGGCTCCCGGCCGGCGAGGACGTCGCGGTCCGGATACTCGCCCGGGAGATAGCCTCCCTCGACGCCGACATCGAGGAGCTCGACTCGCTCGTGGCCGACTCGCTGGCGGGCGACGAGGTCTACGAGTGCCTCCTCACGGTGCCCGGGATCGGCCCCAAGACCGCCGCGGCGCTGGTGACGTCGATCGACATATCCGCGTTCAGGGGGCACGACGAGCTCGCGAGCTATTGCGGCGTGGCGCCGTCCGATAGGCGCTCCGGGAGCAGCATCAGGTCGACATCGCCGCAGCACGGCGGGAACAGGCAGCTCAAGAACCTGCTCATATTCAGCTGCAACTCCCTCATCGGCACGGACAACAGGTTCGGGAGGTACTACGGGGAGTGCAGGGCGAGGGGGATGAGGCACAGCAAGGCGCTGAAGGCGGTCGCGAGGAAGAGGCTCAAGGTCATCTACGCGATCATGCGCGACGCCGTCCCGTACGCGGCCTAGCGGGCGGCGGGATCAACCGAAGGGGAAGCGGGGGCGCCGGGCGCCCGGATGCGTCATGCCGAAATGGCGCGAAGCACGCGGTTGACAAAACTATAGAGACACGTCCCAAATTGACTGCTCGGGGAGTCGCATTCGAGCTCGGTTGTCCTCTTAGCCACTCGATATCCTTCGGAGCAATAACGGTGATAAAACTTGCTTAAGTGTTAATCAAGCTACACACAATCTTGCTCTCTAATTAATCAAGAATCGGTATAATTTTGATTAGCTAGAGAGCAAGATTGGAGAATCATGGCATTCAACGACTTGATCGCCCAGAAAATAAAGGACTTTGAACAGCAGGGGGTTCCGCAGGTTTTTGAGCGAGACCTTGATCTAGGAAACCCACAGGAGCCAAAGCGCGACAACATCGTAAATGTGATTGTGGGGGCCCGCCGTTGTGGAAAGACGTATCGCCTGTATCAGGAGATGCGGCGGCTTCAGAGCCGGGGCGTCGAGCTTGACCGGATGCTTTACTTCAATTTTGAGGATGAGCGCTTGCGCCCGTATGAGCCATCGCTGCTGGCGGACGTGCTCGACACGTTCTATGCGCTGTATCCTGTTGCTCGAACCGAGGGCGCTTACATTTTCTTTGACGAGATCCAGGAAATTCCCGAATGGGGTGCGTTTCTGCGGCGTGTAGTCGATACGGAGAAAGCGACCGTCTATGTGACGGGATCTTCTTCTAAGATGCTGTCCTCAGAACTTAAGAGCGAGTTCAGGGGTCGTTCTCTTGTGCGAGAGCTTTTTCCGTTGAGTTTTTCGGAATACGTTCGATATAAGACGGGGAGCGTTCTCGAGCCAGATGCGACCTTTTCCCCGAGCGATGCAGCGCTGCTTCGACATCATCTGATCGGGTATCTTGAACGAGGGGGATTCATTGCGACACTTGAGCAGACGCCTGCAGACGCGATTCAGCTGCTACAGGAATATGCTTCGCGAACGGTCGCCATGGACGTCGTTGAACGTTACGACGTCAAGAACCCTCGCCTGGCATCGCTGTTCTTGACGCGGTGTATGGCATCTTCGGGACGAGAGCTGTCAGTGAACAAAGTGTACAACGAGTTCAAGAGCAGACAGATACCCGTCAGTCGTAATTCGCTTAGCGATTTACTTGAGTATTATGAGGACGCCTACCTGTTATTTTCTGTGCCGGAGTTCACGCGTTCACTGGCAAATAACATGCGGTCTGCGTCTAAGGTCTACGCTGTCGACCCTGCGATGTTTGGAGCATTCTCTCCCGCATCAGCATTGGACCAGGGCCAGAGGCTCGAGACCGCAGTGTTCAATGCGCTAAGAAGAAAGACTCCCGCGGTGAGGACCGGCTCGGTCTGCCGCCTGCTGATCAAAGAGAAGAGCAAAAGCCATGAGGTGGACTTTGTGGCTGGGGACGCGCTTCTCATGCGGGCTTATAGCCTGATTCAGGTGAGTGTGGATATGGCAAGTGAGAAAACGCGCGAGCGCGAAATTGCCGCGCTTGATGCCTCGATGGCCCAGTTCGATCTTGGCGAGTCGGCAATCGTTACCATGGATGAGCAGGCCGATATTCCATGCGAACACGGTGTGGTACACGTTATGCCCGCATGGAAGTGGCTCCTTGCCTAATCATCTACGGATCGTGGGGCCAGGACCTCCTGGCCCCTTCATCATGGTTGGGGGGCACCTTGCTGCGCCCGGCTAGTCCTGGGCTTTGATGCTCGGCAGCAGGATCTGCGCGAGGTAGTCGGTTTCGAGCTTAGTGGCACCATCGGCCTTGCCGTCTTTACCCACCAGGTCGTTCTTGATCTGGCTATACGTATAGCGGTTGCCGGTCGTAAGCTCGACAAGCTCAATGGCCGTGTCCATGGGGTAGGTTGACACGGGGTTCTGCGTCCGTCCGTTGATGGTCTGGGGCACCACGTACGGATAGACGGGGCCGCTGGCGTAGACGGTATAACCGTTGCCTAGATTGGCCGCACCCAAAACCGTATCGCCTTCATCGGGCGTAAAGCTCTCGCCCTCGCGCACCGCGACGAGCGTCACGAGCGGCGTATTGGCGTCGTCGCCCAGATAGATGCATAGCGTGCTGCCGTTTTGCCAAGTTGCGACCTTGCCGTACCACTCGACGGGAATATCGAGCTGGTAGAGGTCGGTTGCCTTGTGGCGAGCGTCAGCATCACGGGACGCCTGTGCCTTTTGCGCGCTCACGGCATTGACGGCGGCGTCGCGCCGCGCGGTTGCTGCCTGCTGGAGCACTTTGGCAGCCGCGGCGGAGCTCGCACCGCCCTCCTCGGCATACTTGGCGGCGGCATCGATCTGGTCGTCAGTCACCGTGTCGGCCGAAGGCACCTTGAGCTTAAAGGTGGCCTGGGCACTTAAATCCTGTCCATCGCTCTTAACGGTGACCTGCGTCTTGGTGGTCGGGACGGTATAGATGGTGCCGTCGGCCGCGATGGGGGAGGCAGCGATGGAGAGCGTGTAATCGCCGGGCAGCAGTTTGATGCCGCGGCCGTGCTCGTCAACATAGAGCGTTTCGCTCACGGAGGAGCCATCAGCGTCCTGACCGCTCACCTGTACGGGAATCTTGGAGCCGGCGGAACAGTCTAGCCCCGCGGTATGTACGCCAATCTGCACCGACATCATCGTGTGGGCATTGGCGGCGGTGATGGCAGCCTGCTCTTGCCGGTATCCGTTCCAGGCTGCGTAGCCTGCGCCGCCGGCGACGAGCGCGACGGCCACAACGCCGGCAACCATCAGGTTGCGGCGCTTGGGCGACATCTTGCGATGGCGGGCCTCGGCTTCGTGTGCCGAGGGAACGGACGGCAGGGGAATATCGCCCATGGCGATGGTTTCGTCCACGGCTGGTGCGGAACCCAGGCCGGGAAGCTCGCGAGTCAGCGAATCCTCGGCCGGCAAGCTGCCGAGCAAGATGGTTTCCTCGCTCGTGTCGGATTCGGGCTGGTCGTCGGCCTCGCTATCGTCCTCTTCGGCTTCGTCAGGAGCGTCTTTGGCGTCGCTGCCTTCGTCCTCAGTGTCTTCGTACACCTCGTCCTGCGCGTCGACGGCCGAATCGCTAAACGAGAGCTCGTCTAGCGCGATCCGGTCAAGGCTCTCCAGGGCTTCGGCACATGCTTCCGCATCCTGGGCCGCATCCTCGCGGCCATACGTCTCATCGCTCATATATCCCCCAATGCAATATCGGCTCAACACTGTACCCAAAAATGGAGCCATATAAAGCGCATACGAAATATAAGATCCGATTTAACCTGAGCACATCGTTCGGCCGCATCCTCGCGGCAGCAAAAGGCCCCCGGAACGCGAACGAATCACATTCCGGGGGCTCTGCAATACGTTGCATTGCGCGGAGCCGGCTATGCTGCTTCGCGCTCAAGCGATGTTTGCGCCAGGCACGTTACTCGGCGTGCGCGTAATCCACCTTGGCGCGGCGAGCAGTAGCCTTCTCCCAATCGCTGGTTCCCTCAAAGACGTCCTGCTTGTAGGGATTGCGGCCGAGCTTCTTGGCACGGTAGGCGATGTAGATGATCGCGGCGACGTTGGCGACCAGTGCGGCGATTGAGACCGCAGTAGCGGCGCCGGGGTCGAGCGTGGAGTGGGTCACAAAGATGGACTCCTCCTGGAAGTACGGGAACACCTGGGCAAACATGCACCAAATGGCCAGCGTAAAGGCGCGGTTCTGAATCCAGCCGCCCTTGTTCCAGATAAAGGCGGCGACGGTGGGCGCCAGAAGCAGCGCAAAGCCGCAGAACCAGGAGTGGGTGGGCAGGCAGTTGTAGGTGTAGCAGAAGTTCCAGATATCGTAGGCGATGATGTAGACCCAGGTCATATCGGGCCACAGCATGTCGGTCTGATCCTCGGAGGCGTAGACGCTCCACCAACCGGTCATGCAGAAGATGTTGATAATACCGGCGATGCCGTTGAACACGTTGTTCCAGCCGGCCAGCTGCGTAGCACCTTCGGAGGTGACCCAGGTGGACTCGCCCAGGACAAAGAAGTGATAGGCGCTCTCAAAGTCGGACACGACGGCGATCATGATGTTGATGGCGACGATCACAAACGGCCATGCGCGGAACCAATGCGCCTTGCCAATCTTGCCCCACTGGTACTTAATGGCAATGAAGCCCCAGCAACCGGCCAGCGCCGCGTATACCTTGGCGTAGTGGAACCAGCTGTTCTGGTACACATGGGTGGGGTTGGTGAGCGCCCACTCGGCACCCTGCGAGACGCCGATGGCGATGGCGACGCAGTAGATGGTCATGGCCAGCGGAGCCACGCCAAAGATGATTGCCGCGCCCAGCTTGGTGCGGCGGCCGCCTCGTTGAGCACGATCAGGCCAATAAAGACCATGGCCCAGCCGGCCCAGTGGATAAGGGTATCGCTACCCCAAACATCGAACAGCATGCTGCTCTCCTTTCACACGCCCGCGGCCCCTCTTCTGATCGCGGGCAGTTTGGCCAAATGTCGTCAGTTCTGGGGCTTGCGCTCCGGATACTTGGCGGTATAGCCCTCGATGTGGAGTGTCGAGGCGATGATTTCCTTGACCGTCTCGTCGGGCACATCGGGGTGCGTGCGGATATACATCAACAACCCCATGATGAGGGTGTAGAACGTCTCGTAGACATGGTCGATGCGTAGCTCATGATGGGCGGCAAAATCCACCACGGTGGTGTCGCAGATATACTGCGCCACACGCTGGACCACGTTGTGCAAAAAGCCGCCGTAGAGCGCGCCGCTGCTTGAGGTGAGCGTACTCGGCAGCTCGTGGCCGCTGACGACCAGGCGCTTAAAGAGCGGGGCGACGGTGTCGAGTGCGCCCTCGATATCACCGACGGTGCGGTTGGCATTCCACTGCTCGAGCTCGGAGATAAAACCGTCGATCGCCTCGTCCATGACGGCGGTGACAGCGGCGTCCATGTCGGCAAAGTAGTGGTAGAACAATGAGCGCGTGCAGCCGGCTCGCTTGGTCACGGCCGAGACGGATAGATGCGACACGCCTAGCTCAGAGCTCACGGTGCGCACGGCGGCGAGGATCTCGCGACGGCGTTCGTCGCCCGTCAAGCGCTTTGCCGCGCTATCGGATGCGGGGACGGCATCGACCACAGAGGTATCTGCTGTGTTGTTGCTCATGTTTTGCCGCCTTTCATCCTCTTTTGCCTGACCGTTCGCCTAACAGTCTTGAATATTGTTGACGGTTCGTCAATACTATTTTTGACACAATGTCAACTAATGGCGGGTGAACGGCATGGGGGCATGCCCGGCCTGCAAAAAAGAGGGGTGCCGCGGTCTCGCCGGGCTGTGGCAAGAGAAGGGACAACCATGATTCTCAACGGACCGGGGATTAGCTACACCGAGCCCGACATCGGTTCGGAGTTCGTGCCGCCGCTGCCGGAGCATCCGCGCGAGGCCATCGTCAAGCTGTGCGAGCACTGCACCAACCGTCTGCTGCATCGCGATGAGCTGCTGGGCTACGAGTACTGGTCGTTTGCCGAGGCCGCGACTGACGAGCAGGCCGAAGTGCTCTGCAAGATGAAGATGCGCCGTCCCTATACGCTGCCCGAGATGGTCAAGCTCACCGGCATGCCCGAAGCCGATATCGAGAAGATGCTCGACGATATGAGCTACACGGGCCTGCTCGAGTACAACTGGGAAAACCCCGAGCGCGCCAAGCAGTGGGTGCTGCCCATGCTGGTGCCGGGTTCCGCTGAGTTTCTCAACATGCGCGTGAGCCAGCTCGAGGAGCACCCGGTCTATGCCAAGTTCTTTGAGCAGGCGTCCAAGGGACCGCTGTCCAAGGCCACGCCGATGGTGCCGCCCGGTGGTGCCGGCATCGGCATGCATGTCATTCCGGTCGAGAAGGCTATCGATGCCGCGAGCACGTCGGTGCCGATCGAGCATATCGAGCATTGGCTCGACAAATACGATGGCAAATATGCCGCTAGCACCTGCAGCTGCCGCGCGAGCCGTCGCGTGATGGGTGAGGGCTGCGCCGACGACCCGGCCGATTGGTGCATCGCCGTGGGCGATATGGCCGACTACGTGGTCGAGACCGACCGCGGCCATTACGTGACGCGCGACGAGGTTTACGACATCCTGCGCCAGGCCGAGGACAACGGCTTTGTGCACCAGATCACCAACATCGACGGCGAGAACAAGATCTTCGCCATCTGCAACTGCAACGTCAACGTGTGCTATGCCCTGCGCACCTCGCAGCTGTTCAACACGCCCAACCTGTCGCGCTCGGCCTATGTCGCCAAGGTCGAGAAGGACAAGTGCGTGGCCTGCGGTCGCTGCGTTGAGGTGTGCCCGGCCGGTGCCGCCAAGCTCGGCCAGAAGCTCTGCAGCAAAAAGGCCGGCGGACAGGTGCCCGAGTATCCGCGCCAGGAGCTGCCCGATGCCACCAAGTGGGACCACACCAAGTGGTCGCCCAACTACCGCAACGATAACCGTATCGAGACGCACGAGTCCGGCACCGCGCCCTGCAAGACGGCTTGCCCCGCGCACGTTGCCGTCCAGGGCTACTTAAAGCTCGCGGCGCAGGGCCGCTATGACGAGGCGCTGGCGCTCATCAAGCGCGAGAACCCGCTGCCCGCTATCTGCGGCCGTGTGTGCAACCGCCGCTGTGAGGATGCCTGCACCCGTGGCCGTGTGGACGCCGCCGTGGCTATCGACGAGGTCAAGAAGTTTATCGCCCAGCGCGATCTTGATGCCGCGACCCGCTATGTCCCACCCGTGGTGACGCCGACGCGCGCCGGCGGCTTCGATCAGAAGATCGCCATCATCGGTGCCGGCCCGGCCGGTCTGTCCTGTGCCTTCTATCTGGCCGAGAAGGGCTACAAGCCCGTCGTGTTCGAGAAGAACGAGCGCCCGGGCGGCATGCTCACCTATGGCATTCCCAGCTTTAAGCTGGAGAAGGACGTTATCGAGGCCGAGGTCGAAGTTATTCGCCTGATGGGTGCCGAGTTCCGCTATGGCGTGGAGGTCGGTCGCGATGTGACGCTCGACGAGCTGCGCGCGCAGGGCTTTAAGGCCTTCTACGTTGCCATTGGCTGCCAGGGCGGCCGCCTTGCGGGCATTCCGGGCGAGGGTGCCGAGGACGTGACCGTGGCCGTCGACTTCCTTCGCGAGGTTAACAGCGGCAAGATCGATTCCCTGTCCGGCCGCACCATTGTGGTGGGCGGCGGCAACGTGGCTATCGATGTCGCGCGCAACGCCTGCCGTCTGGGTTCCGAGCACGTTGAGATGTTCTGCCTGGAGAGCGATGCCCAGATGCCTGCCAGCGAGGAGGAGCGTCGCGAGGCCATTGAGGATGGCGCGCACATCAGCTGCGGATGGGGCCCCAAGGAGATTCACCTGGACGAGGCCGGTCGCGTGTGCGGCATCACCTTCAAGCGCTGCACGCGTGTCTTTGACGACGAGGGCCGTTTTGCGCCCGAGTACGACGAGAACGATCTGCGCCGTGTCGATGCCGACCGTGTCGTCATGTCGATTGGCCAGTCCATTGTGTGGGGCGACCTGCTGGCTGGCTCCAAGGTGGAGCTCGGCCGCGGCCAGGGCGCCCTGGCCGATCCCCAGACTTACCAGACCGCCGAACCCGACATCTTTGTGGGCGGCGACGTCTACACCGGCCCCAGCTTTGCCATCGATGCCATTGCCGCCGGCCACGAGGCTGCCGTGTCCATCCATCGCTTTGTGCAGCCGGGCTCCACGCTCACCATCGGCCGCAACCAGCGCCGCTACACCGCGCTCGACCGCGACGATGTCGTGATCGAGAGCTACGACAACGCGAGCCGCGAGGTTGCGCATGTGGACCGCGAACGCGAGAAGGCTGCGCCGTTTAGCGAGTATGTTGAGACCTTTACCGAGGAGCAGGTGCGCGCCGAGACCGCCCGCTGCCTGGGCTGCGGCGCCTCGATCGTCGACCCCAACAAGTGCATCGGCTGCGGCCTGTGCACCACCAAGTGCGCGTTCGACGCCATCCATCTGGATCGCGACCGTCCCGAGTGCTCCACGATGGTCAAATACGAGCAAAAGCTTCCAAGCCTGGGCAAGTACGCGCTCAAGCGCGCCATCAAGATTAAATTCGGGAAGAAGTAAGAAACGCAACAAGCAGGAGAACGGCGCAGAGAGCGGTTGGACAGCGAGCGAGTCCCAGGCGTGGCGAGGTGCCTTGAAAGAGGAGGGCATAGGGCTTTTGCCCATGCCCGACGATTGAAAGGCAGATCGCCCGTCTGGGGCTCGCGCAGCGTCAAGCCGACCGCCGTTCGGTAGAACGGCGGAAGGAATTAAAAGTGCACGAGCTCGGAATCGTCTATCACATCATTCGCGATGTTGAGAATGTGGCGCGCGCTCATGGCGTGCGTCGCGTTTCGAGCGTCACGCTGCTGCTGGGCGAGGTCTCGGGCGTCGTCCCCGATCTACTACTCGACGCTTGGCGCTGGGCGGCGGATAAAAAGCCTATCACGCAGGGCGCGGAGCTTATCGTGGAGCCTGTCGAGGCCGTGACGCATTGCGAGGCGTGCGGCCGCGACTACGCGACGGTCGAGCACGGCAAGACTTGCCCCCATTGCGGCAGCGGTGAAACATACCTGCTGCAGGGCCAGGAGGTCATGATCAAACAGATCGAGACCCCTGACGAGGACCCGGCAGACGCTGCTCCTGACGGCCTCTCCGACGCCCCCGATGCCGTCGACGCCGCCAACCCTCTCCACATCGCCTAACATCTAATGTCTACATGGGCTAGAGTTCTAAACATATTTGCTTCGGTTAGTCAAGTCATGTCTGTTTAAACAAAATGGTGGCACGCAGACGCATTGGGATTCACCTAAAAGCGGTCTTAACGAACGGTGCACCTTTATATGTCTTTGAAAACAATCAGCAAATCACGTTTTAGCAGGCAATGAGCTATAAGCCAGCAACGTAATCAACTTGTAACAAACTTAGACGTTTAAACAAATAATGCAACCTTTTGCGAATTTAGCTATAATTCCACAATCCAAACAGGTATACTCCTTTCATGTCGTGTAGGAAATACGTAGACAAAAAGGAGGTTATGTGATGGTAAGTATTGTTCTTGCTAGCCACGGGGACTTGGCAGCTGGAATCAAGCAGACGGGCTCGATGGTCTTTGGCGATCAGCCGTCTGTTGCCGTGGTCTCGCTCGAGCCGAGCATGGGCCCCGACGATTTCCGTGCCAAGGTCGAGGAAGCAGTCGCTTCCTTCGAGGACCAGGAGCAGGTGCTCTTCCTCGTTGATCTGTGGGGCGGCACGCCGTTCAACCAGATCAGCGGGCTCATCGAGGGCCACGATTCCTGGGCTATCGTCACCGGTGTCAACCTGCCTATGCTCATCGAGGCATATTCGCAGCGCTTTGACGCAAAGAACACTGCACATGCGATCGCAAAACATCTCGTGACTGAGGCTAAGGCTGGCGTGCGTGTCAAGCCCGAGTCTCTGGAGCCCGAGGAGAAGAAGCCGGCTGCGGCCGCCGCTGCTCCTGCAGGCGCCATCCCTTCGGGAACGGTCATCGGCGATGGGCACATCAAGATCGCCCACGTCCGTATCGACACCCGTCTGCTTCATGGTCAGGTGGCCACCACGTGGACCAAGCAGATCAACCCCAACCGCATCATCGTGGTTTCCGACGGCGTTGCTCACGACGAGCTCCGCAAGACCATGATCGAGCAGGCTGCCCCTCCGGGAGTCCATGCCAACGTCGTGCCCATCAAGAAGATGGCCGAGGTCGTCAAGGACACGCGCTTTGGTGACACCAAGGCCATGCTGCTCTTCGAGAACCCGCAGGATCTGCTCAGGGCCATCGAGGCCGGTGTCGACATCAAGGAAGTCAACATCGGTTCCATGGCTCACTCCAAGGGCAAGGTCGTCGTCACCAACGCCGTCGCTATGGGCGATGACGACGTCAAGACTCTCGAGGCCCTCAAGGCCAAGGGCGTCAAGTTCGAGGTCCGCAAGGTTCCTTCGGATTCCTCCGAGGATCTCGACGCCATGTTGAAGAAAGCTAAGGCCGAACTGGCCGCTCAAGCATAGTAAAGGAGGGTCCGATACATGTCTGCAATCACTATTCTGCTTGTTGCGATTGTCGCGTTGCTTGCCGGTATGGAAGGCATTCTGGATGAGTTCCAGTTCCATCAGCCGCTCGTGGCATGCACGCTTATCGGTCTCGTAACCGGTCACCTTCAGGAGGGCATCCTCCTGGGCGGTTCGCTCCAGATGATGGCCCTTGGCTGGGCTAACGTCGGCGCCGCTGTCGCGCCTGACGCCGCTCTGGCCTCGGTCGCTTCTTCGATCATCATGGTGCTCGCCCTCAACGGCGGCGCCACCGATTCGGCCAAGGCCGTTACCGCCGCCATCGCCGTCGCCGTCCCGCTGTCGGTCGCTGGTCTGTTCCTGACCATGATCTGCCGTACCCTGGCTACCGCTATCGCTCACGCCATGGACGGTTGCGCCGAGAAGGGCGACTTCTCCGGCATCGAGCGCTGGCAGTACGCTGCCATCCTCATGCAGGGCCTTCGTATCGCCATCCCGGCAGTACTTCTGTGCATCATCCCGGCCGAGGCTGTTACCAACGCGCTTAACGCTATGCCCGACTGGCTGTCCGGCGGCATGGCTGTCGGCGGCGGCATGGTCGCTTCCGTCGGTTACGCCATGGTTATCAACATGATGGCCACCAAGGAGACCTGGCCGTTCTTCATCCTCGGCTTTGTCCTTGCTGCCATCCCTCAGCTCACGCTGATAGCCCTTGGCCTCATCGGCATCTCCCTTGCCCTCATCTACCTTGGCCTTAAGGATCTGGCCAAGCAGGGTGGCGGCATGGGCGGCGGCTCCGGTGACCCGCTCGGCGACATTCTGAACGATTACGAGTAGGAGGGGAGTGATACATATGGCAGAGAACAAGATTCAGCTCACCAAGGCTGACCGCAAGAAGGTTTGCTTCCGTCATCAGTTCCTTCAGGGCTCGTGGAACTACGAGCGTATGCAGAACGGCGGCTGGTGCTTCGCAATGATCCCTGCGATCAAGAAGCTCTACACCAGCAAGGATGACCAGATTGCCGCTCTTAAGCGCCACCTGGAGTTCTATAACACCCACCCCTATGTTTCCGCCCCCGTCATTGGCGTTACCCTCGCTCTCGAGGAGGAGCGCGCCAACGGTGCCCCGATTGACGACGTCGCCATTCAGGGCGTCAAGGTCGGTATGATGGGCCCGCTCGCCGGTGTCGGCGACCCCGCCTTCTGGTTCACCCTTCGCCCGATTCTGGGTGCTCTGGGCGCTTCCCTGGCCCTGTCCGGCAGCATCGCCGGTCCGCTGCTGTTCTTCTTCGCGTGGAACATCATCCGTTACGCCTTCCTGTGGTACACGCAGGAGTTTGGCTACAAGGTCGGCTCCTCCATCGCCAAGGACCTCTCCGGCGGTCTGATGGGCAAGGTCACCGAGGGTGCATCCATCCTGGGTATGTTCATCATCGGCGCCCTGGTCGAGCGCTGGGTGTCCATCTCCTTCACCCCGGTCGTCTCCAAGGTCACGCAGTCTGCTGGCGCCTTTATCGACTGGGCTAACCTGCCCTCCGGTTCTGAGGGTGTCAAGGAAGCACTGACGATGTATAACTCCATCGGTGCTAACGCCCTTGATCAGGTGAAGGTCACCACGCTTCAGGCCAACCTCGATCAGCTCATCCCCGGCCTTGCCGCCGTGTGCCTGACCCTGCTGGTCTGCAAGCTCCTCAAGAAGAAGGTCAGCCCGATCGTCATCATCCTGGCTCTCTTCGCCATCGGCATCATCGGTCGCGTCTGCGGCTTCATGTAAGCACGTTTCGGCTTAAGACCGAGAATTGCTAGGCAAGGGCTTTTGAGCCATTGAAACGGACCGCACCCGGTGGGTACACTGGATGCGGTCCGATTGTTTTATTTGGAGGGCGAGGCGCGCATGGCGCAATCTCAGAACAGCACGGTCGATCTGGCAACGCCGGCAACCTGCCTGATGGGGCTTACCAGTCACGGTAACGTAATGGTGGGCAATAAGGCGTTTGAGTACTATAACGAGCGCAATCCCGAGGATTTTATTCAGATCCCGTGGGACGAGGTCGACTATATTGCCGCTGAGGTTTTGCGCGGCACCAAGAAGATTACGCGTTTTGCCATCTTCACCAAGGACAATGGTCACTTTACGTTTTCGACGCGCGACGACAAAGAGACGCTTCGTGCGGTCCGCAAGTACGTTGACGAGGATAAGCTCGTGCGTTCGCCTGACTTTATCGATGTGACGGCCAAGGGCGCCAAGAGCATCCCCTCCGTTATCAAAAACCTCTTCCACAAAGGCAACTAGCTCCTCATAAGTTGCGGTGAAATAGTTTCTAAATACGGCTTTAGATGCTTCAGACAGGAACTATTCCACCGCAACTTCGAAGTCTAGTCATGCGACGTATGGCGATGCAGTAAATCTGCTACACTAGTACAACATGCCTCCGTAGCTCAGGGGATAGAGCACCGCTCTCCTAAAGCGGGTGTCGACGGTTCGAATCCGCCCGGGGGCACCAGAGAATATGACGGCGTCGCGATAGCGGCGCCGTTTCTGGTTTGTGGGGACCGCCGGCGGATTCGGACCGTCGACACCCGCGTCGCCAATTTCCCCGCGGGGGGAGTTTTCGAATCCGCCCGGGGGCACCAGAGGAATATCGAGCCCGGTACCACCACGGTGCCGGGCTCTTTTGGTGTTAGAGCTGCGCCGTTCCATGCTAGCGGGTCGCATCAAAAGCAAAGCGCCCGCTTGCCGGGGGAGCAAGCGGGCGCTTCTGAGCGAATATGTTTGCGGCGTTCGCTGCGCAGATAATAAGCAGCCGGCTAGTTGCTTGTACCGGAATCATCGCCTGAATCAGTACCAGAGCCAGAAACCGAAACCGTCAGCGTAATCGTGCTGTCGGTGGACTGCTTGCCAGTGGGGGAGACGCCCGTCACGGTGGCGTTTTCGTTGCCACTCACGGGGTTGCCGTTCTGATCGCAGAATGCGATGTTGTAGAATCCGGCGTTGTTGAGCGCGGTGACGGCGGCGGAGATGCTCTTGCCGTACAGGTTGCCCGGAACGCTGGCCTTGCCGGACTTCTTGGCGATGACGACGGTAATCGTGGCGCCGGGCTTCTGCTTACCGCTGGGGTTCCAGCTAATGACAGTGCCCTCGGTGACGGAATCGTTTTCCTGGTAGCTCACGTTGACGCCAAAACCGGCCATGTCGAGAGCGTTGCGTGCCTGGGCCTCGGTCATGTCGGTCAGATCGGGGACGGAGGTGGTGTCAGGACCGCTGGAGACCTTATACGAGATGGTCGTGCCCTTCTCGACTTCCTTGCCGGCTTCAGTGCCCTGCTCAAAGACCTGGCCTTCGTCGGCCTCGTTGGCCTCCTCGGTTGCGTTGCCCTTCAGGCCCACGCTTGCCAGCGCGGCCTCGGCCTGGTCCTTGGTTAGGCCGAGGAGCTGCGGAACCTCAACTTTCTCGGAGGGCTTGGGGCCCTTGGAGATCACCAGGTTAACCTTGGAGCCCTTGGGCTTCTTAGTGTTGCCGTTGGGGGTCTGCTCGGCAACCTTGCCCTCGTCGACGTCGTCGTTATAGCTCTGGTCGACAGTTCCGACCTCAAGGCCGGCCTCCTTGATCAGCTCGATAGCGGTCTGCTGGTCCTTGTTAAGCACATCGGGCACCGTAACCTGCTCGCCCCCAAAGAGCCCGGTGGCGAAGGCCACCACAACGCCAACCACGGCGATTGCGGCGACTACGGCGGCGATGATCTTGTTCTTGTTGGATTTGGGCTTTTCGACCTCGTAGGAGCCGGTGGAGCCCGAAACCGAGCTACGGGTGGTGTTCTGGCCGCTCACGCCCGAGACGGGACGAACCATGGCGCGCGTCTGGTCGGAAAGCTCGCGGGTCTTGGTGGCGCCGAGCTCGCCGGGGGCACCGATGATGCGCGTGGGCTCGGAAATGTTGACGGCGCGCCCGGACAGGTAGCTGTTGAGCACCTGACGCAGCTCGTCGGCCGTCTGGAAGCGATTCGCCGGGTCCTTTTCCATGCACTTGAGGATGATGCGCTCAAGATCGGCGTCGACGCCGGAGTTAATCTGGCTCGGCGGGATGGGCAGCTCGTTGACCTGCTTGAGTGCGACCGAGATAGCGTCGTCGCCGTCAAAGGGCACGCGGCCGGTGGCGCACTCGTACATCACGACGCCCAGCGAGTAGATATCCGAGGTGGGACCGAGGTCCTGGCCGCGAGTCTGCTCGGGGCTTACATAATGGGCGGTGCCCAACACGTTGTTGTCCTGCGTGAGGTGGCTATTCTTGGCGCGCGCGATGCCAAAATCCATCACCTTGATGTTGCCGTCGGGCAGCACCATGATGTTTTGCGGCTTGATGTCGCGGTGGATGATCTCGTGCTTGTGTGCGACCGAAAGCGCAGAGCTGATCTGCGAGCCGATCTGCGCGACCTTTTTGGGGTCGAGGGCGCCGTGGCTCTTGATGCCGCTCTTGAGGTCGGTACCGCGCAGATACTCCATGACGATGTAATAGGTGTCGCCGTCCTTGCCCCAATCGTAGACGCCTACGATATAGGGGGAGGAGAGGCCGGCTGCTGCCTGGGCCTCCTGCTTAAAACGCGCGGCGAAGGTGGCGTCGCCGGCGTACTGCGGCAGCATGATCTTGACGGCTACCGTGCGGTCGAGGACCTGATCCTGCGCACGGTAGACGGTCGCCATGCCGCCTGTCCCCACCTTATCCTTGAGGAGGTATCTTCCCCCGAGGACCCTCTGTTCCATTCCTGCTCCTAACATAACTATTCGCTCAACGATGTGTGTAGTACCTACTGTGTGGCCGCTGGGGCCATGTGACGCATTGCCGCTAGCCCTTAGGCCGCGGCGCGCCCCGGGTGTCCGATTCGATCACGGGCATCACGCTCCCTGGGCGGCGAGTGCCGCAGTCAGGACGATGCCGGCGATCTTGGCCGCCTTGACGTCGTGTTGGTCGTAATCCTCCAAGGCCACCGAGATGGCGACCGTGGGTGAATCGTAGGGTGCAAAGCCGATAAACATCGAGTTGACGTTGGTGCCGCCGATCTCGGCCGAGCCGGTCTTGCCGGCAACCTTGACGCCCGGAATCTGGGCATCGGTGCCGGTGCCGGACTGGACGACGGCGAGCATGGCCTGCTTGACCTGGTCGGCCGTGGCGGAGCTGACGGCCTGGCCCAGCGAGCGGGACTGCGTGGTCTTGACCACGGTTCCGTCCGGTGCGAGCACCTGGGAAACAAAGAACGGGTCCATGACCACACCGCTGTTGGCGATGGCCGCGGCGATCACGGCATTTTGCATGACCGTGGTCTGCGGGCCGGGTGTGTGGTCCATGCCGACGGGCTGGCCGGCACCTGCCCAGGCGGTCTCCCACTCGGTCATGAGCGACGGATCGGCCATGATGGAGGCCGTGGAGGTCAGGTCCTGGCCGAGCTTCTGGCCGTAGCCAAAGGCGTTGGCAAACTGCACGAGCGTGTTTGCGCCCACTTCGTTGGCCACCTGGCCAAAGACGACGTTGGAGGAGACGGCAAAGGCCTGCTGCAGGCTGATGGTGCCGTAGCTCTCGTTGGCGTAGTTGGTGACCGGCGCGTTGCCGATGTCCATGGAGCCGGGTGCCTGATAGGTGCTCGTGAGGCTGGCGGTTCCGGTCTCGAGTGCGGCGGAAAGCGTGACGACCTTAAAGGTGGAACCCGGGGTGTACAGCGCGTCCATGGCGCGGTCGTACATGGAGCCGTCCTCGCCGCCGCCCGTCTGCAGCAGGGCATCGATGTTGGTGTTGTCGTAGGTGGGCGAGCTGGCACATGCAAGCACCGCGCCGGTACGCGGGTCGATGACCACTACAGCGCCCTTAAAGCCCTTGAGCGCCTGCTCGGCCGCCGTCTGGATGCGCGAGTCGATGGTGAGCTTGGCGGTGTTGCCCGGCTGGGTCTGGCCCGCGAGCGACGCGATGGCGTTGTTCCAGCTGGAGTAATCCTTAGAGCCGGTGAGTGTGTCGTTCATGACACTCTCGATGGCGGTGGTGCCATACTGCTGGCTCACGTAGCCAACCACGTGCGCTGCCAGGTTACCGTTGGGGTAGGAGCGTACGTAGGTGCCGTCCTCCTGCTGCAGCGACTCGGCCAGCGTCACGCCGTCGGACGTGATGATGGAACCGCGCTGGATGTACTTGGAGCGGGCGATGGTGTGGTTGTTGGTCGGCATGTCCTGATAGTCCTTGGCCTTGATGACCTGGACATAGGTGAGGTTGCCGATAAGGATGGCGAACAGCGCCGTAAAGGCGAGCACCGCACGGGTTAGACGGTTGGCGAGCGCCACGCGGCCGAGCACACCGGATTCAGGTGTGTCGAGCAGGCGACGACGCATGCGTGAGCCGACGGAATGGCTGCCACTGCCGTAGGAAGACGAGGTGGCAAAGCGCGTGCCCGTCGGGGCGGCGGCAGATGCGACCTGATCATCGGTGATGGCGGCCATGGTGCCGGTGCCGGTAAGCTCGGCCTCGCGTCCGGTCGCCTCGTCACCGGCGCGCAGCAGGAGCGCGACGATGATAAAGCTCGCCAGCAGAGAGGAGCCGCCCTGGCTCATAAAGGGCAGGGTGACGCCGGTCAGCGGGATCAGGCGGGTTACGCCGCCAACGATCAAGAAGGCCTGGAAGCTGATGGCGGCCGTAAGGCCTGTGGCACTAAAGGCGGCGAGATCGGATTTAGCGCGGGCAGCCGTGGTGAGGCCACGCACGGCAAAGAGCATAAACAGGATGAGCACGCCGCCGCCGCCCAAAAGGCCCATCTCCTCGCCGATAGCCGAGAAGATAAAGTCGGACTCGACGACAGGGATGTTGTTGGCCATGCCGTTGCCGATGCCAACACCGACCAGACCGCCATCGGCAAGCGAGAAGAGCGACTGGACGATCTGGTAGCCCTGGCCCTGGGCGTCCTTAAACGGATCGAGCCAAACCTGGAAACGCACCTGAACGTGAGACAGGAACTTGTAGGCGCCCACGGCTCCGACGGCTAAGAGCGCAAGGCCGATAACGACATACGAAAAGCGCCCCGTGGCAACGTAGAGCATCAGCAAGAAGATGGTGTAGAACAGCACGGCCGAACCCAAGTCGCGTTCGAAGACGACGACGAGCAGACACACACCCCACACGGCAAACAGCGGCAGCAGTAGTCGCAGGCGAGGGATCTTAAAGCCCAGGATCTTGCGGTTGGAGATGGAGAGCAGCTCGCGGTTCTCGGCCAGGTACCCAGCTAGGAACAGCACGATAAAGACCTTGGCGAACTCGCCGGGCTGGATGGTAAAGCCCGCGATGCGAATCCACAGCTTGGAGCCCGAGATCGTGGTGCCGATAAAGATAGGCAGCATCAGCAGGATGATGCCGATAATGCCAAAGGTGTACTTGTAGCGCATGACCACGTCGAGGTTTTTGACCAGTGCAAGCGTTCCCACCATGAGCGCCACCGAGACAAACAGGATGATGAGCTGTGAGATGGCGAGAGCGGGGGCGAGACGCGTCACGAACGTGATGCCGATGCCCGAAAGTATAAATACGATGGGCAGGATGGCGGGGTCGGCACCGGGCGCCAAGATGCGCACGGCAATGTGGGCCGCGGCAAAGGCGGCAAAGAGGCCGATCGGTACGGCGAGTGTCTCAAAGGAGATGGCAGCGCCCGCGGTGAGGATGTACATCGCATACAGCAGGATGACGGGGAACGCCGAGGCGATGAGCAAGAGCAGCTCGGTGTTGCGGCGACTCATAAGCGGCACTCCCTTTCTAATTCTTATCGGAGGCTTCGGCCTCGGCGGACTGTTCGGCGGTTTTCTCGGAATCTGATTCGGAGGTCGATCCCTGATTGGTGTTGTCGCGAATCGTTTGCGCGTCGATCACCTGGCGGGTCTGCTCCTCGTCGATCTGGTGGCGGTACTTGGATATCGTGTCCTGCGCATCGTCGACACTTGTTTGCGGAATGCCCGCCTTGAGGCGGTTTTGCGTGTCTTCGGGCAGGTCGGACAGCTTGATGCTGGTTTCGCTTTCGAGCCAGTGGAGCTTGAGTCCGAGTGGCTTGCCGGGCAGGCCGCGCCAGACGGCGACATTGCCCTGGTAGGTACCCAGGTAGTACGAGCCGGTGACACCCGTGTAGGCCCAGATGCCAGCTGCCAGCACAAAGACGAGGGCCAGGATGGCGGCGATAGTAACGTTGCGGCGACGCACGCGTTGCGCCTCGCGCATGACGCCATCGTCAACCAGGTCAACGACTACTACGGTCACGTTGTCGTGGCCGCCGGCGGCAAGCGCCGCGTCCACAAGGTTGTCGACGCAGATTTGCGCGGTTGAGGACTGCGTGGCGATGTTCTCGATATCGCTATCGGGAATCATGCTCGAAAGGCCGTCGGAGCACAGGATCAGACGGTCGCCTTCCTCGATATGCAGAGTAAAGTGGTCGGCATACATAGCGGGGTCCGAGCCCAGCGCGCGGGTGATGACCGAACGGTTGGGGTGGACGCGAGCCTCGTCTGCCGTGATCTCGCCGGCGTCCACGAGCTCCTCCACGTAGGAGTGGTCGCGGGTCACGCGGATGAGCGTGCCCTCGTGGAGCAGGTAGGCGCGAGAGTCACCCACGTGGGCGATGGCAAGCGTGTCGTTTTCGATATAGGCGCAAGTGGCTGTGCAGCCCATGCCGGGCTTGCCCAGGCCATTCAAGGCAGCCTCGATTACGGCGGCGTTGGCGGCCTCGACGGCTGCCGCCAGGCGTGCGGCGTCGGCAGACTGAGGAGCTGTCTTGGCAATGGTCTCGACAGCGATAGAAGAGGCTACCTCGCCGGCGGCGTGACCGCCCATGCCGTCGCATACGCAAAAGAGCGGCGACTGCACCAGGTAGGAATCCTCATTGTGCGGGCGCACGCAGCCAACGTCAGAGCGGGCGCCCCACATGAGTTGCGTGGTGGTGCCGGCATCATAGGTCGAGTCGGTCTCGATGCGTTTCTCGGTCAGGGGCTCAAGGCTCATGGTCGACCCGGGGTCTTTGAGCTTGGCCTCAACGGCGGCAACGTCGATCTCTGCTGTGTCACCGGGAGAGACGGTGTCGGTCTCGGCGTTTGATTCAGAATCGCCGGTGTCCGGGGAGCCGGGCTCCTCGGACACGCGGGCGGTCGACTCGTCGTCTTGCGGGCTGACGTCTATAGGCTCGGGCGCCGGCGTAGACGCGGGCGTAACCTCGGATGCCGGGGCTATGGGAAACGCCGGCGCGGCGGGCTCGGGTGCTGCAAACACCGCAGCGCTCTCGTTGATTGCCGCGGCGACGGGCTCTGCAAAGTGAGCCGGCGCCGGGGTTGCTTCGGGCGCTGTGGGCTGTTCCGCAGCATGTGCACCGATGGGCGCCGCTACGGCATCCTCTTCGTCCTCGTTATCGGCGAGATCCGAAATATCATGCGTTACATGCGAAAGAGGCAGGGAGAACACGGTGTCCTCGGGTTCCACGGGTGCGGAGCCCGCCGGAGCGGCGTGGGCCGGCACGGCTGCGGCGGCAGCCGGTGCCTCGGTCATAGTTGCGGACTTGTTCTCCTCGTCGATCATCGACGGTTCACCTTCATGACCACATCGCCAATCTGGACTTCGTCGCCCTCACGCAGCGTCGCGGGCTCCACGAGCTGGCGGCCGTTGACGAGCGTGCCGTTAAGCGAGTTGAGGTCCTCGATGATGAGCGCCGGGCCCTGCAGCGAAAAGCGCGCATGCGAGGCCGAGACAAACGGCTCGTTGATGCAGATGTCCGAAGACGGCGAGCGGCCGACGATGACGGGGCCGAGCATGTCTACGTGGATGCCGCGGATACCGCGCGGACCCTTGTCCACATCAATCGTCCAGATAGCCGAGTCGCGGCGCTGCCCGCGCACAAGTCCCACGCCGGTCTTCATGACGGCGAACAGGAAGATATAGAGCAGGGCGACCAGGACGATGCGGCCTGCAAAAAGGACGATATCGATGTTCATAAGCGACTATCCCCTAAATTCAAAGGTACTCAGGCCAAACGTCAGCAGATCGCCGTTGCGCAGCGGGCAGCGCGTAATGCGGCGGTTGTTGACGAGCGTGCCGTTGGTGGAATTGAGGTCCTCGATCGACCAATCCGAGCCCGTAAAGGTGAGCTGGGCGTGGCGGCGCGACACGTTGGGGTCGCGCAGGGCAATGTCGGAAACTGAGCGCTCGCGACCGATGGTCACCTGTGCGGAGGTGATGCTATGGCTCTCGCCGCTCACGACGTCGACGAGCTGGGCGAGCGGGCGCTGCGGGGCGCGAGTGCTCGCCATGTTGGAGGCGATGCCGGCTGCGGCGCCTAGGCCCACGGCGGCACCGGTCGCGGCGGCTCCGCCCATGCCGGCAAGCGAGTCGCGCGAGACGGTCTGCGGCACCGGGATGGGTGCGGCGGCGGGGTCGGGGACGCTAGGCGCGAAGGGGTCTGCCACGGCAAGCGGGTCGGGAGCGGCGGCGCGAGGCGTCGGCTGCTGCTGGGGCATGGCGGCGGGGCGCTGCTGCTGCGGGGCAGCAAACTGCTGCTGGCCGGCGCGCGGGGCGCTGGCGGCACGGCTTGCCGCGGAGTTGTTCTGGCCCAGGCCGTTTTGATAGGCGCGCTCTTCTTCGTACAGGCGGCCGAGCGTGGGGGCATCGACGTTCTCGGCAAAGACCGAGAACTTGCCGGCGCGCAGCTGCGGATCGATCATAAAGCGCACGAGGGGCTCGCCGACAAAGACATAGCGGCGCTTTTCGGCCTGCGCCTTCACAAACTCGCGGACCTCGCGCGAAAGCTCGGGGTAGAACGGGGCGAGCATGGGATCGTCGTCGGCGGCGATAAGGATGGTATAGAGTGCCGGCGCCGTGTTGACGCCGTTAATCACCAGAGTCTGATCCTCCATGTCGCGAGCGGCCTGCTTAGCAAGCTTCTTAAAGGAGAACGGGGCACGGGTGGCACCGAAGATGCCGGCCACGTGGTCCTCGAAGATGTTCAGGAAGTTCACGAAAGATCACTCTCCGTATAGGTTTTTTGGTATCCGAGCAAATATAGGCATATCCCAACGATTATAGAGGATAGGATTCCCGCAACCGCCGCCTTGGCGATGACCGCGGCTGCAAGGCTGGCAATTTCCATATGGTGTGCAAGACAGGACGCCGCTGCGCAGCCGATGCCGGTGACAGCGATGGCGGCGATTGCGGCAAGGTTTGAGCCCTGATTGGCACGCTTGGCATGGACATTGAGCAGCGCAGATGACGCCGCGGCAGTTGCCGCGACCAGCACAAAGGCAGCCCAAAGGAGCGGGTCTCCCAGCGCTGCGGCAACGTTACCGAGCCCCAGCACGCCTCCGGCTGAAAGCGCGACCGTGGCCAGACGGGCAAAAAGCGCGCCCATGCCCGTTGCCGCGGCGGCGCTTGCCGGGCCGAGCCAAAATGACGCGACGCCGGCGGCGACCCCAGCTGCCAGGAAGGTATTGCCGGTCAGACAGCCAAGCGCGAGTGCACAGGTGAGCGTGGCGCTCGCGGCAGTCTCGGTGCGACCCCAGGCGATCCACCAACCGGACATGGCGGCGGCAAAGATCACCGCGACGGGCAGCATCGACAGGATGCCCTGTGCCTGCATGGTGGCGTTGGCCATGAGCACCAAAAAGCCCACAGCCGAGATGGCCGAGCCAATCTGGGGGGCCAGGCCAGCCGCCGCTCCGATCGCGATAGCCGCAATGACCAGGCCGGGAAGCGCCGCGACCCCGGCCGTTTGCATCAGCAAAAAGCTAAAGGTGCCGCACGTTAGCGCCGAGATAGTGCGCATGGTGTAGTCGCGCGCATGGCTCCAGCGCGTGCCCGCCCAGCCGAGTGCGGGGTCGACCTCGATGGCGTCGTCCTCGTAGTGCGACGGCTCGATATCGTCGAGCTCCTGCTCGTCATCCGAAAGCTCGCCAACCATTTGCTCCAGGCTGCGACGGCCTTCGCGCACGCTGCCCAGACCGGCAAGGAGCTGGTCGCAAAATGCCTCGATGCTGTTGGGGCGGTCCTGCGGCATGGGGGAGAGCGCGCTCATGAGCGCGCTCTCGGCTCCCGGGGGAAAGTGTGGTATCAGCTCGCTGGGATAGGTGGCGCCGCCGATGATGTGGCCGAGCGAGTCGGCGGGCGTGGCCGCCATAAAGGGGGCGCTGCCACACAGGCCCTCGTAGATCACACAGGCAAGGGCAAAGACATCAGCGCGTTCGTCGACCGTGCCGGTCTCGATATCGAGCTGCTCGGGCGGCATGTAGCCGATGGTGCCGCCGCGCGAACCGCCAAAGCCACCGGCGGACGACAGTCGCGCCATGCCAAAGTCGGTGAGCTTTACATTGCCCGAGTGGTCGATGAGCACGTTGGCGGGCTTAATGTCCAGGTGGAGTACGCCATTACTATGGGCGAAGGTGAGCGCCTGGCCCAGGGCATCGGCAATAGCTGCGGCCTCGTCAAAGGTGAGCGAGTGGCCGTCCACGCGATGCAAAAACTCGGCCAACGACATGCCGTCGACATACTCCATGACCAGGTAGGCATAGGCGGTGTCGTGCGTAAAGTCGATAACCTGCACGATATTGGGGTGTTGAAGCATGGCGGCGGTATGCGCCTCGCGCAGCACGTCCATGATGTCGCTGGCGGGCATGCCGGCGCCGTTGATAAGGGGGATGCGCTTAATGGCCACGCGACGGCGCAGATGCGTGTCGCGGCAAATCTCGATGGAGCCAAAACCGCCGGTCGCAAGCGTCTCGAGCGGCTGGTACCGCTTGAGCAGCTCGCGAGAGCTAGTGCCCTCCAAGGGAACGTCCGGCGAGAACCGGGCGGTATGTTGCGAGAAAAGCGGCATGGCCAACCCTCGTGCGTTTAAAGTTCGTTTGCGAGCGGCGGGCGCGGGGCCGAGCCGTTCGCGGTGGCATAGATGCTGCTAGTGTAGCACGCTCAGGCGGATGGCGAGGATGGCGGGATGCGAGGCTGCCTGTCTGGCTTGGCCTTCGTCTCGACCCATCCGGAAAGCGCGCCCCAGTTTGCGGCCAAATACTGGGACACGCTTTCCGAATGGGGTGTGCTGCGGAAACTGCGTCCCAGAATATTGACTCAGAACGGGATACAGTTTCCAGATCGACGCTCAAAAGGAAACCGCATCCCGCTTTGATGCGGGGACTGCGGACAAAAGCTGAACCGTGATCTGGCTCGGATTGGAGTTCGCCTGAATCGTTGATGCTGGCTGGTGTGGGCGTGGAGATAAACGAGCAGCCCGAGCGATATAATGACACGCTATGGAGGTCATATGCTCTTTTCCCGCTGTTCTGCCACATCTGCTTTCGCCATTGCGCTCGTCGTAATGGCGGTTACCCCTTATCACCGGTTTTCATCTTCAATCGGCTTGGCATCAGGTGCAATGACCTGGCTCGTTATCCTTGGCGCATGCCTCGCGGCGTTTGGTCATGGTGTTGCGCTCCGCAAGGGGAGAGAAATAAGACGGCCGGGTCGCCTTGGCGTCTTCGGTGTTTTCCTTGCTGCTATTGCGGTGGTTCCCGAATGGGTCGACTTGGCCTTCTATGCTCGCGGAGATTCTATTCCAATCGTGTTTGCACCAATCTGGTTGTTGCATCGTGTTTCGTGTGCCTTGTGCTTCACTGGGTCGTTGCTCCTCTCATATGTAATTTGGGATACGGCGGGCTCTCCTTTGATACGGGGGGCGGCGCGGGACGGCGAAAGGGGGACCCGCCGATCGCAGAGCACGCTTTTTGCAGAAACAATAGTTGTCCTGTCTTGCCTGCTGTTTTGCTGTCGAATTTCATGGAGAGTCGTTCCCGAGCCATGGGGGATGCCCTCTGTAACGGCCGCATCAATTGGCCTCGTGCTTTTAATTCCGCTGGTCTATCTCGTATTGGCTGCGGTCCCGCTGCTTTGCTGTCCCCGCGCCTTTGGTCGGGGGCAGGGCGACGTGTTTGCCCGTTCTGTGCTTGTAGCAGTTCCCATTGGCCTTGTTCCGGCTGTCGAGGTGGCATACTTTGCAAGCGATGCCGCAGTCATTGCATCACTGTCGATGGGGTCCGCTATTGCTGTTGCCGCCTTCGTATGCACATTGCTAAGGGAGAAACGGGACAACAATTCGGATACCCCTCGCACGTCCGACCCATTCGATGCGGGGGTGTTTTCCCCTGCCCTGTCGCCTCGAGAAGAGCAGTTTGTTCGACTGCTGCTCAAAGGGAAAACGCCGGCGGAAATTGCCAGGGAGACGGGTACGAAGCCATCGACGGTGCGAACAACGCTTCACCGAGCATACGGGAAGGCATCGGTTGCGGGCTCACGCGAGCTCGTGGCATTGTTTGCGGGTGAGGGTGATGCTACAGGGCCTGGTCTGCTGCAGCGGCATGCTGGTGATATGTTGACATCAGTTCGGACGCGCCGGCTGTTTCGATACCTGCTCACAACATTTTTTATCCTCCTTGCGGCGGGCCCCTTGGTAATGGCGGATAGCGATTGGGGATCCGGTGTTTCGCGGGCAGTCGCCTTTTCTCTCGCAAGCTATGCATTGGGTCTCGGACTGCTTCTGTCGCTGCACTACGCGGGTGAAAAACTGAATCGTGAAGTTGCGCTGACTAGAACGGATGGGGCGATTGGGCTCGGAAGCCCGTGCGTATGGGCGGTGCTGTCTGCCGTGGAATGGTCTTTTGTCTATATCGCGGCATGGAGGTGTATATGCGATCCGTTGATGGCTGCGCCGGTCCTGCTGTGCGGCGTGGCATCTACGGTCTCGCTCGCTGTTGGGCTGCGTCCGTTTAAGGTGCATGCCCGTGTCCGGGCTATCGTGCCGTTGGTGTCAATAGGTGCGGCTACTTTAATCCATGCGGCCACTAGGGGGCGAATCCATGGGTTCGCGGTGCTGACGGGGATGTTGCTCACATACATAGTGCTGCGTAGCTGTCCGCAGCGCAAAATGCTTGGGATATGGATGCTTTGCTTTGGGGCGGCGGCTCCTGTCTGGGTTGTCTTGCTCAACATGGTGCAGGATCTGACGGTTTTCGAGCCTCTGTTCCTTGCGTCGTTGCTGGGGCAAAGTTCGGCCGTCAATGTCGTCGTGGCAACGGTGATTGTTTGCTGGTCTGTGCCCATGCTCGTTACGCACATCGTGCTCGTACGCTCGGTTGAGGACGAGAAGGCCGTCTTGAAGTACCGTGCGAACGGGTCCACCGAAGCAGCTCACGTGCGCCGGCTGGCTCTGCTTACGTCGCGCGCCCTGTCCGATGTTCAGGCCCGAATATTGTTGATGACGGCAGAGGGCACAACGACAAAGACCATTGCGCAGGATGTCGGTTACGCTGCATCTACGGTGCAAGCGCTGCGATCCGCGTCCTATCGCCAGTTGAAGATCAAGAACAAAGCAGAGCTTATTTCATTGTTATCGCAGGTAGATAACGTGTAAACGCCTGGATTATCAACTCAATAGCGAGTGTTTACAGACATCTTTCTCCATTCATGCAAAGGTTGCTGTGCGTCGACGCATTGTTAGCCGCTTTTGATTGGAGAAGGCCATGATTAAGCCAAGGAGCGCTATTACTCGAATCGGAGTCGGGTTGGCGATTGCTGCGGGTCTGTCCCTAGGGGTTCCCGCTGCATCGTTCGCGCAAGAGGAGTTTGACACCTCTCAGGTTTCTAGCATTACTCAAAACGCCGATACGGGAATTACGACCTGTACGAACAATGCCGATAGGGCATTTAGTTTTCAATGTGCCGGGACGAGTGCAACTGGCTACCGTCAAAAGGATGATTCCTCATCGCTCTATCTGGATATCCAAGGTTATACGGGAAATCCGCTTCGGTTATATACAGACGGTGCGTATAACACAAGCGGTAGCGGCAGCATGAATTGTACTCAGGGAACGTATCGTTCGAATCACAAGGGACAGTGGGAAATGTATAACCTCGTCCGTGAGAACGGGCGATCTGCGGCGCGACTGACTGCATGGGCGGAGTCTGGCTACGGCACTGTTATTGGTGTATGGAGCCCCGACTGCGTCGGGCATTTCCGCAAGCTTCCCGCATAGTTGTTTGAATTGGCTCCCTTCCGGCTTTCTGGGTCGGAAGGGGGAGGAGGACGTATGAACCAAAGGCTCGTAAGATATGAGCTGTCGAAAACGATAAGACGCCCAGCTTTTATCTTTGCTCTCTTGATTGCAGTCGCAGTTGCAATAGCTGCTGCGCTGGAGCCGTGGGCAAATTTGGAAAAAGAACGTCACAACCTTCTTTCTTTTGGTTACGGCGTTGGCATGCAAGCCAAAAACTATCTCGGTCAAACACGTGAAAGCAGCTTCGGTAACTGGATTGTTGTGAGCGCGAACGCGCCACTGTCTGCGTCGGTGTTTTTCTATGCACTGCCCCTGCTTGCAATGTTGGCCGGATCTTGGTCGTGCCTCTTTGAGCGTTTGAGTGGTTATGACATGCAGATATGCACGCGCGTTTCCAGAAAGGCATACGTGAACGTAAAGGTGCTGTCTGCTTTCCTCTCCGCGTTTACAGTGACTGCCATTCCTCTGCTCGTCAATTTCCTGATTGTCTCGATGCTTTTTCCTGCGTATCTTCCTCGGGTCGATGAGTCGACCTACGTAGGGCTTTACCTACATAGCTATTTCTCCGGTCTATTTTATTCACATCCTTTGTTATATGTGCTTGCATACACGCTGTTCGATGCGGTCACGCTCGGGACTTTATCCATGGCTGTAACTGGCTTCTCAATTTTGTTTCGTAGCAGAATCAAAGCGATAATTGTCCCGTATCTGCTAATGGTTGCGTGGCATTTTGCAAATGGCTGGATCTTCGGCGTAATGGCTTGTGTGGGGTTTAACTGCAATATCTTCAACAGCATCAGGTCGGAATCGCTGAATAACTGGCCAGACATTCGAGCCGGTTTTGCGGAAATCATATTATTGACCCTTGCTTCGTTGGCTTTTTCTGGGGCGTGGAAAAGGCGGGAGATGGTCTGATGCTGTTTAGGCTGGTCGCCGCGGACCTGAGGACCGTTTTGAAGAAGAACATCATTACCTTTATTGCGATTGCGGCAGTGACCGTTGCGAACCTGGTGTACGCCTACGGTTTGTCTTCTGTGTATGGGGTCAGGACGGATGCCTTGGGGTTTGCGGACAATCTTGCGCTCGTGTTTGCCGGATCTGCTCCGTTTGAGCCTAGGCCCGGGGTCATGTTTGTGCCTCCGCTAGGATGGCTATTTCTCATTCTGCTTATTCTCTATACAACACTCGATTATCCCGCCGAATCGTTGCACGGGTTTGGTTTGCAAACGCTTGTCCGATGCCGGGCGAGAACCCTTTGGTGGGTCTCGCGTTTTATCTCAGTGGCGGCGATAACAGCATTTTCGCTGCTCGTGGTGGTTTGCTCTGTTGTGATTTGGAGCTTGATGGTGAGTGCCTCGTTCAGCGCGGTCATCCATGGCGAGTCGCTTCAGCTGGCTAATTTGGCGCCGTGGTTTCTCAAGGCGAGCGAAGCAGGTGCACTGCCGTTTTTCGCAGGTCTCTTTCTTGCTTTTGAGGCGCTTGCGTTTGTGCAGGCAACGGTTGGGTTTGTGCTTGGGCCGTCAGTTTCATTTGCGGTTGTAATGAGCTACCTGATCTGTTCGGCATATGCGCGGCATTGGGCGCTACTGGGAAATGCCTTGATGCTGTTGCGCTGGGGTGGAATCGTCAAAGAAGGAATTGCGACGGGCTCGAGTGGCTTGTTTTCAATTGTGATTATGTCGTTATGCCTATCGTTGGGTGGACTGTGGTTTCGAAGGGCCGACCTTATCGAAAAGAGGGACAAGATATGAGTGTGATCGTTAGGGACGTATCGAAGCGCATGGGCAAAAACGATGTCCTGCGCAACGTGTCTATCGAGGTTGACCCTGGGACTGTGGTCGGGCTTCAGGGGATAAACGGTTCGGGTAAGACCATGCTCATGCGAGCGGTCTGCGGATTGATTAGACCCACCGAGGGCGAGATTATTATCGATGGCCAAAGACTTGGGGCGGATATCTCGTTTCCGCCGAGTCTGGGGATGTTGATAGAGGCGCCTTCCTTTTTAGGATATCTGTCTGGTTACGACAATCTGGAGCTCATAGCTCAAATCAATGGCGTTGCCACCCCCGAGGACATTCGCTCTGCCCTGCGGCTCGTGGGGCTCGATGCAGACGAAAAAAAGAAGTTTCGAGCATACTCGCTTGGGATGAAGCAGCGTCTGGGAATAGCTGCGGCAATTATGGAAAAGCCGAAGCTGCTTGTTCTCGATGAGCCAACGAATGCCCTCGACGAAGCGGGCGTGGAAATGCTCAAGCGCGTTGTGGCGATGGCGGCATCAACGGGTCGCGAGGTTCTTCTGTCTAGCCATGACGGAGAGGTGCTCGAGGAGCTAGCCGATCGTGTTTACTGCATGCGCGACGGTGCCGTTGTGAAAGTTCGGGAAAGGTCGTGAGCGCGATGAAGGAGGCCCTGTTGACGAGACGGTCGATGCTCGCGCTTTTTGGCTGTGCTGTTACCGGCCTTGCGGGCATGAGGGTGAGCGTCGTTAACGGGAACCGGACAGTCATTCCTGAAAAATATTACGCGGAGGGCGAATGGCTCTCGATGGATGGGGCGTTTCTGGGGTCGAAGGATGTGGCGACTGACGGGTATTCGTTTTGCATAGACGGGGCAGAGCTGCTCACGCCGCGCGAGTATCTCAAGCGTGCGCATGATGATTATTCAAAATATGGCATCGTAGATACGAAAACGAAATTGAAGGACGCCGACATCACGTGTGTTATCGCCGTAAAGATGCGTGTCAGGAATAAGGACAATGTCGAAGGCGGAATTAAAGCGTATGTTTGGCATTTGGTGCCGGAGTCTGCGCCAAACTATGACTTTGTGGTCAATACCGATCTGATAACGCAGGCAATGCCGGTGCTGGGCGGTTCTGCTGCGTTTGCTGTACAGGTTGGGGCGGAGAACGAGTTACTCGTCCCATTCATGATGCAAAACACCAACGACTATTTCGAAGGTTACGAGACCGTCCGTTTTGAGAAAGCGTTTCCCGGGACCTATACGATGAAGATGACCGATCTGCCGGAGCGAAGGCTCTTCAGGTTTGAAGTGAAGTAACTCGAGAGCTAGGCAAAATGGGTCCATCGGTGGCACTCGCGCTCGATCCCAGGCGCCCTGGCCCGGAATGACGCGGGGCGAGGCGTCTTCGGTGTCGGCTGGCCTACCGCTTCTTCTTGTTCTTCTTCTGCTTGCGCTGCTTGCCCTTGGTCTCCTGGGGCTTGTCGCCCTGCTTGGCCTCGGCGGCGGCCTTCTCGGCCTTCATTTTCTTCTTCTTGGTCTCGATGCGGAGTTTTTTGTTGATGCGGGCCTTGAGGAAGGGACCGAACTGCTCGGCATCGCCACGGACGAAGGTGTCCTTGGGGATCGTCACGCCCTGGTCGGCGAACATGGCCACAAAGATGCGCTCGCCGTCGAGTACGTGGTCGAGCTTGTCAAACGGGAAGAACTGCGACTTGCCGCTCTTGCCCCAAACCATCAGGCCGTCCTCGTTGGCGGCGACGCGGCGATAGCGGCCACCCATGGACTCGTCGGCCTCGACGGCGTCGATAAAGTCGCGGGCGAGCGTGTGGTGCAGGTTCTTGCTCCACCAGGCCAAAAAGGCGCCGAACACGATCAGCACGACGCCGAACTTGATCCAGCTGCCGCCGGCCACCAGCATGCCGATGCCGATGAGCGCGGCAATCGCGGCGGCGACGTACAGGGAGCCACGGCGCCTGGGCGAGGCGACCAGGCGCGCAAAGTCGGTGACGAGGTCGTTTTCGTACTGATACTCGTTGAGGTACAGGATGCCGTCGTCGGCTGCTGCCTGCGCCTCGAGCGCGACCTCGACCTGGTCGGCTGCTTCGGAGGGAACGAGGTTGCTCTCTGCGTCTGCCATGCTCTTTGGACTCCTATCGCGGCGGGCTCGCCGTACGGGTTATTATGAATGCAGTATGCCGTGCGACCGCATGGCCGTCGCGGCAACAAGTCTCAGTATACCCGGGGGAGCACCCATGGAATCGTTGTACCGAAAGTATCGCCCGCTCACCTTCGACTCCGTGGTGGGCCAGCAGCATATCGTCTCGACGCTCGAGCACGCTATCACCGAGGGACGCCTGTCCCACGCCTACCTGTTCTGCGGACCGCGCGGCACGGGCAAGACCACCATGGCGCGCATCCTTGCCAAGGCGCTGCTGTGCCGCAATGCCGAGGCGGCGCGCGCCGAGGGTGCAAGCGGCTGCATGCCCGACGGTACTTGCGAGGAGTGCGAGCTCATTGCCGAGGGCAACCACCCCGATGTCTACGAGCTCGATGCCGCAAGCCGTACCGGCGTGGACAACGTGCGCGAGGAGATCATCAACTCCGTCAACTTTGCCCCGGTGCGCGGCAAGTACAAGATCTATATCATCGACGAGGTCCACATGCTCACGACGGCGGCGTTCAACGCGCTGCTCAAGACGCTTGAGGAGCCGCCGGCACACGTGATCTTTGTGCTGTGCACCACCGACCCGCAAAAGATTCTGGAGACCATCCTCTCGCGCTGCCAGCGTTTCGATTTCCATCGCATCGGCAACGAGGATATTGAGCATCGCCTGGCATACGTATGCGAGCAGGAGGGCTTCGATTACGACGACGAGGCGCTCGCCATCGTGGCGCGCCATGCCAAGGGCGGCATGCGCGACGCGTTGTCCACGCTGGAGCAGCTGAGCGTTTTTGGCAACGGCGCCGTGCATGCGGACGATGCCCGCTCGCTTTTGGGCGAGGTTTCGGACCAGATCCTGGGCGAGTTTGCCCGCGCCATTGCCGATCGCGATGTTGCCGAGCTCTATGGACTGATTCGTGCGCAGGTCGAGGAGGGCAATGACCTGCTTGAGCTGACGCGCGACCTGGTGGCGCATGTGCGTGACGTGTATGTTGCCTGCGTTGCCGGTGCCCGTGCCGAGCTGTTTGAGGGCGGCCCGGAGCAGGCCGAGGCGCTTGCTGCCGAGGCCGCTGCCTTTGGCGAGCATCCTGCCGACCGCCTGGCTCGTGTGCTGACAGTGCTCGACGATGCCGCACTGGAGATGAGGGGCGCGAGCGACGTGCGCCTGGTGCTCGAGATCGCCTGCACGCGTCTGGCGCGTCCCGAGGCTGATTTAACGATTGAGGCATTGGCCGAGCGCGTGGCACGCCTGGAGGCCATGGTTGCCAATGCCGCCGTTCCGGCGAGCGTGACTGCTGCTCAAGCGGGTGCGCCTGCTGCATCCGCACCCGCTGCTGCCCAACAGCCGACGCTCATTTCGGGCGCCCGTGCTGCCACTTCGGTGGCATCCGCTGCCCCCGCTGCTACGTCCGCGCATCAGGGTGGCATGCCTTGGGACCGCGGCGCTGCTGTTCCGGCTGCCCAGCCTGCGCCCCGTCCTGCGTTCGTGTCAGCTTCCAAGCCTGCAGCGCCTGCACCTCAGCCTGCGCCGGCCCCCGCGCCTCAGTCCGTTGCGGCCCCCGCGCCTGCCACCACTCCGGCACCTAAGCCCCAGTCCAACAATGCCGCCCAGGTTGCCGCCGCCGGTGCTGCCGAGACGCTCGCGGTCGAGGATGCCGGAGAGCTGCAGCGCAAATGGGCCGAGGTTGTCGAGCGTGTCAAGGCGCGTCAGGCTTCCTACGCAGGGCTTTTGCTCAACGCCCGCGCCACGGCCGATGACGGCTCCAAGCTCACGGTCTCGTTCCCCGCGGGTTCGACTTTTGCCATTAAGATGCTCGATCGCGCCGATACGCAGTCGGTGGTCCTGCCGACGGTCTGCGCGGTCTTCGGTCGTCGTACCGTCGACTATGTCCTGGATGGGGGTGGCACGCCGGCTCCTCAACATGAGGAGCATTCTCCATCTGCACGGGCTGCGGCATCTGCGGACCCGCAACCCGTGTCCTCGGCGGCCCCTGTGTCCTCGAGCGCCAGCGCGTCGCAGCAGCAAGCGGCACCGGTGGCGGCATCGACCCCGTCGGCGCCTAAGCCCGCGGCGCCCAAACCGGCTGCTCCGACACCCGCGCCCAAGCCCGTCTCGCCCGCGCCCAAGTCGTCTGACCTGGGCAAAGCCCCCTGGCTACGCTCCGACAACCCTGCCGGAGCCCCCGCTACGGGCAAGCTGCCCACCGAGCCCGCGCCCCGTGCGCCCGAGCGCTCGGCCGCTCCCAAAGCCCAGCCTGCCGCGCAGTCGGCTCCGTGGGAATCCGAGCAGGTGCCCTACGACGATGCCATGGTCGGCGGCTTCGCTTCCGATGCGGGCGGGGACGATCTGCCCCCGTTCGACGTGCCGGGCGCGGCTTCGGCGCCCAAGCCTGCCGCAGCGGCCCCCGCAGCCGCGGCGCCTGCCCCCGCAAGCGACGACGCCCCCGCGGCTCCCTGGGAGTCCAACCCCGGCGCCGGCAGCCCCTTCGGCCACCAGGGCGCAGCTCCCAGCATTCCGCAGACCGAGGACGAGGCCAAAGCCCTCATCCGCAGCGTCTTCGGCCAGTCAACCATCTTCAAACCGGTGGAGTAGTTCCGCGGGCGGGTATACTGCTCAAGAAGACAACCCTTTGAACGGAGCGAGCTTATGATGTGGGAATATGTCCGCCTTGAGGACGATACGCAGGTTTCGTATTCCGAAGTCCGTGAAGACAATACGGTGAAGGTCGTTGTTGAGCGCCCACGCGATTGGGGTTTTGACACGGCAGAGTGCATCTTGCCGGCATTCAACTGGGCGTCGCACGAGGGCTTTAGCGAGGCAGATCTCAAAGAGCTCGATGACTTCGTGCGCAACAATGCTCCGCTCATCCTGCGTTTTGCCTACGAAGGCGGACGAGTCTATGCCTAGCCTTTTCCGATTCGGGCCGTACATCATCTTTTTCTGGACAGGGGAGAACGGCGAGCCTGTCCATGTTCACGTTGCGGTCAAGCGCCCCACTGTCGAGGCGACCAAGATATGGCTCACTCGTTCTGGCGGATGCAAGCTAGCCCATAACAAGGGCGATATCCCGGCTCGGGATTTACGCGACATTATGCAGTTTGTTTCATCTAACCATGCGTTGATTTGCAAGCGTTGGAAAGAAACAACCGGCGGGCTTTCGTTTTACTGCTAAGAGTCACTCGTTGGACTTGAGAACTCTGGCTCTTCGGGGGGCTCTTTGCCTGGGCGCATCTGTATTTCGGACATGTGTAATGTGGTGCCGCGTATATCGCATTCGAGCAGACAGGTACGTGACGGTCTGCCTAGGATGCTGAGGTCGATACGATATGTCGCATGGCTGTCCGTGTACTCGACTTGTTCGGCGTTGAAGGTTGCTCCGATTGTCAATAAAGAGCCCGGTTCGGCATCGACAATCTTGAAGTCCTTTATCTTGACCTTGAACTCTTGGTAGAGGGACGGGCTGTTGTAGTAAACGGTTCGGGTTCCGTCGGTGCATTCATCGGTCGCTTCCCATTTGACGACGGGCTGGTCCGAGCTGGCTATCAGCAGTTCTGCTCCAAAAGCTATGGCATGGGTGATGACAACCAGCAATGCCCAGCCGACAAAGAGATAGAGAACCACATATGCAACGGGGTGTTTTGAGCGGATGTTTTGGAGCGCGTTGGGGGCATTCATGGGGCACCTCCAAATTACTATCTATGGCAATCAAATTATACCCTGCCGCCATGTGCGCCGCCTCGAGCAGCGGTTCGGCATTTAGCTATTTAGTGGCGCACGTGAAATGCCGGATTCGGCTCTACTAGATTGAGTGTGCGATATTATGCAACCTTGCATAATTCGACCTTGCATAATCTTTGAGTGCGGTTTGTATTGGAGGACATGTATATCGACTGAGGTAACACGTCCGCCCCGCTCTCTCGCCGCGCGCCGTGGTACGATTTTTGAGTTTGAAAGTCCCGCCGTGCTCCGGCTGCCCTTGCAGCTCGGCGTGCGGCCGCACGTAAAGGAGCCATCATGGCCGGTATGAACATGCAGCAGATGATGAAGCAGGCCCGCAAGATGCAGGAGCAGCTTGCCGCCGCGCAGGAGAACCTCAAGTCCCAGACCGTTGACGCCTCTGCCGGCGGCGGCATGGTCAAGGTGACCGTCAACGGCGAGATGGAGCTCGTCAATCTCACCATCGATCCCGATGCGCTCGATCCCGAGGACGTCGATATGCTGCAGGACATGATCATGGCCGCCGTCAACGAGGCCGTCCGCGGCGTCAACGAGCTCGCCAACAAGCAGATGGGCGCCATCACCGGCGGCCTCAACATCCCGGGCATGCCGTTCTAAGACGCGCATATATAATGAGTGCGAATCACAGTCTGCAAAAACTGCTCGATGAGCTGGGCCGCCTCCCGGGCATTGGTCCCAAGTCGGCCCAGCGCATCGCCTACTACCTGCTCGAGGCCGACGCCGAGGAGGCCCGCCGCCTGGCCGAGGCCATCCTGGAGGTTAAGCAGGAGGTGCACTTTTGCAGCCGCTGCTTTAACTACGCCACGGCCGACGAGTGCTCCATTTGCCAGGATTCGATGCGTGATACCACCCGCATTTGCGTGGTGGGCGAGCCACGCGATGTCCAGGCGATCGAGCGCACGGGCAGCTACCACGGCCTATACCATGTGCTGGGTGGCGTGATCAGCCCCATGGACAAGATTGGCCCCGAGCAGCTGCACATCCGCGAGCTGCTGGCGCGCTTGGGTCACGAGGACATCCACGAGGTTATCATCGCCACCAACCCCAACATCGAGGGCGAGACCACGGCGAGCTACCTCGCCCGCACCATCAAACCGCTGGGTGTCGAGGTGTCGCGCCTGGCGAGCGGCCTGCCCGTGGGTGGCGACCTGGAGTATGCCGACGAGCTTACGCTTGGCCGCGCCATCGAGGCTCGCCGCGTGATCTAGCTGCCGGACACGCTGTGTTATGGCCCATCGGCTTATCGCACGGGGTGCTCATAATTGGGCTTTTGTTCGTGGGTTTGTTGTGCAATAAAGATGCTTCGCATCCGCTTATCGCATGGATGCTTCCGCTCGCATCCTTAATTTGCCCATTCGTTGCGCAACCTTTTGGGTTCGCTGATACACTCAAATATGGATTTGAATGAATGCGCCGCTCCCGAGCGGCGTGTTTTTGTTGGAGGAGAACGCATGCGGCCCGGTGGCACACAGACAAAGCGCGGCACCACGGTGCGCATGCGACGCCGACTGGGCTTGGCGCCGCGGGCGTACGCACTGCTATCGTGCTCGCTGGTGCTGGTCATAGCTGGCGTTTCTGCCTATGGCATGACCGTGCCGTCCATGATGCAGGCGCATGCCGTACGCGAACCGCGCGTGGGGCATGAGGTCAAAAGCGATCTGGGCACCACGACTGGATATGCTTGGGCAAGTGTGGTCGGGCATATTGTGTTTGGCACCGACGATGCGGACGGCGCCGAGGCCCCGGACAACGAAGTCATGCTTGCCAATGGCAAAACCATCGTGCTCACCAACACCAAGATCATCGATCGGTTGTCCAACAATAGCGTGGCGGCAACGGTGAATAAGGTCGAGCAGCAAAAGGAGCAGGACGCCCAGCAGTCCGGAAAGCCCGGTAGCTCGGATACTTCTGGCTCCGGCTCGGATTCGTCGAGTTCGGGCGGCGGCTCTGGGTCGGGTTCCTCTACCGGAGGGTCTGGAAACGGCGGTTCGACGGGCGGCAACACTGACAACGATGCAAACTCCGGTGGCCTTTCCGCTGCTGAAGAAGAGAGCATTCACAGCTGGCTTGTGACCAAGTACAACATGCTCGACGGCTATGTTTCTCGTGCCAATGACGTGGTCTCGACCTATAACTCTACGGGAGATCCCAGACCGTGCGACAGTCTGGTCGGGGAGATGTTTGTCATTCGAGCCGAGTTCGGTCGTCAGACATTCTCGCCCCGGTCAAAGTGGTATCAGCAGTATGCCAATCTGTGGGGCTGTTATACCAACCTATGTCAATGGGTCGGCCATTACGGCGATGATGACGTCGCACTCGGTAACTTCAACAATAACGTGGCGGCGCTTGCCCTATGATGACCGATCTTGCATCCACCACACCACAATCGCTCGGTCGCGATCCCATGGTCGGCCTGCGCCTGGCGCGTGTCGACGGGTTTGAGCCGGCCATTGCGCTCGGTCAGGACGAACTGCCTGCCTATCTGCGTCGTTTTACGATGCTGTTTGCCGACGATGCCACCATGCGCCGTGGCGGTATCGGCCGCGTGACGCGTGCCGTCAACGCCCAAGGCGAGGCCGTGGCACTCAAGCAGCTCATCTTGCCGACGCGCGATGAGTTTGACGACGATGCCGCTCACGAGGCGCTGGTCGCCAAGTTCAAGGCGGCGTTTCGCGAGGAATACGAATGCCATCGCGCCCTTTCGGGCCTTAAGGGCTTTCCCCGCCTCTATGGCTGGGGCGAGGTCGACGGTGTGCCTGCAATTGTCATGGAATGGGTCGAGGGCGAGACGCTTGCCCGCTTGCGTTCGCGACTTGCCGTGGACGATGCCGGACGCCTGTCGCCGCTTGTGGCGGCGCGTCTGGGTCGCGACCTGTTCGATCTGCTCTGCCGTATGAGCCTGGTGGGCGAGGGCTTTGTCCATCGCGATATCTCGCCCGCTAATAATATGGTGCGCACGGCGCGCCTGCCGCTTGACCGGCAGCTTGCCGAGGGCACCTTTGACCTGTGCCTGATCGACTTTGGCTCGTCGCTGGCGCTCGAGCCTGCGTCGGCCGTGGCCGGTACCGGCGGCAAGGCGTCGTTTACGGAGCGTTATGCTACGCTGCGTCGCGCGACGGTTGCCTATGCCCCGCCCGAGATGCTCACCGACGATATTCCCGACCTGCGCGCTTTGCGTATGTCGCCGGCGATTGACGTCTATGCCGCGGCAAGCACGGTTTACGAGCTCATTGCCGGCGTCGCGCCATACGAAGCCGCGCCGGGCACTTCGGGCATCTCGGGTTCGCGCAAAAAGACGCGCGACATCGCGAGCCCCTACCGTCTCAAGATGGACACGCGGCCCGACTATCCCATTGGTGCCCATGCGCCCGGTTGCGATTTGACTCAGCTGCTTCGTCGTGAGCCCGATGTGGCGCTCGCCGCGGCCGAGCAGGCCCAGCAGCTAGGGCTTGAGCCGGATTCCGAAGAGCTACGCGATGCGCTGGCGCTTGTCGATGCCCAGCTGTTCGACGTGGTGATGGCCTGTCTGTCCAGCCATCAAAAAGATCGTCCCGAGCCGGCGGCGGTCGAGGCGGCGCTCTCGGCGTTTTGTGACCACTATGCACAAAATGTCGGTCGTTCGCTCCGCGGCGAGCCGCTCACGCCGTGCCCCATGGATGCGTCCGGCCGCGCGGTTCGTCGCGCGCTGATGGTCGGCGCGGCGGTCGTCTGTGGCGTGGTTTGGGCTGTGGTCGTGGTTTCGGCCGCGCTGCTGGCATCGGGCGCTCGCGTGACGGCGACTTTGGGATCGCTCGTGTGGTCTGGGCCACTACCGGGTATTATTGCCGCACTGGCGTTGGCGCTACCAGGCATGGCCGGCCTTGCCGCGGGGGCACTTGCGCGCGATCGGCGCTCGGGGTTCCTGCAGGGTGTGCTTGCGCTTTCTGCCTGCGAGGTTCCGGTGCTGGTTGTGGCTGCATGTAGCGTATTTTCCCAACGCGCCGTGACGGGCGGCCTTGTTGCCGCTCTGGTTGCAACCTATACGCTTACGTGGTTTTTGCTTGCGATGGGCTTTGCCTTTGAACTTCCCGTTTCGGCACCGCGACGCACAAAAGCCCAGATGGCGACTCCGCTTGCCGGTGGAGCCGCAGCTGCCCGTACTTTTGGCGGACCTGTCGAAGTATCGTCCGATTCTATTTCTACGACCAAGGAGGCCTAGGTCATGGCATCTCAAGTTGAGCTCACCCCATGCGGGGCCATGTTTGACATCTTTAAGCGCGCGGCGCATCTGAGCCATATCGAGCTGTGCGGCTTGGTGCTTTCGTCCCGTCCGCTCGCCGACGGCCGCAGCCCGCAGAGCCGAGCCGCCGATCGCTCTTGGGTTTCCCGCTTTATCGTTCGCGCGCCGGTCGGCACGCTTCAGCAGCGCTACTTTGCCGAATACGGTACCTCGGCTGCGCGTATTATGTCGCAACTGGCCCTGCGCCAGCGAAATCCCATGGACTCCACGGCTGTGATCAATATGGTGTGCGGTCCTGCAGGTGAACCGATGGTACGCGCGCTCGAAGAGTGCCACCAGGACACGAATCTCTATCGCAACGCGCTCGATCGCCTGTCCCAGGCGGCGGAACTCATGCCCGCCGAGCGCGCCGAGGCCGTGCTGGTGCTGTTTGTCGCCGTCGGTTGTTCGGCGGATGTGCGGTCCTCGGTGAACTATGCCATCGACTACGCGCACGCGACCTGTGGCGGAGGCACATCCACGCCGCGTTCGCTTGGCATGTCGATGACCGCGGGCGAACGCGAACCCGCCCCGGCGCACCCCTTGGGCTTGCTGCGCGTACAAAACAGTTTTGTCGTGAGCGCCCCGCGCTGGATTCAGCCGAGTGAGCAGGGTGTTGAGATTGGCGCGCTGGCCACTGGCGAGGGCGATATTACCGACGTCGGCGACGATGTCTCGGCCCGCCATGCCCATATCTGGTGCGATGCTCAAAATATCTGGCACGTCGAGGACTTGTCGTCCACCAACGGAACCGTGGTGGTAAACGGGGCCACGCGCGTCTGCATTCAGGTCGAGCCCGGTCGTTCCGCCCAACTCAATCCCGGCGACGAGCTCAAACTCGGCGAATCCACTACCTACGCCATCCTCTTCGGTGCCCTCTAGCCGGCAGATAGGGACGTTTCTTTTCTGCCGGCACTTGGGGGCACTTCTCTGCGCGCCAGAGCCGGTCGCCTGGGGATGGAGAGGCCATTTTGGCCCTTGGCGGTCAGTCGGGGCGAAACTAGAAGATCTTTCCGATTCGCGGCTGTTCATGCTTGTAGAGCATCTAAAACAATAGGGTGTTATTCTGGAATATGCCGGGTGCGTGAACTTGCCTGTCTTAGCCTTAAAAAGGTATAGGGGAGTTTGGCTCAGGGGTTCCGTCTTGTTCTTCAGCGCAGTATTGTGGGACAGATTTGCTGAGATTGGCGCCTTACACCGCAGAGCGCACGGAAGGCTCTCGATTTGTGTTCTGGCCCCAGAATACAGGGCCTGATACTTACCAACTGTGGCATGGATGTAACATCTGTAGAAATCAACCCTTTTGTTGTCGACCTTTGTAAGAAGAACACTGCCATCAACTCTTCGGATGACGAAACTAGGGTGCTTGAGGGGAGCCTTTACTCCCCTCTGTGAGATGACTCATGTTTTTCGCTTGTCGTTGTGAATCCTCCGTTACTGCCGATTCCGGATGAGATTCCTTATCCCTTCGTTGGGGATGGGGGACAATCGGGTCTGGATATAACACTTCATATTCTTAAGGGTGGCGATACGCATTTAGAGGAAAACACTAAATACTGCTAATAGGGGTGACGACGATGGCGTAGGGGCGACCCACGATGCTCGCATCAATACGTCGGCTACTTGGGGAATCAGGTCTAGATGCATGTATGATGATACTGTGCAGCTATTCAATTAGTCCGCGTTCCGAATGGGTGCGGGGTATGGCGGCGACGTCGTATGCTTTTGCCCTGGCGCGATACTCAGGTATTTCTGAGGCGGTTGACGAAGTTTATACGCGCTATGCCGCGCAAGGCGTCCGGAAGTTTGCACATCTACATTACGGGCTTAGGTTTCTTCAAGCGAGCAGGCTGGTTGCGTTATTATGAGCGATTTTTCTAGCCTAGGCGACAAAAGGCAAAGGATTTGGTGGGTGTAAAACGAGGTCGTTTGCGGGCGGACGCTCCAATCTATTGTGGCAATCGGGCGGTTGAAAAAGATATTTCAATCGCCCGATTGCCAGATTCGTCGGAGGAGATGTCCGATTCCGACTCTCTTGTAGGAAGAGCTTGAGACCGTATTGGCCCAAGGCAATCTTAAAGCAGTCTCATTGGCAAATCTTCGCTCCTGTTGTGTTGAGGTGTAAGGTATCAGTGATTGATGTTTTGTGGCGGGTAGATTGGGGCCTTCCTTGATTCGATGCGTTCTCTCGAGGTTCATCAGAGCAAAAGGGGCTTTCGTCTTCATTGCTATCACGGTGATTGGAACCGCTCTCTCCTATGCCATGCCATACGTGAACGGAAAATTTTTAGATTTTCTTCTCGGTAACCGCAGCGAAAGAGACGCCGCACTCTTCGCACTCCTGGTTGCGTCAATAGGAGTTTTCTCCACCCTCTTTACTTATTTTGCAGGAACACTTTCCATTCGCATAAGCACGAGACTTTCCTTTGATCTTCTCAGGGAGGCCGTCTTGCGTTTTGAAAGAGACGATTACTTGGTGAGTCGGACCATCGATCCAGCCTATACAACGCAACGGATTATTTCCGACTCCAGCGTGGTCTCATCCTTCGTTTTGGCGAATTTCATCAGTGCGCCGCTGTCCATTGTAGCTATTCCCATCGTATTGCTTATCATATGGTCAATTGATTCAACTCTCGCGGTGTTTTCCATCATTCTCCTCATCGTGTATTTCTGTGTAATTACTGGGTTGAGGAAACTTTTGTATAGGGTCACGTATGAGAAGAAAGAGGCGGACAGCGCCTTTTACGCCGCAATTGCATCGCAGCTTAATCAGATTCTCAACATTCAACTGGCATCTTCGTACGGCAAGAGCGAACAAGCGCTCGACGCTGGGTTTAAGAGCTATTTTCCCAAAGTTTTGCGCTCCGGAAAGCTATCATATTCTCTGACATCGCTCGATGGTCTTTTCGCAGCGTTGTTTCAAGCGGTGATACTTGTTGTTTCCGGAGTACGAATCATTAACGGAACTATGTCAATAGGCGAGTACACTATCATCGGTACATACTTCGCGGTTCTCTTTAAGACTTTGAAAAGTATGATGTCATTGTTCAAATCCTATCAAGATGCCAAAGCATCATGGGATAGGACGGCTATCGCGACGAGAGAAAAGGAGAGATCGGGGTGGAATCGGACCGATTTAGCTAAACTCGATGAAATAAATGACATTTCGGTATCTGATTTGGAATTCTCGGTTGCCCTTCCAGACGGATCTGTCCGAGAGGTCCTCGGCGGGTTTTCTTTCAAGTTTTCCGGTCCTGGTACATATTGCATAGTTGGGGAAAACGGAAGAGGCAAGACGTCACTTCTTTACTTGATGCTCGGGCTATACTCATCGAAAGGCAAAGTAAAATACAACGGCGTGCCAATCGAAGAATGCGACTTGGATTACATACGTGCGAGAGAGATATCGTGCTGCCCACAGTCGTGCTTCGCGCCGGACGAAACGGTGAAAGAGCTGTTAGAGTATTTCGACACGCCCTTTTCTTCCTATCACCGGGGTGTAGATGGCCTACTTTCGCTGGAAAACAGCGTGAAGGAGTTGCTCGGGAAACGTTGCTCCGCGCTTTCGGGCGGTGAGCTGCGCCGAGTGTACTTATGGTCGGCGATTTCACGCAAGTCGTCAGTTTTGGTACTCGACGAGCCCACGACTGGGTTAGACGCTGTAAGCCGCGCCGAGCTTGCGGCCTATGTTAAGCGCAACAAGCAAAGCCAGCTGATCATCGTTGTCTCTCACGATGACGAGATGGTCGGCGCGGTAGAAGGGGTAGTGGATTTAGGCAGCATGTACCAGGGTAAATGATGACAAGTGTAGTGCTACCCAACTGGCAGAGATAACAAAAAGGCGATGCAGATGCACGTAGCATTCAGGCGGTTCGGACTCGGTGCCTTCACGCCATCGCAACGCTTTCAGATATAGTTCTCGTTCTCTTACTAAAGGAAACTTTAGTCTACGTCATCTTGTCGAGACAGAGGTGAAGCGAAGTGTTGTCGCGACGTATCTTATTCCAGGTGGCTCAGTATCAGCGTGAGAATCGCACCAAAGTGTACTTACGATTCTCGTGTCCCACGGACAACATGAGCTGAGCATTGAGGTTCCACCCTTTGCTGCAACTACACGGGGTTGGACGGCAATGAATATGCCGGGCCGCATACCACGCGCAGCGGGGGTCCATGTCCCAGTATGTTGCCTACAGCAGCCTCGATGTCCACGCACACATCATCTCTGCCTTCGCGTTCAATCCATTTGCCGGAGAGTGCGAGGGTTGCCAGGCCGTAGAATTCGAGCCGAACAAATGAAATGCGGTATCAGCGCATAGGATTAAACTGACGATTGCTTTGCACTGAGAATACGCTTGGAAAGCCGCTATGGGTGGCGGCCCGGGTTAAATAGAGAAGCCCGTCCGATCACTTTCATGTGGCGAACGGTCGGGCTTCTTATTCCACTTGCCAATGCTCGGCTCATATTGGAAGAAAGCTACGCTAATGTTTGCGTGACACTCCTATTTTCTCCGAAGAAAGAGTCGGATAATGAAGAATAGAATTAAAAAAGGTGCCAGATATAACGCAAGTATAAAGGCTAATCCAACGAGACCTTGCAATAATGGCATGACTCCTCCCAGACACGAGATTTTGGTATTTGTTCCCATCTTATTCTGAATTGGACCAAATAGTTCCTAGCCACAAAACTACTCGTCAACTGGATCGCACCAATCTGCTGGCAAAACACAGCTTGATTCTTTATCGACATAGCACCAATCCGCAACAGGGCACTCAGCGATGTCGTAAAAATTGCATATATCAACTCCAAGACAACAAGGCTCAACGGGAGGATGTTCATTTGAACCAACAGGATGGATATGCTTCATAACAGCTCCTCACCTTAATCCAATTAGAGACTACGTTTGATCAATGCCACAGTGATCTACAACGCAGATGCTGCCGCCATCCATGTCATAGTCGCAGTAATCGTATGCACCACAGCCATCTGCTTTATCATAAACAGTACAGATGTCAGTAATGCCCAAGAGGCAGTCAAAAGACATCGGCTTCACGCCTGCCTCGTCGCCACTTCCTGGATTAATCGGATGAATATGCTTCACGACTACCTCCCTTTGAGTGCAGAAAAACCTCAATATTGTGTATAACAAACCAAGATGTCTAGTTCACCATATTTCTAGAATGGTTTCGGCGAACGTAGCAATAAGCTTCGCAGACGGTAATCAGAAGAACGAACACCTCCACAATGGTGACAGCAATGCGCTGAACCGCTTATTCCGATACAGTAGCTTCTCGTTGATTTTTCTCCTGCGAAGATGAGTGGCGGGAAATAAGGTCAAAAGCCATCTCGTAGCACATTTTTCTATATTCACATGATGCAGGGTGTAGACTCTTGGGCAAGTAGCCGTGCTCGTCTGCAGCCTCCCAGCTACAGCCCCCACCACAGAAAGACCGAGCCCAACAGTCCGTACAGTCAATTCTTTTTTCGACACCCTGACTCCAGTTTTCAATATACCTAGTTTCGTCAATTCCGGTGACGATGTTGCCCATTTTGAATCGCATCATCCCGACAAACCTGTGACAGGGGTATACGTCCCCTTCGGGAGTCACGGAAATAAAACGCCTGCCAACCCCGCATCCGACAAAGGCGATCCTGTTGCTCATAATCAAATCAACTGCAGTTTTCAATGTTCTAAACAAGGGCTTTTCCCCTTGATCAATCTGTTTGAGATATTGATCCGCCAAATCTATTAGGCCCGCCCTGATTTTGTTTAATGAGTGTTCGTCGAGTTTGATATTCTCATCGAATGAGCTCACGGGCGAGAAGTAAATCCTTCTGAAGCCCATCTCTTTAAACTGAAGATAGTCTTCAACAAGGTTACAGTTATTATTTGTTAAGGTCGCTCTTGCGCCGAAGGGGAACGACTCGGAAAAACGACGAACGTTTTTGTCGATATCGGAGAAAGAGCCGCCTCCCGTCTTGTACGGGCGCGATGCATCGTGCTTGCATCCTGTACCATCGAGACTAATCAGAACAGAAAACCCGTGCTCCTTGAAAGAATTCACAGCAGTGTCATTCAAAAGCGTTCCGTTGGTCGTAATAGAATAGGTAAAGTTTCTATTGGGGTATATTCTTTTTGAATAGTCGACCGTTTTCCATATCAGCGGCTCGTTAATCATGGGTTCCCCACCAAAAAAGACGATCGCAAGCGTTTCGTTTTCCGATGAACTTGCGACGAGGTAGTCGACCGCCTTGAAGGCTATCTCGTCTGTCATCAGCAGAGGAGACGTTCCATAATCTCCTTTACCGGCAAAACAGTAACTACAACCAAGGTTGCATGCATGTGAAACGTGGAGTTCGATGGATCTAAGTTTTCGAGGCGTGTCTTTTGTTAAGAAAGTCCGCTCAGACAATCGTTGATACTCATCAATGTCGTCTTCAAGTTCTGCTATGGTCGTTTGGTCGTAGCCTTTCGCAGCAAGTGACTTTGTTAGCAACTTCGAGTTGACCGTTCTTCCCGATGCTTCAAATATGCAAAGCGCATCTTCTGATGCTTGGTCAACCTGAAAGCAATTGCGAGTGACCTCATCGAAGCAGTAACGACGATCACTTACTGAGAAAAAATGCATACGTTCCTCAATTTCATGCTGGACTGGCACTAACCTTGTTTATTGTTGCGCAGCTATAAAAAACCACCAGCGGGGATTCGGTGTGCGGCCCAATCGGACTCCCAAAAGGTTCTATTTGAGACTGGCAAGCTTTGCGTTGTTGGCACTTCGACAGCGCTCTTTATTCCAACATGGAGCCTCGCAGTTTGAGTCGACTTGCCTCTGGAAGGTCCGATCTTAACTTGATTTAGGATGAAAACAGATTACAGGCGCGCTCCTCTAGAAAGAAAGGAAACCAATCGCCGCCTTTCACCAGGAAAGTTTTTATAGCCCACCTCGAGCAAAATGAAAGATGCGAGAGCGATTGGGGAACAACGCGAATCTCCCCTTTTGGGTGGGAGCGAGCCTTCAGCCACCGGCGAACGACTCGCCCTGGTCAGAATCTGGAAGTGGTGCCGGGCCGCTTGGGCCTCCCCGGTGACTTCGTGGGGCTTACCTGCCTGACGTCGAGGAGTACATCCGCAAGATTCGTTCCCTATGCCGTTTGCTCTCACGCCCGCCTTAGTTCCAAGTCGGGCGAGCCGCCGCGCTCATGTGACCCGTGGCGGCGACACGTCGACGCCGCGCTCGCTGAGCACATCTTCGGTCGCGGGCGAGCACGAGGTCGCGCCGGCGCATCCGCTGGGACTGCTGTGCGTGCAAAACGGCTACGTGGTGAGCGTCCCGCGCTGGATTCAGCCGAGTGAGGAAGGCGTTGAGATCGGCGCGCTGGCAACGGGGGAGGGCGGCATCACCGACGACGTCTCGGCCCGCCATGCCCATATCTGGTGCGACGAGTCTGGCGCATGGTTTGTCGAGGACCTGTCGTCCACTAACGGCACCGTGGTGGTAAACGGGGCCACGAGTGTGTGTATTCAAGTAGAGCCCGGCCGCTCCGCCCAGCTCAACCCCGGCGACGAGCTCAAACTCGGCGAATCCACCACCTACGCCATCCTGCTCGGCGCCCTCTAGCCGGCAGTTAGGGACGTTCCTTTCCTGCCGGTACTTGGGGACACTCCTTGGCGCGTCAGAGCCAGTCGTCCGGGGATGGAGGGACCATTCTGGCCTTTGGCGGTCACCCGAGGTAAACCTTTACCGCCCGCCTATATTTGTCGAAATTACACTTAACGGCGGGGTACAATAAACCCGCATGCGGATTTCCGTTGCGGGCGCTTCCCATCGCCGGGGCGTGCCCGGGAGCATCCGGCATGCGGCCTTTGCGGCGCTCGGTCATGTGCAAGACGGGCGGTCGGGTCTGTGGGGCGCATCAGCCGCCCCTCGCCTCGGCATGTCTTCTCTCCACGCCACGTACCTGCTGCTGAGCCTGCCTGCCAGATGATTGGAAGCAACAGCGTAAATCCCATCACGCCAACATCCCGGCGATCGCCGGGGCCTGTATACCTATATGAGAGGAGAGGGGTATATGGCGCGTAAGTTTAAGTCTATGGACGGCAACGAGGCGGCCGCATATGTTTCGTATGCGTACACCGAGGTAGCGGGAATCTATCCCATTACGCCGTCCAGCCCGATGGCCGACCATGTCGACCAGTGGGCGGCCCAGGGTCGCAAGAACATCTTCGGCACCCCGGTCAAGGTCGTCGAGATGGAGTCCGAGGCAGGTGCAGCCGGTACCGTTCACGGTTCGCTGGGCGCCGGTGCTCTGACCACCACCTACACGGCTTCTCAGGGTTTGCTCCTGATGATCCCGAACATGTACAAGATCGCGGGCGAGCAGCTCCCGGGCGTCTTCCACGTCTCCGCGCGTTGCGTCGCTTCCCACGCCCTGAACATTTTTGGCGATCACTCCGACGTCATGGCTTGTCGTCAGACCGGCTTCGCCATGCTCGCCGAGGGCAACGTCCAGGAGGTCATGGACCTCTCGCCGGTGGCTCACCTTGCCGCCATCGAGGGTAAGACCCCGTTCCTTAACTTCTTCGACGGCTTCCGCACCAGCCACGAGATCCAGAAGGTCGCCATGTGGGACTACAAGGATCTGGCCGAGATGTGCGACATGGACGCCGTCCAGGCTTTCCGCGATCACGCGCTCAACCCTGAGCACCCGCACACCCGCGGTAGCCACGAGAACGGCGATATCTTCTTCCAGAACCGTGAGGCCTGCAACAAGGTCTACGACGAGCTTCCCGCCGTCGTCGAGGGCTACATGAAGAAGATCAACGAGAAGCTCGGTACCGATTACGGCCTGTTCAACTACTACGGCGCTCCCGATGCCGATCGCGTCGTCGTGTGCATGGGCTCCTTCTGCGACGTGCTCGAGGAAGTCATCGACTACCTCAACGCTCACGGCGAGAAGGTCGGCCTGGTCAAGGTCCGTCTGTTCCGTCCGTTCTCCATCAAGCACTTCGTCGACGTTCTCCCCGAGACCGTCCAGAAGATCGCCGTCATGGACCGTACCAAGGAGCCGGGTTCCATCGGCGAGCCGCTCTACCAGGACGTCGTCTCCGCTCTCTACGAGGCCGGCAAGACGGGCATCAAGGTCGTCGGCGGCCGTTATGGCCTGGGCAGCAAGGACACGCCTCCCGCGTCCGCGTTCGCTGTCTTCGAGGAGCTCAAGAAGGACGAGCCCAAGCGCGAGTTCACCATCGGCATTGTCGATGACGTGACCAACCTGAGCCTGCCCGAGGCCGAGGATGCGCCCAACACCGCAGCCCCCGGCACCATCGAGTGCAAGTTCTGGGGTCTGGGTGGCGACGGTACCGTCGGCGCCAACAAGAACTCGATCAAGATCATCGGCGACCACACCGACAAGTACGTCCAGGCCTACTTCCAGTACGACTCCAAGAAGACTGGCGGCGTCACCGTCTCGCACCTGCGCTTTGGTGATTCCCCGATCCGTTCGCCGTACTACGTGACCAAGGCCGACTTTGTCGCCTGCCATAACCCCAGCTACATCGTTAAGGGCTTCAAGATGGTCCGCGACGTCAAGCCGGGCGGCACCTTCTTGGTCAACTGCCAGTGGAGCGACGAGGAGTTCGCCGAGCACATGCCCGCCGTGGCCAAGCGCTACATCGCGAACAACAACGTCAACGTCTACCTGATCGACGCTATCGACCTGGCGGCCAAGGTCGGCATGGGCAAGCGCACCAACACGGTGCTCCAGTCCGCCTTCTTCGCGCTGGCCAAGGTCCTGCCCGCCGAGGACGCCCTGCAGTACATGAAGGACGCGGCTACCAAGTCCTACATGAAGAAGGGCCAGGCCATCGTCGACGCCAACCACAAGGCCATCGATGCTGGCGCTACCGCCTTCCGTAAGTTCGAGGTTCCGGCCGACTGGGCTACCGCCGAGGATGCCGCTCCCGTCGAGCTCTCCGAGGAGACCAAGTCCGCTATCGCCCAGCAGGTCAAGAACCTGCTCGAGCCCATCGATCGCATGGACGGCGACAGCCTGCCTGTTTCCGCCTTCGTCGATTGCGCTGACGGCCAGTTTGAGCTGGGCGCCTCCGCATACGAGAAGCGCGGCGTCGCCGTGGTCGTTCCCCACTGGGACGAGACCAAGTGCATTCAGTGCAACCAGTGCGCCTATGTGTGCCCGCATGCCACCATCCGTCCGTTCGCGATGACCGAGGACGAGGCTGCTGCCGCGCCCGAGGCTACCCGCACGCTCGACGCCATGGGCCCCAAGGCCAAGGGCATGAAGTTCACCATGGCTGTGTCCCCGCTCGACTGCATGGGTTGCACCAACTGCGTCAAGGTCTGCCCCAAGGGCGCCCTCGAGATGGTTCCCACCGAGCAGGAGATGGACCAGCAGCCCGTTTGGGACTACATGGTCGAGAACGTCTCCGAGAAGAAGGAGCTCATCGCGGCCAACGTCAAGGGCAGCCAGTTTAAGCAGCCCTACCTGGAGTTCTCCGGCTCCTGCGCCGGCTGCGCCGAGACCGCCTATGCACGTCTGGTGACCCAGGTCGCCGGCGACCGCATGTTCATTTCCAACGCCACCGGCTGCTCCTCCATTTGGGGCAACCCCGCTGCCACCGCTCCTTACTGCAAGGACAAGGACGGTCACGGCCCGGCGTGGAACAACTCCCTGTTCGAGGACAATGCCGAGCACGGTCTGGGCATGGCCGTTGGCTACGAGGCCGTTCAGAAGAAGCTGATCGCTGCTACGCAGGAGATCATCGCCGCTGACGGTCCGTCCGACGAGCTCAAGGCCGCCGGTCAGGCTTGGATCGACTCCGTCAACGACGCCGAGGCCTCTAAGACCGCTGCCGCCGCCTACGTTGCCGAGCTCGAGAAGTGCGGCTGCGACGCCTCCAAGGCGATCCTCGCCGACAAGGCTTACCTCACCAAGAAGTCCTTCTGGATCTTCGGCGGCGACGGCTGGGCCTACGACATCGGCTTCGGTGGCCTGGACCACGTCCTGGCTTCCGGCCACAACGTCAACGTCTTCGTCTTCGACACCGAGGTCTACTCCAACACCGGCGGTCAGGCCTCCAAGGCCTCGAACCTGGGTCAGGTCGCTCAGTTCGCCGCTGCCGGTAAGGTGACCAAGAAGAAGTCCCTGGCCGAGATCGCCATGAGCTACGGCTACGTCTACGTGGCGCAGGTCGCCATGGGCGCCAACCCGGCTCAGACCCTCAAGGCCATCCACGAGGCCGAGGCCTACGACGGTCCGTCCCTCATCATCGGCTACAGCCCCTGCGAGATGCACTCCATCAAGAAGGGTGGCATGCAGAACTGCCAGGCCGAGATGAAGAAGGCTGTCGAGTGCGGTTACTGGAACCTCTTCCGCTTCAACCCCGAGGCTGCTGCCGGCAAGAAGTTCTCGCTCGATTCCAAGGAGCCCGCGGGCGGCTATCAGGAGTTCCTGATGAACGAGGCCCGTTACGCTTCGCTGACGCATTCCTTCCCCGAGCGCGCCGAGGAGCTCTTCAAGGAGAATGAGCAGGCCGCTATGGACCGCTATCAGCACCTGCTGAAGCTCAAGACGGTGTACAACGAGGCCTAGGTCTCCCACCGCAGGATCTGAGGGCTAACCTTCGCGGACGTCCTCGGACATGAAAGAACCCCCGCTGCACACTACGTGCGGCGGGGGTTCTTTCGTTCTGCGGAGTGTCCGCGAAGGTTAGCCCTCAGATCCTGCTACGACTACGTCCTCGGATTGTGTGGGCGGATGAAGGACGTAGTTGGCCGGGTATTCCGTCCCCTTCGCTGTTTCGCGGCTTTGCCGCGAAACCTCGCGCCACTTTGGGGATGGATGGGGGACTTGGCTGTTGCCGCCTTTTCGGAGCCCTTCTTTATTCCTTATGCTGGATGAAAAGCCCCTTGTTTTTGCAGGGGTGCATACTCGACTTATAAGTGCATAGAATCTCGTATAGCTCGAGTAAGATATCGCGCTGTCCGTTTTGTGTTTAGCAGAGATGTAGTTTGCATAATCCGACATAATCCTTGCTGCATTTAAATAAAGTTGCACGTAAATGGCGTAGATATGTCTGAGCTGGTGTTCTGTACGCTGAGCGGACAAAAACGACCGTTCACCGTTCCGCTATTTTCAAAATGAATAAAATGAGCGATAAAGAGAATATAAACCTTAATAAACTCGCGTATCGCACGGACGCGGGTTATTAATGGGTTGTAGGCCTTTTACAGAAAGGATTCCAGCAATGTCTAAGCCTCTTGGCAAGCCCGATCGTATTGTCGTCGCCCTTGGCGGCAACGCCCTCGGCAACAACCCCGTCGAGCAGATCGAGGCCGTGAGCAACACCGCCCACGCTCTCCTCGGTCTCATCGAGCAGGGCAACGAGATCATCATCACCCACGGCAACGGCCCGCAGGTCGGCATGATCCAGAACGCCTTCGCCGCTGCCCACGACGCCATCGGTACCCCCGAGATGCCGCTGCCCGAGTGCGGCGCCATGTCCCAGGGCTACATTGGTTATCACCTGCAGCAGGGCATCGGCCGCGAGATGCACAAGCGCTATAAGCGTTGGCACGCCGCCACCGTCGTCACCCAGATCGAGTGCGATCCGGATGATCCCGCGTTCAAGAACCCGACCAAGCCGATCGGCCCCTTCTACACCGAGGAGCAGGCCAAGGAGTTCATGGCCGAGGATCCCTCCAAGGTCTTCGTCGAGGATTCCGGCCGCGGCTGGCGTCGCGTCGTCGCTTCCCCCGATCCCAAGAAGATCGTCGAGGCCGACTCCATCCTCAACCTGCTCGACAACGAGTTCATCGTCATCGCCTGCGGTGGCGGCGGCATCCCCGTCGTCCGCGACTACGAGAACAAGGGCTGCTACAAGGGCGTTCCCGCCGTCATCGACAAGGACCTGGGCGGCGAGCTGTTGGCCGAGGACTGCGACGCTGACGTTCTGTTCCTGCTGACCGCCGTTGAGCATGTCGCCATCAACTTCGGCAAGCCCAACCAGGAGGAGCTCGAGGACCTCACCGCCGACGAGGCCGAGCGCCTGGCCGACGAGGGCCAGTTCGGCAAGGGTTCCATGGAGCCCAAGGTCCGCGCTGCCATCAAGTTCGCCCGTTCCCGCAAGGGCCGCACCTGCATCATCGGCGCTCTGGACAAGGCCGCCGAGACCATGGCCGGCCTCTCCGGTACCCGCATTCACGAGTAGTCTCTACTCTGTTGCCTCTCTCGTGGGCGCTAGGCAAAGCGCCCACAAACTAGCCTCTCTTCATGAGCCCCGCAGTCCGCTCCGACTGCGGGGCTTTTGCTATTCACCTAGTCATTGGGGACGTTCTTAAATGACTAGTCAAACAAGAGCGTCCCCAATGACCACTCATTTAAGTCTGTCCCCAATGACTAGTAGTAGGCCCACATGGCTTCGACTTCGTTGAGGACCTCTACGACGCCCCAGCGGCGGGCGCTGCGGCTGGCCGAGTTGGGGTCGTAGACGCCAATCTGGTTGGCATCGTCGATGCCGTAGAGCACGATGTAGTGGCCTACGTTGGTAAACGTACCGGGGCGCACTGCGGCGATGACGGGCGCACCCGAGCGAAGTGCTTGGGTAATCGATTCGCGATCGTTATAGAGCTGTGTTCCGTTGAGCCCTAGCTGCCACGCACCGCCTGTCATAAACGACCACTCGGTGGCACCAGTGGGGGCGTAGTTGCCGGCTTCGGCCAGTGCGCATACATCGACCGGCGTCTTATCGGTGTGGCCGGTCTTAAAGATATAGACCATGGTGAGGCAAGTGGGACCGCAAGCGTTTTCTCGAATAGTGCCACCGGCATAGGGCAGCTCCGACCATGCGGGGTCAATTTGGTAGATGTGGGGCATGGCGCCGGCCTGCCATTGCGAGCGTGGGGTCGAGAACGCAAAGGAGTAACCGGGCGCGACGGGAGCTTTAAGCAGCTTGTCCTCGGCAGTGGGCTCAAGACCGGCTGATCCGTGGGAGATACAGGATCCCAAAAACACAAAGACGAGGCAGGCGGCAATGGAGCAAAGCGCAAGGCGTAGGCGGCGGGCCGGAAGCGCGTGGCTTGTGGTGTGCGACGCGGGGTGAGGGGCGGAATTGCCGCGATCGCGTTGAGGTCGCGAAAAGGAGCGCTTGACGTAGTAGTCGGTCTTACGGCGATCGTAGCGGCGTGGCTGCGATGTGCCGGTCTGGCGTTGGCGTGTGCTCGTACTCACACGGTCTGACTGCTGCACGGTACGGCTTTGCTGCCGCGAAGAAGCCCCGAGCTGCTCTTGGGGGCGCTGCGGGTTGTCGTTGTCGGAGGTGCTTCTGGGCGTTGACGTGGTGCGGCCGGCAAGGCGCACGCTTTGTGGCCGTTGGTCGCCGTCATTGTATCCGTATGCCATTCGAATCACCTTGCCTCATGTGTAACTTGTCTATCCTACATAAAAAGATGCACGACACATGGGTATGTGCGCCAAAAGCCTGACAAATGGTATGAACGTTGCCGCGCCGCGCGCCAAGCGTCACGGCAACAGGTATTCAAAAGCAGACAAGATGAAAGCGTCCAAGACGAATGACGTCTCCCGCCGTTCGTCCCAAAAACGGTGCCGCTCGTTTTGCAATTCTGCCTTCGGTCGAGCTGCGAGCGGCGCTGCTGCGCCAAGGCCGTATCTTAAAGCCATGGAATAAAAGCGCGCGGCAAAACGGACCGCGCAAGGGGTGACGCCAAGGGCGTCAAACAGGAAAGGAGGGGAACAATGGCGGACAAGAACGCAGAAGTTGCAGTCGAGGATAACGGCGGCATGAAGAAAACGCTTTCGCTCTGGAACTTCTTCACCATCGGCTTTGGTGCCATCATCGGTACCGGTTGGGTTCTGCAGGTCGGCGACTGGATGGTCGTGGGCGGCGGTCCCGTTCCCGCTATGATCGCATTCCTCTTGGGTGCAATCTTCCTCGTGCCCGTCGGAGCTGTTTTCGGTGAGCTCACGGCTGCTATCCCCATCTCGGGCGGCATCGTCGAGTATGTCGATCGTAGCTTTGGCCGTACGCTGAGCTACATCACCGGATGGCTTTTGGCCCTGGGCAACGGCATCCTGTGCCCGTGGGAGGCCATCGCCATTTCGACCCTCGTGTCCGAGATGTTCGGCAGCCTGCCCGGCCTTGAGTGGCTGCGCGCCATCAAGCTCTACACCATCCTGGGGGCCGACGTTTACCTGTTCCCGACGCTGATCGCGCTCGGCTTTGCAGTCTACGTCATCTTCCTTAACTTCCGCGGTGCCAGCTCGGCTGCCAAGCTCCAGGCCTTCCTGACCAAGGCTCTGCTCTGCGGCATGCTGCTCGCCATGGGCGTCTCGCTGTTCACCGGCTCGCCGGACAACGCCATGCCCGTGTTCTCCCAGGTCACCGGCGCTGGCGGCGGCAAGGCCGCTACCGAGAGCACCAGCCTGTTTGCCGGCATCGTGTCGGTCCTGGTTCTGACCCCGTTCTTCTACGCCGGCTTCGACACCATTCCTCAGCAGGCTGAGGAAGCAGCCGAGGGCCTTAACTGGAACAAGTTCGGCAAGATCATCTCCCTGGCCCTGCTGGCCGCCGGCGGCTTCTACATGGTCTGCATTTACTCGTTCGGCACTATCCTTGACTGGCACGAGTTTGTTAAGAGCCCGGTTCCCGCGCTTGCCTGCCTCAAGGGCATCAACATGCTCCTGTACCTGGCCATGCTCGTCATCGCTACGCTTGGACCCATGGGTCCGATGAACTCCTTCTACGGCGCCACGAGCCGCATCATGCTCGCCATGGGCCGCAAGGGCCAGCTGCCCGAGCAGTTCGCCGAGGTCGACCCCAAGTCCGGCGCTCCCAAGCTCGCCTGCGTCGTTCTGGGCGCCATCACCGTCGTCGGTCCGTTCCTGGGCAAGAACATGCTCATCCCTCTGACCAACGTGTCGGCTCTCGCCTTCATCTTCTCCTGCGGCATGGTCGCCCTCGCTTGCCTGCGCATGCGCTTCACCGAGCCCGACCTGCCTCGTCCCTACGAGGTGCCCGGCGGCAAGTTTGGCATCGGCCTCGCTATCGCTGCCTGCGCCATCATCATCGGCCTGCTCGTGATTCCGTTCTCTCCCGCCTCCCTCAACATGGTGGAGTGGAGCATCGTGATCGGCTGGCTGGCCGTCGGCCTGGCTCTCATGGCCTTCACCAATTCCCGCAAAAAGTAACGCCGAGCCGGGGCGGATCAGGTGCGCGGGACCCTCTCTTCCGCGCACCGAACCCGGCACCACTTGGGTAGCTTTGTGAGGCCTTAACCCAACGCGGCCTCGCCCACTATATGGATCCATAAGGAGGAACCATGTCCACTAAGTATGCAATCGTTGGCGGCAAGCTCATCGACGGTACCGGTGCCGAGCCGGTCGAGAACTCCCTCGTTCTCGTCGACGACAACGGCAAGATCGAGTACGCCGGCGCCATGCAGGACCTTCCCGAGGGCGTTGAGGTCATCGACGCCGCCGGCAAGACCGTCCTTCCCGGCCTGATCGACACCCATCTGCACTTCTCGGGCAACCTGACCGACGATGACACCGATTGGGTCATGCAGCCGCTCCTCGAGAAGCAGGCCGTCGCCGTCAAGCAGGCCTACGACTGCCTCACCCACGGCCTCACCACCGTCTGCGAGATCGGCCGCTTTGGTATCCAGATCCGTGACTGCATCGACAAGGGCGTCTTTAAGGGCCCGCGCGTTCTGGCCACCGGTCTGGGCTTCTGCCGTGTTGCCGGTCACGGTGACTCCCACCACTGCACCCAGGAGCTCAACAAGGAATCCCACCCCTGGGGCGATCAGGTCGACGGTCCTTGGGAGCTGCGCAAGGCCGTCCGTCGTCGCCTGCGCGAGAACCCCGATGCCATCAAGATCTGGGCAACCGGTGGTGGCATCTGGCGCTGGGACTCCGGTCGCGACCAGCACTATTGCTCCGAGGAGATCCAGGCCGTGGTCGAAGAGGCAAAGATGGTCGGCATCCCCGTGTGGAGCCACTGCTACAACAACCACGCCGCTGCCTACGATTCCGTCCGCTTTGGCTGCGAGCAGCTGATTCACGGCTTCGATATCGATGAGCGCACCATGGACCTCATGGCCGAGCAGGGTACCTTCTTCACCCCGACGATCGCCTTCCTGCCCACCTGGTACGCCACCTATCCGCCCGTCTACGTTCCCGAGCTGCACGACAAGTACGAGGGCACTCTGGTCGAGAAGGAGCTGCAGCGCAACTACGACTGCCTGCGCGAGGCCAAGAAGCGCGGCGTCGTCATGACGATCGGCTCCGACTCCTTCTCCTTCGTCACCCCGTACGGCACTTGCTCCATCGAGGAGATGTACGAGTTCGTCGACAAGATCGGCTTCACTCCGGTCGAGACCATCACCTGCGCCACCCTCAACGGTGCCAAGATGTGCCACATCGAGGACGAGACCGGTTCCATCGAGGCCGGCAAGTGCGCCGACCTGCTGGTCGTCAACGGTGACGTCGCCGCCGACATCCACGTGCTCAACACCGACAACATGGACGTCATCATGAAGGACGGCTGGATTGTCGAGGGCGGCACCTTCGGCGAGGCAAACAAGTACAGCGCCTAAGCTACCGTTCATCGATGGCTTGATGTAAAACACAGTATTTGATTGCATAATGCAATGGAGAGGGTCGCTTGCGGCCCTCTTTATTGCTATGGGGTGCGTCGGTAAGAAGGAGATGACGGTGGAACTCAATAGGCTGATTCTGGGCAAGAGCTACAACTCTACCAAGGTCTTTCGTACCGCTCAGCATGTGGTTCAAGCCATCTTGCTCGGTATTGTCGTTCCGCTGCTTATCCTGCTGCTCATCTGGGATCTAACCGATAATCCCAATCCCGTTCCGGCCGTTGTCGTCATTGCCGGCTTGGTCATGCTGTGCTTCTTCTTCTCGTACGTCTTTGTCGTTCCCGACGACCTCACATCGAGCGCAACCGACCGCACGCTCGCCATCGCTTCAAAAATATTCGCCTACACGTCGCGCGGCCTTACGCCCGAAGCTGCCCTAGGCGCCTCTAAGATCATCCTGTCCGAAACTATCGCCTCTGCCATCTGCTTTACCGACGGCAAGCAGGTGTTGGCAAGCTGGGGCGAGGACTCGGCAAAATGCCCCGCGGGCACCCCGGTGGTGCTGCGGACTACGCTCAACGTGATCAACAGCGGTGAGCAAAGCGTGTTCTCGCGCGATGCCTCGACCGAGACAGGTGGCTACTTTCCGCGCCTGCGCGCCGGTATTGTCGCACCGCTTACCGTGCGCGGGCATTGCGTGGGCACGCTCGAGCTGTATTATCCCCGTCTGAGCAGCATCGATATGCGCCAGACGGCGCTTGCCTCGGGCTTTGCCGACCTCATTTCCACGCAGCTTGCGAGCTTTGAGCTCGAGCGCCAGGACGAGCTTACGGCCCGCGTGGAGCTGCGCGCCTTGCAATCGCAGGTCGATCCTCATTTTCTGTTTAACACCATCAGCACCATCGTGTCGCTCGTGCGTACCGAGCCAGACAAGGCCAGGTCGCTGCTGATCGACTTCTCCAACTACTACCGTCAGACGCTTTCTGATTCCGATACCCTCACAACGCTCGAGCACGAGGTGGAACAGGGCACTCGCTATATCAATCTTATGCAGGCTCGTTATGGCGACGGCCGTCTGCGCGTCTCGGTCGATATCGACTTTGAGGTGCGCGATTGCATGGTGCCGCCGTTTATCTTGCAGCCGTTGCTCGAAAACTGCATCAAGCACGCGCAGCGCGAGACCGAGCCGCTTTCTATTCATGTTAGGGCTTTCGAGACCGATGACGGTTTGGAGATCATCGTCGAGGACGATGGCATCGGTATGAGCGAAGAGGTCTGCGCGCATCTGTTTGAGCAACATCGCCTGGAGGAGCCCGAGAGCATTACCGCCGACGGCTCCGTCAAGCGAGGTTGCGGCCTGGCGCTCTTCAACGTGCTTCAGCGCATCCATTTCTTTTACGGAGAAGATTCCGGCATGCGCGTGAAGTCCCAGGAGGGCGTGGGAACGCAGGTCATCGTCGAGCTGAACGGCGAGCCGCATGAGCCTGCGCCGTTGACGGCGTAGCACGCGGTTGGATTGAGAGAAAAAGAGGGGAAGCACATATGTCCGAAGGCTGGAACATCTTGGTGGTTGATGACGAGCCTCCCACTAGGGCTGAGCTACGCTATCTGTTGGAAAAGGATACGCGTGTGGGTCAGATTGCCGAGGCGGGCAATGTCACCGAAGCCGTGGAGTCGATTCTGTCGAACAAGCCCGACGTGTTGTTTTTAGACATTACCATGCCCGGTCGCTCGGGAATTGAGCTTGCCGAGACGCTGCAGAACCTAAAGACGCCGCCGGTGGTTGTGTTTGTGACGGCGTTTGCCGAATTTGCCGCTGATGCGTATAACCTCGATGCGGTCGACTATGTCGTCAAGCCGGTCGAGGACGCACGCCTGTCAAAGGCACTCGACAAGATCGAGGCAGCCTTGGGTGCCCGTCGTGTCATCCATGCTCCGCGCCAGCCTTTGCGTCTGACGGTGGACCGCGGGGGCAAAAAGGTGTTCATTCCTGTGGCGGATGTCTGCTACTTTGAGGCGCGTGCCGATTTTTGCAACGCCGTCTGCGCCGAGGGAACGTACCTGATCAATGAGTCGATCTCTTCGCTCGAGCGTCGCTTGGACTCCGAGGGCTTTATTCGCGTTCATCGCAGCTACCTGGTCAATTTGGAAGACGTGCACAATGTTGAGATTGGCTCCACGGGGTTGATGGAGCTCAGGCTCGACCGCGTGAACTCGACGGTACCGGTGTCCCGTCGTCGTGCCGCCGAGGTCAAGTCGCACCTGGGGCTTGCGTAAGAGGCTTGCGTGCCGTCGTTTACCATCGCAGGTTTGGCATGGGCGCGCGGTGGGCATAATGGGTGGCATCGAATGAAATCGAAAGGATCATTATGCCCGCGCTTATCACCCATCATCTGTTTGGCGAGGAAAGCATCGACCGTCTTCCGCAGGGCGTCATCACGTCCGATGAAGAGCGCATTGCCTTTATCTTGGGCAACCAAGGCCCCGACCCGTTTTTCTTTCACATTCTGACACCGCGTGTTTCCGACTGCACACTGCTGGCGCAGGTCATGCATCGGTCGCGCATGTCTCGCCAGTTCGCGTGCCTGCGCGACGGCGTGTCGCATCTGCTGCCGCGCGACGCCAGCTTGGGTCGCGCCTTTGCGCTGGGCCTGCTGTCTCATTACGTGCTCGACCGCAACGCCCATCCCTTTGTCTATGAGCAGCAGTTTGGCATCGCGGAGTCCGATTCAGAGCTTGAGGATTCGAGCAGTCAGGTTCATGCCGTGATCGAGAGCGACCTGGATGTACTGATGCTGCAGCTTAAACGCGCCGGCGCTACGGTCGACGATTACCCGCCGGCGGGCGAGATCGTCACCACCGATCGCATCAATCGCGTGGCCGGCGTGCTGATGAGCTATGTTGCCGGACGCGTGTACGGCATTGACATTCCGGCGGGGGAGTACGGTGCTGCCGTTGCCAATATGCAGCGACTTTACCGCGCGATTGAGCCGGCCGGCTCCGTAAAGACGCGCGCGATCTCGCTGGTTGAGGGCTTGGTGCACGACTACTCGCTGCTCGACGGCCTTGCCCATCGCGTGACGACGGAGCTGCCCGAGCGCACCGGTAACCTGGGCCATCTGACATGGAAGAATCCCTTTACCGACGAGGTCTCGAACGAGAGTTTCCCCGAGGTCTTTGATCGCGCGCTGGTCGATTACGAGTGCACGGTCGCACGTTTTATCGAGACCGGTGACATGGATGCCGTGACCAGTCACGTCAACTACAGCGGTCGCGTGCTCGAAGCCGATGAGGAGTTCGACCGCGAGGAATAGGGCCCGTGCGTGCCCCTTTGCCGAATCCTTACCGGCGGTTCTGGACAATTGGGGTACGATGAACTAACTGCATATCGGGCGAATACGAAGGGTCCCTGTCCATGAAATACACCAAGCTCGAGCGTAACTGGGTTATGTATGATGTGGGCAATTCGGCCCTCGTGCTGCTCAATACCTCGGTGGTGCCCATTTACTTTAACGCCATCAATACCGGCGCTTCTTCGGCCGACCTGGTGGTCGCCTGGGGCAATGCACAGACGATCGCCTCGCTGGTCATCGCCATGCTCATGCCCATTCTGGGCGCGCTTGCCGACTACGCCGGCAACAAGATCAAGTTCTTCTTGGGCTTCTTCCTCACGGGCCTGGTGCTTTGCCTGGCGCAGGCTATCCCAATGTCCGCCATGGCATTTTTGACCGTGTACGTGCTGTGCACCATCGGCCTTAACTCTTCTATGACGTTCTACGACGCCATGCTGCCCGACATTACCACCGACGAGCGCATGGACGCCGTGTCCAGCTCGGGCTATGCCTGGGGCTACATCGGTTCCACCGTGCCGTTCGTCATCTGCCTGGCGCTCATCATGGGTGGCCCCGCTCTTGGCGTCCCTACCATGCTGGCAACGCGTCTGTCGTTTATCATCACTGGTGCCTGGTGGCTCATCTTTACCCTGCCGCTCATTCGCACCTATAAGCAAAAGTACGGTCGCGAGCGCGGTCCCGAGGACACTATCGGCCACATCGTGGGCGGTGTGTTCTCCGAGGTCGGACACACCATGCGCGAGATCGCCCACAACAAGACCGTGCTGGTCTACATGATCGCGTTCTTCTTCTATATCGATGGCGTCCACACGGTCATTTCCATGGCCACCAGTTACGGCTCGGCTTTGGGCATCGATTCGACGCAGCTGGTGCTGGCGCTGCTCGTTACGCAGTTCGTGGCCTTTCCGTCCGCCATCATCTACGGCAAGCTCGCCGGACGCGTGGGCACGCTCAACATGATCCTGGTGGCGGTCGCCGCCTACATGGGCATTGTGCTGTTCGCCGCGTTCTTCCTAAAGACCGCCTTTGAGTTTTGGGTGCTTGCCATTATGGTCGGCCTGTTCCAGGGCGGCGTGCAGGCGCTCAGCCGTAGCTACTTTGGCCGCATTATCCCCAAGGAAAAGTCCAACGAGTACTACGGCTTCTTTGACATCTTTGGTCGTTATGCAAGCGTTATGGGCACCTTCCTGGTGTCGGTCGTCACCTCGCTGACCGGCAACCCGTCGCTGGGCGTCCTTTCCATTGGCGTGCTGCTGATCGTTGGCTTTATGCTGCTGGTCCGCCTGTCCCGCATGACTCGGGCGGCAGAGCATGCCGCATAGGAGCGAGCGGCTATTGTGCCTGTCCACGGTACTCTTTTGGGGTTATCCGCAATAAACATTGCGACTTGCGAGCAATGATTTGCCCAAGTGGGTATGATGGAATCAGCTAGGTCGCGGGGCGTCGCCTGTGTTTGGCGGCGCCCCGTTTTTGTGTTGCAGGAAGGGTAAGGCATGAACGCCACGGTCGTGATTCCAACGTATTGGGCGGGCGATGACGCTTGCGCAAACGCCCCTGGCACCTATGACCATTCGACGCGACTCAACGCCGACAATCCCGAACTCGACCGCTGCCTGGCCTCGCTTGAGCAGGTACGTGACATCCCGCGCATCATCCTTTTGGTGGTCTGTCCCGTTTCTGCCACAGCCGATGTGTCGCTGCGCGTGCACGAGATTGTCGACGCGCATCCCACGCTCAAGGTCACCGTTGTCACCAACACCCAGGCCTCGCGCATCGCAGACCGGGTTGCTCAGATCGCGCCCAAGGGTTCGGGCGAGTGCGTGAGCCTGCGAGGCTACGGTGCCATCCGCAATATGGGGCTAGCCTGCGCCGCTGTGCTGGGGCATGACGCGGTTATCTTCTTGGATGACGATGAGACTGTCATCGACGCCGACTTTATGAAGCGCTCGACCTATGCGTTGGGGCAGCAGACGCGTCAGGGCTTGCCGATCTTGGTCAAGAGCGGTTATTTCTACGATCGCGACGGCTCGCCGCTGGCTCCCACGGACAAGGCGGGCATCTGCCATCGTTGGTGGACCAAGCGCATCGAGTTCAACCGTTGGATGAAAAAGGCGCTTTCGGGCACCCGCATCTCGCGCTCCAACTACGTGTGCGGCGGTCTGATGGCCCTGCACGCCCGCGCCTTTACGCGTGTGGCCTTTGACCCGTTTATCACCCGCGGCGAGGACTTGGATTACCTCTTTAACATGCGCATGTTTGGCTACGACGTGTGGTTCGATAACGAGTGGACCGTGCGCCATCTGCCTCCGGAGTCCGAAAAGCGCTCACCGCGCTTTATGCAGGATGTATACCGTTGGTACTACGAACGGGCCAAGTTGACATTCGCCGCGCATCAAAAGGAGCTCATTCCCGTTACGGCGGCATCGCTCATGCCCTACCCGGGCCCGTGGATTTCGCGCGAGCTCGACGACCGCGTGCGCAAGACCGCTATGGTCCGCAGCGTGTTTACCCGCGAGCATGAGGGCTACCTGCGCATCTGGCGCCATGGTATCGACGAGGCAAAGGCCTATGCGCGCCAAAACGCTGCAAGCTACCTGCGTTTCCAGAGCTTTTGGCCCAAGATCATGGACGGGCTTTGGCGTGACGCACAACTGATCAGTATCCTGGAGGGGGCCGAATGATCGACCGCCGCGCCCAGCGCGATAGTTCAATATCAATCTTTCGCATCATTGCCGTTGCCTGCGCCATTTGCGTGCTGGTGTACTTTATTTTTGCCTTGGTGACCGGTATCGAGCCGATCGCCACGGTGATTGCCTGCGCGCTGCTGTGCATCTTTCTGTGCATCTTTATCTTTTTGACGCTCAATCCCGATTCGGTGCGCTCCCAGTACACCGAGGAGACGCTCTCGGTGGCCTCGGCCATGCTCGAGGACATTAAGGGCGGTCTGACGCAGGAGTCGGCGCGTTTGGTGTGCCGGCGCATTTTGCCCGAGACGCGCGCCATGACGGTGGCCATCACCGACGAGGACAACGTGCTTGCCTGCGCGGGCGAGTTTGAGGAAAAACTGCTGCCCGATACTCCCATCCACACGCTTGCCACACGCTACGTTATCGAACATGGCATCGTGCAGTCGTTCAACCGTATGGTGGATGTCGTGGGCTCGGACGGCTCGCACAACCAAGTCCCCGCCGGCATTATCGCCCCCATCAAGGTGGGCGATCGTACCGTCGGCACGCTCAAGTTCTACTACAAGACCCCGCGCGCCGTCGACCGTACCCAGTATGCGCTTGCCTCGGGCTTTGCCGAGATCTTGTCCACGCAGCTCGCCATCCACGAGCTCGAGGTGCAAAAGGAACTCACAGCGCGCGCCGAGGTGCGTGCGCTGCAGGCGCAGATTAACCCGCACTTCCTGTTCAACACGCTGAACACCATTGCATCGTTTACGCGCACCGACCCGCTGCGGGCCCGCGAACTGCTTCGTGAGTTCTCATCGTTCTATCGTGCCACGCTCGACAACTCGGGATCGCTTATTCCGGTCTCGCGCGAGGTCGCACAGACCAAGCGCTACCTTACCTTTGAGAAGGCCCGCTTTGGCGAGGACCGCGTGCTTGCGACGTTCGATGTGTCCGAGGACGTGGAAGATACGCTGGTGCCGGCGTTCGTGATCCAGCCGATTGTCGAGAACGCCGTACGTCATGGCATGGGCGATGACGACGCCCTGAGGATCGACGTGACCGTTCACCAAGACGGCGAGGATGCAATCTTGATTGCCGTGGCCGATAATGGCGTGGGCATGGATGAGGGTACCGCCGCCAGACTGTTTGACGAGCGTTCTGCCCGTCCCGACGCCAGCTCTCCCCAGGGTGGCGGCGCCGGTGTGGCCATGCACAATATTTCGGAGCGCATCCATCGCTTTTATGGGCCGCACTCCTATACGCGTGTCGAATCGGCGCCGGGCAAGGGCACCAAAGTGCTCCTTCATCTTGATTTGTCAGAGAGCATCTTCGACATTCAAGAGTAAAATAAAAGGCTACGGGCTCAACGTCATGCGACGGATGCCCGGCGTAGTTAGTTGACGAAAGGTTTTATCCCTATGCTGCGTGCGATGATTGTGGATGATGAGGCGCCGGCTCGCTCGGAGCTTCGCTTCCTGCTCGAGCAAACGGGCAAGATCGGCACGATCACGGAGGCGTCGAGCGTCCGCTCCGCCATCGAGATGCTTATGGAAAGTCGCGTGGATGTCGTGTTTCTCGATATCTCGATGCCCGGTGCCTCGGGCCTGCAACTTGCCGAGGCGCTGCATAAGCTCAAAAATCCGCCGGCGATCGTGTTTGTGACTGCGTATAGTGACCATGCGGTCGAGGCATTCGACGTGGATGCCGTCGATTATCTGATGAAGCCGGTCGAGGAAGCTCGCTTGGATCGCGCGATCGAGAAGGTCATGCAACGCGCCAAGCCGGTTACGGACAGCAAGGTGACCATCGAGCGTATCCCGGTGGAAAAGGGCGGCCGCAAGGTGCTCATTCCCGTGGACGACATTCGCTTTATCATGGCCAAGGACGATTACTCCTGCATCTATACCGTCGATGATCGCTTTTTGTCGACGACCTCGCTGGCGCAGTTTGAGGCCAAGCTCTGCGACTTTGGCTTCTTCCGTGTTCACCGCCGCTATATCGTCAACTTGGCGTGCGTTACGGACGTCGAGACGGTGCCCTCGGGCGCCATCCAGCTGGGCATTACGGGCGTCGACGAACGCGTGCCGGTTTCGCGCCGCCGCGTCGTGCCGCTCAAGAAGGCTCTGAGTCTCTAGCACACTGGCCCCGCAGCCCTGTAGACCCATCGTCTGCGGAGCCGTGGGGCTTTTTTGTATGTATCTGCCGAATCGTTTTTTGCGGAAGGGATCCCATGAACAGTGCAAGCGCCAAGCGTATCGACATTATCTCGGACACCCACGGCTATCTTTCGCCCGCGCTTCTGGACGAGCTCAAAGGCGCAGATCTGATCATCCACGCCGGAGACCTCACCTCAGAGATGGATTACGAGCATCTATGCACCATCGCTCCCGTGCGAGCGGTCCTAGGAAACAACGACTACTACCGCGACTACGGCCCGGATGTAGACCGTCTGGCCCTCTTCACCTACGAAGGCCTCAAATTCGCCGTAGCCCACTACCGTGAAGACCTTCCGGTGGGATCCGTAGACGTAGCCATCAACGGTCACACCCACGTAACCAAAGAGGCCCAAGTAGGCCGCTGCCTGGTCCTCAATCCCGGCAGCGCCAGCTACCCCAGAGGCACCAGAGGCCCCACCATGGCCAGAATGCTTGTCAAAGACGGTAAGATCCTGAGCACCAAGTTTATTGACCTAGAGTAAACGCAACAAAAACGGGGGATGCACAACGCATCCTCCGTTTCCATTTGGGCCAAAGGCGGTAGTTCAACAAGGTCCATCAGACCAACCCCGCCGAGGAGCACGCGGGCTAGCCGCACAGCGGCGCACGCCCGCAAAACTGGTTGAATAATGTGACGGCAGGGAGGGTCTCCGGGGCTGAGGGCGGGGGTTAAGTTTGTCGCGAGTTCCGCACGCAAAGGAAAGCACTTAATGTGCTTTCCGTCTTGCGCAGGACTGTAGAGCAGCAA
>JAXJJM010000012.1:0-20436 GCA_036298225.1 Collinsella sp.
GGTACACAGAAATTGCAATAGAACCAATCAGAGAAAACAGCGGAACAACCAGCAATTCAAGCTTATTACCCCATCGGTCAACCACACCCCCACTCCAATGAGCGGGAATTGTATCAGGGAGGACTGACCAAGCCGCCCATAAAATCAGAAATGGAAGAATAGAGAGGATGAGAGATGATAACACTGCAGTAATTTTTTTTGAGGCTCTCATCGATTCCGCATCTCCTTGCGCGCTCACATTCCACTCCGCCTTAAATCAAGTATACGTTTTGGAACGGGATGTCACTCCGAACGCCTTACCCTCTTAGTGTGAATGCCGCTGCGGCATTGTTGACTCATCCTTAGTAATCGCGTCTATCCTCTGCAGCATCAGCCAAAGCAATCCGAGAGGAGCCGCACATGCATGCAGCGGAAATTCCTTTCGGGGGGGGGGTATCTCCCAGATTTACCCGCCGCCCGAAGGGGCAGTCGACAGTCGAGTACGTACTGATCATCGCGATCATCGTCCTGGTGGTGCTGATCGCGGGACCGTGGGTCTCGTCGGCGATCACAAACCAGTTCAACACGGTGGCGGGGACGCTCGGCAACGGAATCTCAAAGGGGAGCTGGGAGTCGGGCGGCACGGGCGGCGGCAACGGGTCGTTGACCGACGCCGACATCGTGGACCCCGTTCACGGGATAGCGTTCGCCGTGTACTCGGAGGACGACCACAGCCTCATGTTCTACAAGCGCCGCGGGGTCCCCAGAGTCGGTGACATGCTCAACAGCCGCCGCATGACGGCGGTGTATACGGGGTTCGAAAATGGATACGCCACCGCGACCGTGGGAAACGACGGCAAGACGACTGCCCCCTGGTGGCCTAACAGAAGTAATATCGTGGCCGTAAAGGCCATTGACGATGGCATAGAAATCCACTCGTTGGCATTTTGCTTTCAGTACATGGAGAACTGCAAGAGCTTTGGTCTGGCAAAGTTCGACATGTCGAACTGCACAAATCTGCAGCACGCATTCGCGTATTGCGGCAATGCGACTTCCTTCAGTATTTCAAGCTGGGATACGTCCTCGGTCGTCGAATTCGACTCGGCGCTCAAAAACCTTTACAAGGTCGAGGAGATTGACATCTCCGGATGGTCGACGCGGAAAGCCGGCGATTTACGTCTCCTTTTTTCCACCGACAGTTCGCTGAAAAGCGTGAAATTTGGACCAGGGTGGAAGACCTCAGATGTTATGGATATGCTCGGCATGTTTAGCTATTGCAAAAATCTAAACCTCGACTGTTCCGATTGGAATGTCCCAACCTATGCCAATCATAGTGACTTCAATCACTGCGCCCCCGGCGTTATCCTCCCGAAGGCGTGGCAGTAGGTCTGAAGAAACAAAACGGCAAGCAGTTTATGTGGCGCGGGCACCCGTGCCGCCGTTGCCTCAGCGGCACGTTACGAGCTAGTCGGTTCGCTTTAACGTACGCTCTGCATGCAATATCAATCCCCATGCGAAGGGAGTGTCGCATATGCATGCAGCGGCAATTAACCTTCGGGGGGTGGGTATCTCCTAGGAATACCCGCCTCCGAGGCCAAGGAGCCATCGAGTACGTTCTGGTCATCGCGATTATCGTCCTGGTTGTGATGATAGCCGGCCCTTGGGTCTCGTCGGCAATCAGGAACCAGTTCAACACGGTGGCGGGAGTATTGGTAAACGGGACAGCAGGTGGGACTTGGGAACCGAGCGGTTCCGGCAGCGGTAACGGCGCGGGTTCCGCGACCGTCCAGGCGGCGCTCGCCAAGGACGCGAAGGACACGCGAAGGACTGGACCCTCGGTGAGCAGAAGGCAGTTGCCGAGGACATCGCCGCCAAGGGCGAGGCGTCGCCCGCCTACGCCAAGGCGAAGGCCGCGATGGATGCCGGCACCGAGTTCTCGATGAAGCTCACCGATGGCAAGACGCTGACTTACCGCATTATCGGCATCAATCATGATGACCCTGCAGGCGGATCCGGCAAGGCGGGCCTCACGTTCCTCACCACCACGACGGGCATTTGGTCCCCCATGAACGCGATTGACACCAACGCCGGCGGTTGGGAGAAGTCTGAACTCCGTCAGAAAATGAACTCCGGCAAGATCTGGAATCTGATGCCCTCCGATTTCCAGTCCAAGGTGAAGGCCGTCAAAAAGCTATCGAACAATGTCGGGGGCGGTGATGAGAACAAGAACGCCGCCGTGACGGCTACCTCGGACAAGCTGTTCCTGCTCAGCTACTCTGAGATCGCCCCCCACCTCCTATTGGGCATCCTATCCCTGGACTTCCTCCGAGGGCACCCAGTACGAGGCCTTCAAAGGCAAGGTGACGGAGAACTATTCTGTTAATGCCTGTCTGAAGATTGGCAGCAGTTGGTGGGAGCGCTCGGTGAATCCGAGCAACTCCTACTACTTCCTCAATGTCGACAGCAGCGGCGACCCGACGTACGCCGACTACGCGGGGTACTCGTATTGCGTCTGCCCCGTTTGGTGCTTCTAGCTCAAATTTGATCTGATGTAAGGCCCGTGCAATCCTGCATGGGCCTTTCTTTTGGCAATTGCTCGACCGATTCGTGGCTTGAAACACAAATTATCGAGTTAAGGAGACATGGGGTCATACAGCGGCTCTCAGGGCGCCCGTAGCACTCCTCCGCCATTACCTCTGCGGCGTCCTCGCATAGAGCCCGTCCTGCTTGGCGTTTCGTTGCAACAGCCCACTTGTCCACCGGTCAAGTGAGCTACTGGAATAAATACAGCGACACGCTTGTTCGTTACAGTCGCTATATCTGTGTAAATCGCCGCGATAAATACAGTCTGTACTCGACTGTATACCAGCTACGCGTATGTAGATTCATATCGCGTTAATAAATCGGCCCAAGCGTGTGCAAAACGCGCAAGTAGCCGCAAAAGGCGATTATCGCGCAGGGTGATTTTTGGCACCCTGTTGATTAATCAAAATTAAGCAATTGCTTAAAACAAAAAAGGTCAGGCACTAAGTACCTGACCTGCAAACTTCTGGTCGGGACGACTGGATTCGAACCAGCGACCCCTTGACCCCCAGTCAAGTGCGCTACCAAGCTGCGCCACGTCCCGAAGCTTTTGTTTGTTGCTCTGCTCTCGCTCGCAACAGGGAGTATATTAACCCGAAACTTTGGCCTTGCGCAAGAACTTTTTTAAATATTTTTGAGCAAGTCCAAAATTGTATCCGCGAGCTGGGGTTTTGTTAGTACGGGAAGTTCCTGTGTACCCGCTGTGCTCACAATCCAGGCCTTGTTGGTATCGGTTCCAAAGCCCGAATCGGCGCGCGAGACATCGTTGGCGATGATTGCATCGCAGCCCTTGCGGGCAAGTTTGCGCTCAGCGTACTCCACGACGTTATCGGTCTCGGCTGCAAATCCGATCACACGGCGCTCGCCCTTCTGGCGCGAGAGCTCAGCCAAAATATCGACCGTCTCGACCAGTTCGATGCGATCCAAGCGCTCGTTGGCCTTTTTGAGCTTATGGTCGGCAGGGGCCGCGGGTGTGTAGTCGGCGACGGCGGCCGCGCAAATGGCCGCATCGGCCGTCTGAAAGGCGTTTAACGCCGCCTGCAGCATCTCTGCGGCGGTCTGCACGCGCACGCACTCCACGCCGTGGGGAACATCGAGCGACATCGGTCCCAGCACGAGCGTGACCGCAGCGCCGCGGCGTACGGCCTCCCCTGCTAGGGCGATGCCCATCTTGCCCGACGACCGATTGCCAATGAAGCGCACGGGGTCGATCGGCTCATGTGTAGGGCCGGCCGTGATCACGATGCGCTTGCCCGCAAGGTCCTGAGGCGCGGGGTAGAGCACCTCGCAGATGGCTTCGACGATGTCCTCGGGCTCGCTCATGCGCCCCGTGTCCACATCGCCGCAGGCGAGGTAGCCGCTACCCGGACCCACAACATGGACACCGCGTTCGCGCAGCGTGGCCATGTTGGCCTGCGTGGCCGGCGCCTTCCACATGCCATTGTTCATGGCCGGCGCGATCACAATGGGTCGCGGCGTGGCGAGCAGCGTCGTGGAGATGAGGTCATCGGCAATGCCGTTGGCCATCTTGGCGATGATATTGGCCGTCGCGGGTGCTACGACCACCAGGTCGGGCTCCTGCGCGAGCGAAATGTGGTGGATGGGGTCGGAGGGGTCGTCGAACAGACCCACTGCGACCGGCTCATTGGTGAGCGCGCGGAAGGTGAGCGGGCCCACAAACTCGGTGGCATGCTCGCTCATAACGACCTTGACGCGTGCGCCGCGCTTTTGCAGCAGACGCACGATATTGCACGACTTATAGGCGGCGATCCCGCCGGTAATGCCCAGCAGGATCGTTTTTCCCTCAAGTAGCATTGAATTGTTGGGTGCCGCCGTCATCGTTAGGCTTCCTTGCTAGGGAGCACGAGCAGGCGGTGGCAGTACGGGCAGTGCGTAATCTCACTGCCGTCATGGTTGAGGTCGCTCATGGACGACGCCTGCAGCGCGGTGTGGCAGACCGTGGGGATGTTGCCCTGAATGGTTTCGACGGCCAGGCCACGGAACTGCTTGAGCAGACGCTCGTAGTCGGTGAGAACGTCGGCCGGCAGCGTGGCAGCAAGCGCGGTGCGCTCCTTAGCGGCGGCGTCAATCTGAGCCTGCAGGTCGGCAGCCTTGGCGCGGGCGGCCTTGGTATCGGCCTTCACGCCCTCCTCGAACTTGGCGATGATTGCCTGCGCGCGGGCCTCGCGGTCGAGCGCCTCCTTATGGGCGACAACGACGTCCTTGCGGGTGTGTTCAATCTTGTCCAGACGCTTGGCCAGGGTGGCGAGCTCGTTTTCCAGGTCCTGAACCTCGCGGTAGTCGGAGCCGTCGACGTGGCGCTTCTTGGCAGCCTCGATGGCGTTGTTGGTCTGAATCTCGGTGGCATTGAGATCGTCGAGCTCAATGTCCAGATCCTTGCGCTGGGCGTAGAGCTTGGTCATCTCGGACTTGAGCTTCACATAGGTCTTGCGCTTGGAAGCGAGCTCCTTGAGCTCCGGCATATTGGCAAGTTCACTCTTGTTGCGGGCGAGCTCCAAATCGATCTGTTGCAGCTTGAGTAGCGTAGCGCCGGCGCTCATAAGTTCTCTCCTTTTGTCACAGTCCACCATTGGCAAGGGTTCAGTATTTTAATCGCATGACGGGGGTCGACCCCGGCGTCAACTGCAGAGTTCATCAATATATCAACGAACGGCTCCTCGGAGCGGTCGTGGCCGAGCAAGATCACCGGTAGCCCACGCAAGGCAAGGTCCTGCGCCACGTGATAGCCTGCCTCGCCCGTCACGACAACATCCGCACCGGCGGCGATGGCAAGTTCGCCAAAGTCACCGAGGGAGCCGCCCAGAATGGCGACGGTGCGGCACGAGCGCTCGGCATCGCCCCATACACGCGGGTCGCTTCCGAAGGCCGTGGCAGCACGGGCGGCAAGATCGCGCAGCGTGCACGGGTCGTTGAGCGTCGCAAGCGCGCCAAGGCCGGTCGACTCGGGGTCGTCTACGTGCTCCAGCGAGCTCACGGGCACGGCGTCCAGCAGCTCACTTAGGCAGGCACGCGCCTCGTGCGAGCGGTCCAGATTGGTGTGGAGCGAAATAATGCTCACGCCGCAGCGGGCAGCCTCGTAGAGGGCCGCGCTGCACTGGGGTCGTGTGGCATCCGCCGGACAAAAGGCCTCGGGTGCCTTGATGTATATGGGATGATGCGTCAGCAGCACGTTGGCGCCGGCTTCTTGGGCGCGGCGAACGTTAGCCACGGTCGCATCGAGTGCGCAGGCAACGCCGGTGATCTCCGCGGCCGGATCGCCAACGGAGAGTCCTACGTGATCCCAGCCCTCGGCGTCCGCCTTGGGATAGCGTGCCAGCAGCGCGCGCTCAAGCTCGGCGACGATCATGCGGCACCCACGATCGAGAGCAGCGTCCGGGCGAACTCGTCCAGATCGCTCGGATTCACGCGGTCATCAAAGGAAATGCGCAGTGCTCCCAATGCCTGCTCGCGACCGATGCCCATCGCGCTCAAAACGTGGCTCGGGTCCATGCTGCCGCTCGAGCAGGCAGAGCCGGCCGAAACCTCAAAGCCGGCGGCGTCGAGCTTGACGATGAGCTCCTCGGAGTCCATGCCGTCGACGTAGATCGAAACCATACCCGGCAGACGGTCGACCTGCTCGTAGTCGCCCATGGTGGCATGAATGCGTGGATGGGCCGTAAGCGTGGCGTAGAGTTTGACGGAAAGGGCTTGCAGCTTTTCGCGCTCCTGAGCCACTTGGGGCACCAGCGTGCGGGCAGCAGCGGCAAAGGCTAGCTGCGTGCGCAGGTCCTGCGTGCCGGCGCGACGTCCGGCTTCCTGTCCGCCGCCAAAGATGCGGGGGCGCAGTGGCGTGCGGGTCTTAACGTAGAGCGCGCCGGATGCCACAGGACCGCCAATTTTGTGGGCCGCGACGGACATAGCATCGACGCCCAGCTCGGTGACATCGAGTGGAATGTGCAGATAGCCCTGGATAGCATCGGTGTGGAACACTGCGCCCACGGTATGAGCGGCCGAGGCAAGCTCGCGGATGGGCTGCACCACGCCGGTCTCGTTGTTGGCGACCATAATGCTCACGAGCGACACGTCGTCGCTCAGCAAGTCGCTCAGCGTGGCAGGCTCAATGTAGCCCGCGCGGCAGGGCTGCACCAGGTCGACGGTAAAGCCGGCGGCACGCAGCAGCGGCAGGTTGTCCAGAATCGAATCGTGCTCGATGGCCGAAACGATTACACGATCGCGCTTGCGATCGCGCTGACGAGCGCCCTCGGCAAGACCGAGCAGCGCCAGCTGGTTGGCTTCGGTGCCGCCGTTGGTCAGAACAATCTCGGACGGGCGGACGCGTGCGCCAAAGCTATGGGCGATCTCGCGACGGGCAACCTCCAGGCGCGCGGCGGCCTTGCGGCCGAGCGAGTGCAGCGAGTTGGGGTTGACGCCGGCAAGCTCGCTGTCGTCATATTCGCGCTGCGCAAGGAGCGCCTCGGCGCGCATGGGCGTCGAGGCGGCGTAGTCAAGATTCACGGGTATGCGGTTTTGACCTGCGGTCATAAGGGTTTATGCCTCCTGTGCGGCCTCATTGCCCAGCTTCTGCAGCAGCGCAACCTCGGCGGCGGGATCTTCGGACTTAAATACGGCGGAGCCGGCCACGAGAACGTTGGCACCAGCCTTGACGACCTCGGCAATGTTCTTGGAAGAAATGCCGCCGTCGACCTCGATCATGGGCGACACGCCGTGGCGCTCGCACATGGCCTTGAGCTCGTGCAGTTTGGCGATAGTGCCCGGGATAAAGCTCTGGCCGCCAAAGCCGGGGTTCACGCTCATCAGCAGCACCATATCGACGACGTCGATGATGCTCTCAAGTACGCACACGGGGGTGGCGGGGTTGAGCACCACGCCGGCCTTGACGCCGCGCTGCTGCAGGTGCGTGAGCGTGCGATGCAGGTGCGTGGAGGCCTCGTAGTGCACGGTGATCATGTCGGCACCGGCATCGGCGTACCAATCGACGGTCTCGTCGGGGTTCGACACCATGAGGTGCGCATCGACCGGCACGTTGGTGGAGCGCTTGACGGCCTTAAGGATGTCAACGCCAAAGGTCAGGTTGCCGGTAAAGTGGCCGTCCATAACGTCAAAGTGAACGTAGTCGGCGCCGGCGATCTTGTCGAGCTCTCCCTTGAGGTTGGCCATGTCGGCCGAAAGGACGGACGGAGCGATTTTGATGGAACCCATGGTAGTAGCCTTTCTACGCTAGTCAGTGAGTCCGTAGAACTCTTGAGAAGGGACGCGGTCGGTAAGAATCTCGAGCGCCCTATCCAAAGTAACACCGTTGTAGAGCGTTTGCTCCACGGCAAAGGTGAGCGGAATGTCTACGCCCAGTGAACGGGCAAGTTCGCTGACGCTGCGGGCCGCGACGGCGCCCTCGACAACCATATGCGTGCGCTTCTGGTACTCGTCGAGCGACACGCCGTGGGCAAACTCGTAGCCAAAAGTGCGGTTACGCGAATGCTCCGAGGTACAGGTGGCAATGAGGTCGCCCATGCCGGCAAGCCCCATGCAGGTCATAGCTTGACCGCCGCGGGCGTGCACCAGACGGCTGATCTCTGCCAGGCCGCGTGTCATGATAAGGGCGAGCGTGTTGTCGCCCGCACCGGTGCCGGCGGAGATGCCGCACACGATGGCGATTACGTTTTTCATGGCGCCGCAGACCTCGACACCGGTCATGTCCTGCGACAGGTAGATGCGGAAGGCCGTTGACAGAAGCAGGTCCTTAAAGGTCTCCCCTATCTGTGGATCCTCGCTGGCGATGACGGCGGCAGAAAGACCTCCGCGGCAGATTTCCTCGGCATGGTTGGGGCCAGAAAGAGCCGCGACACGTGCCTCGTTGCCGATCTCGCTGGCGATGACCTCGCTCATGAGCAGGCCGGACTCGGGCTCAATGCCCTTGGTGAGGCAGAGCACCGGGGTATCGGCGGCGATAAAGGGCGCGGCCTGGTGGCACACGCTGCGAAGGTGCGTCGAAGGAACGGCGAAGATGATGGCCTCGGCGCCGTCGAGCGCCTGTACCAGGTCCGTGGTGGCGACGACGTTGCCGGGCAGCTCGTAGCTCATCAAATACCGGGGGTTGCGGTGCTCGCCATTGATGCCGGCGGCCGTCTGCTCGCTGTGGGCCCACATGGTCACGCGCTCGGCTCGCGCGGCGGCAAGGCCGGCGACGGCGGTTCCCCAGGAGCCAGAGCCAATTAGCGCAACATTCATGACTCTCTCCTACTTATCGTCGGGCTCGGTGACGCGCTTGGTAAACGAGAGCTTGGACTCCTTACCCGTCATGAGCTTTTTGATGTTCGCACGATGGGCCCACACCACGGTGATGCCGATCAGCGCCATGCAAAACTTGAGTCCCAGGCTGCTGTACGGAAAGACCGCGCAGGCGGCGATGGGAAGGCCGATGGCGGCGGCAAGCGAGCCCACCGACACAAACTTGGTAATGGCGACGGCCACGATAAACATGCCCAACAGCGAAAGTCCGATGGGCCAGTACCAGGCGAGGATGACGCCCAAGCCAACTGCGATGCCCTTGCCGCCATGGAAGTTGAGGTAGGGCGAGAAGATGTGGCCCCACACCGCTGCCAGGCAAATGGCGCCGAGCATCCAGTCGCCGGTAGCACCGGGGGCCATAATGCTCGGCGGAAAACCATAGCCCAGGCTCGCGATAAGCGGACGCGCGATAACAACGCAGATGGCACCCTTAAGGCAGTCGAGCAGCAGCGTGAGCGCGGCCACCTTGGGGCCGGCCACGCGCAGGGCGTTGGTGGTGCCGATGTTGCCGGAACCCGCCTTGCGGATGTCCGTGTGGTTGAACACGCGGCCCAGGATCAGGCCAAACGGAATCGCTCCGATAAAGAACGAGACCACGGCGCAGATGGCGGTCAGCAGAATCGGATTAAGCATCCTTTTGCTCCTTCTTCCTAAAGAAGAGTCGTATGGGCGTGCCGGCAAAATCGAAGGTCGAGCGCATGCGGTTCTCCACGTAGCGCTGGTAGGTGTCGTTGACCAGGTCGCTGTGGTTGACGAAGAACGTAAACGTCGGCGGGTTGACGCCCGTCTGGGTCACATAGTGCATGCGCAGGCGGCGCTTGCCGTCCACCACGGTGTGGCCGAACTCGCGCAGGTCGGTGAGGAAGGTGTTGAGACGCGAGGTGCTGATCTTTTGCGAACGCGTCTTTTCGGCAGCGTCGACCATTGCCCAGATCTTCTCGACGCTGCGGCCCGTGAGGGCAGAGATGCGCAGGTACTGGGCCCAGGGAGCCATGACGCCCAGACGGCGGTCGACGGTCTCCATGCAGGCCTCGCGCTTACGGTCGTCGTCGAGCAGGTCCCATTTGTTGAGCAGCACCACGATGGCGCAGCCGCGCTCGATGGCCAGGCCCATGACCTTCTGATCCTGCTCGGTGACGCCCACGGAGGCGTCGACGACGAGCAGTGCCACGTCGGCGCGGTCGATGGCACGTAGGCCGCGGACCATGGAGTAGTACTCGATGTTCTCGTACACGGTGCTCTTCTTGCGAATGCCCGCGGTGTCGACCATGCGGTAGTGCTTGCCGTTGCGCTCGACGACGGTGTCGATGGCGTCGCGCGTCGTGCCGGCGATGTTGGACACGATGGAACGGTCGGCGCCCAGGATGCGGTTGAACAGCGAGGACTTGCCGGCGTTGGGGCGGCCGATGATGGCGACGTTCAGCGCGTCGGGGAACTCATCGGCGACCTCGTCCTCTTCCTCCGGAAGCAGGGCCACGATGTCGTCGAGCAGGTCGCCCGTGCCGTGGCCGTGCAGGGCCGAGAGCGGCGTGGGCTCGCCGATACCGAGCGAATAGAACTCCCAGATGCTGTCGTTCTCTCGATCGGGGTTGTCGAGCTTGTTCACCAGCAGAAAGACCGGCTTGTCGCAGCGCTTGAGCATGCGGGCGACCGACTCGTCCTCCTCGGTAACGCCGGTGCGGCCGTCGACCACAAACAGGATGACGGCGGCTTCCTCGGCGGCGGCGAGCGCCTGGTCGCGGATGGACGTGGCAAAGACGTCATCGCTCTTGAGCGGTTCGATACCGCCCGTGTCGACGATGGTGAACTCACGACCGTTCCAATCGGCCGTGTGATACGAACGGTCGCGCGTGACGCCGCGGGACTCGTGGACGATGGCGTCCGAGGTCTGGGCCAGGCGGTTAACGAGCGTGGACTTGCCCACGTTGGGGCGTCCGACGACGGCGACGATAGGTTTCATCTGCTCTCCTTTAATGGGTAGGGTTAGCGGAATTAGTAGAGTCGGCAGGCACAATGCCAAGGATGTGCTCCAGGGTATCGAGCAGCTCATGCGGCATGGTCGACACCACATGAACCTCAGCGCCGCGACTGGTAAGGCTTGCGAGTAAATCGTCACGATGATACTCGTCAAGCGTCATGCCGTCAGCGTTGAACATGAGCTTAGGCACAAAGAGCATAACCCCAGAGAGATCCTGCGGCAGCTGCTCCAGAATGTCACACGCGACGATGAGGCCGGTCACGTCCACGTTGCCGCCAAAATAGCGGTTCTTGATGGCCGTGACAGTGCCGGCGAGTCCCTGGGGCGACTCCACAAAGCGGGCCACCGTGTCGCGTGCGCTGGCGCCCGAGAGACACAGAAGCCGCTGGTTGCGGGCGGCGACGGCCTCGCGGACTCGGGCCAGACGCTCGGCGTTGGTAGCCAGCACGTCGTCGGTCTCGTCCAGATACGAGCGGATCATGCCAATGCCGTCGTAGTACTGCGGGTACCCGTCGTAAAAGTCTGCCTCGGGAGGATCGATGCCGGCGTCCAGATAGAACTCATCGCTCATCTGGAAGGTGTGGCGGCCAAAGCGTTCGTAGGCACGATCCTGGTAGGGACGGATCATGGCAATGGTCTCGCGCGCTAGCTCGGGCTTGTCGCTGTAGGACCAGCTAAAACGGTTCTGATGCTTGGTAAAACCGAGCGGCACAATGCCCAGGCTTGTGATTTGCTCGTGCTCCTCGCAAAAGCGCAGGGTCTTTTCCAGCTCCTCGCCGTCGTTCATGCCGGGGCACAACACGATCTGCGCGTGAATCTCGATGCCGGCGGCCATGATGGCCTCGAGCACATCCATGCCGCGCTGGGCGTTGCGGCCCATCATGCGTCGGCGGACATCGGGGCTCACGGCGTGGACCGACACGTTCATGGGGCTCATGTTGCGTTGGATGACGTTTTGCACGTCCTCGTCGGTAAGGTTCGTGAGCGTGACAAAGTTGCCCTGCAAAAAGCTCAGGCGGTAGTCGTCGTCGCGAATGTAGAGCGTGGAGCGGCCGCCCTTGGGCAGCATCGTCATAAAACAGAACACGCAGGCGTTTACACAGGTGCGCATGCCGTCGAAGATGGGGCCATCGAACTCAAGGCCCCAGTCCTCTCCCGGGAAGCGGTCGAGCTCGACGGGGGTGACGCTGTTGTCGCGCGGGTCGAAAACCTCGAGGTCGACGGTGTCGTCGTCTGCCTCCCAGAGCCACACGATCATGTCGGTGAGCTGCTCGCCGTTGACCGTGAGCACGCGCATGCCCGGCTCGATACCCACATCCCATGCGGGCGATTCGGGACGCACGTTCTTTACGAGCGCGCCCTCACCCGGCTCGGGGTCGCGGCTGCGCCCGTAATCGGCCACCTCGGCGGCGTATGCGGGTACGGTCTGGTCCATGGTTAGCGGTAAAGCTCCTTGATGCGCTCGACGGCGCGCTCGATGTGTTCTTGCGGGGTGGAGGCTCCGGCGGTGATGCCGATGTGGTGAGCGTCGGTAAACCACGCGCCCTGGAGCTCGGAAGCTTCCTCGATGTGATGCGTGTGCTCGCAGGCGTCTGCGCAAATTTGAGCCAGGCGGCGGGTGTTGCCCGAGTTCTTGCCGCCCACGACGACCATGCAGTCGCAGCGGTTGGCAAGTGTGGCTGCTGCCTGTTGACGCTCACTCGTGGCGGCGCAGATGGTGTTGATCACACGCAGCTCCTGCACGCGCGGGGTGATAGCCGCCACGACCTCGGCGAGGTTCTGCGCGGTCTGGGTGGTCTGCACGACGAGGCCTACCTTGCCCTTGAGCGACAAGGCGTTGGCGTCAGCGGCACAGCTCACGACCTGCGCATCGTCGCCTGCGTGGCCTAGAATGCCCTCGACCTCGGGGTGCCCCGGCTCGCCCACGACGATCACACGGTAGCCCTCGCGCACCAGGCGCTCGGCCGCCACATGGACCTTCTTCACGTAGGGGCAGGTGGCATCGACCACGTTGAGGCCGCGCTTGCGGGCAGCATCGATCACCTGCGGCACTACGCCGTGTGCGCGGATGATCACGGTACCCGATGCTGCGTCGTCCAGGGTCTCGGCCAGGCCAACGCCTGCCTCAGCAAGCTCGCGCACCACGATGGGGTTATGGATGAGCGGACCCAAGGTATGGACCTGAGTGCTCTCCCCTGCCTGCGGCGCGGCGGCCAGCGCCATGTCGAGCGCGCGCTGTACGCCGTAGCAAGTGCCGGCGTGGGCTGCAATCTCGATGGTAGTCGCTGTTGCCTGGTCGGACGCGGTCGCGGCAGTGTTCGTAACGTTCTCGCTCATGGCTAGAACCTGCCCGGATGCTCGGCGCACAGCTCGTCTCGCATAGCGTAGACGCGGTTCATGGCCTCGGACTCAAACCATGCCAGGCGCTCCGTGCGCTTAAGCCCAGCCGGTGCGTCGGAAAGCGAGACGGCCTTGCCGGCGCGGATCCAGCACTTCTTGGGACGCATGAGCTTTTTGCCTGCGGGCGTGATGTCGGACCAGCCGCAGATGGCGAGCGGGTTGACGGGCGCCTTGCCCATCTGGGCGATGAGCGCAAAGCCGCCGTGGACCTCGGGCTTGATCTCGCGCGAGCGGATGCGTGTGCCCTCGGGGAAGATCAGGACGTCCTCGCCGCGCTGCAGCGCATGCTGGGCGGCGCGCAGGCACTTCATATCGGCAGTTCCACGCTCGACGGGGATGCCGCCAACGCGGCTAAAGGCCCAGCGCACAATCTTGCTCTTGGCGAACTCGGACTTAAAGATGGGACGAATGCGGCGGCCCCCAAAGAACAGCGCCGTCTCCACGGCCAAGAGCTCGGCCATCGAGGTGTGGTTGCAGATGACCACGCTGCCGCGGCCTTCCTGGCGCTCAAACAGCAGGTCAGCGTCCTCGACTTTCCAACGCCACATGAACTTGGAGAAGGCCCAAAGGATGGCCATGACTACGACGACGGTGCCGCGGATGAACGCTGGGAACTCGGCGTAGGGGGCGTTGTAGTAATCCTCGGGCGTCTGCTTAAACAGGCGCATGGGTTACCTCCTTTGGTTGATGAGGTCCTCGATTATCGAGACGACCTCATCGATGGTGTGGGCGGTGGAGTCGACGTGCACGGCGTCTTCGGCGGGCACGAGCGGGGCGACCTCGCGGCTGCTGTCGAGCTTGTCGCGCTGCTTAAGGGCGTCGAGGGTCTCGTCGACTTCGGCCTCGAGTTGCGTGGGCGTGAGCGGCTGGGCATCGTTTTGGTGACGCTGAAGTACGCGGCGGCGGGCACGCTCACGCGGGTCGGCGGTCAGGAACACCTTGACCTGCGCGTTGGGGAACACGACGGTGCCGATGTCTCGACCCTCGGCGACGATGTCGCGGTCCTCGGCGGCACGACGTTGGTGGATGAGCATGGCGGCGCGCACGCCCGGGTAGGCCGAGACCTTGGACACATTGGCGTCGACCTGCGGGGTGCGGATGGCAGCCGAGGCATCCTTACCGTCGATGGTCAGGCGCGTGTCTTCGCCGGTGCCGTTGGTAAAGCGAATCTCGATCTGCTCGGCGAGGGCGTCGATGGCCGCCTCGTCGTCCAGGTCGATGCCGCGGTCGAGCGCGGCGAATGCGACGGCGCGATACATGGCGCCCGTGTCGAGCTTGTTAAAGCCCAGCTGGCGGGCGATCTCCTTGGCGATGGTGGACTTGCCGGAACCGGCGGGGCCGTCGATGGCGACGATCATGCAATGCTTCCTTTCGATGATTGACGTGCTGGTATGGTTCGCGGGCGTTGGGGCGCGGCGGGTTGCCTAGCCCGTGTATCGCTCGCGGTAGGTGTTGCGCTTGGGTGCGGAGCCGTGGCTGCCGTGGTGACGCGTGCGGCTGGCGGTGTTGGTCGCCGGCGCGGCGACGCGCTTGGAGCTGGCCTGCTTGGGCGGGATGCCGCCGGCCTTGAGGATCTGCGCCTCGCGGTCGGTGAGCTCGCGCCACGAGCCCTTGGCCACGTCCTTGAGCTCCAGGCCGGCAAAGTTGCAGCGGTGCAGACGGATCACCGGATGATGAATCTTGCTCAGCATGCGCTTGACCTGATTCTTGCGTCCCTCGCGGATGATGACCTCGACGGCAGTGGTGCCGGGCTTGACGCCTTGCGGCGCCACTGCCTCGGCCTCGCGCGCGTTAATGACACGGCAGATTGCCGGCTGGCACAGGCCGTCGTCGAGCTCGATGCCACGGCGGAGCGGTTCTAGATCGCGGTCGGTCAGTCGCCCGTCCACGAGCGCCTGGTAGGTCTTGTAGACGTGTTTGCTGGGGTGCAGCAGGTCCTGCGATAGGTCGCCGTCGGTGGTAAAGAGCAAAAGGCCCGTGGTGTCGCGGTCCAGGCGACCCACCGGGAAAAGTCCCGGAAAGCGGTCGCGGGGGACCAGGTCGGCCACACAAGGGCGCTCCTGCGGGTCGCTCATGGTGGTGAGGTAGCCGGTCGGCTTGTAGAGCATCAAGTACACGGCGCCCTGGTTGAGCTTGACGACCATGCCGTCGACCTCGATGTGGTCGCGGTCGACGTCGACCTTGGTGCCCAGCTCGGTCGCGACCTGGCCGTTGACGGTCACGCGACCGGCGGTCATCAGGTCCTCCGAGCCGCGGCGGCTCGCCACGCCCGCGCGCGCCAAAAAGCGCTGCAGGCGCATGGTGTGCGGATAGACGGACTGGGCGTCGGTTGCGGGTACTGCGTTGCCCATGGCACGCGTCTCCCCTACTTCGTTAGTCCTCGTCATGTAAATCCTCCGAGGGGTCGTCGACGACCAGGGTCTCCAAGTCCTCGACTGCCTCAACATCTTCAACATCGGTATCGAGCAGTTCGCGCTCTTCGTCCAGGTCTTCGGCCTGCTCCTCGAGCGTGGACTGAATACTGCGGCCGCTCAGGCGCTCGCGGATAAACTGACGCGACTGCTCGTCGGGGGCAAACTGCTCCAGATCGGGCAGATCACGGGTGGAGCGCAGGCCGAATTTTTCCAAGAAGGCGTTGGTCGTGCCGTAGATGATGGCTTGACCGCGCTGGGGGTCGCGGCCGAGCTCACGCACCAGGCCCTTGTCGACGAGTGACGCAATGACGCCGTCGGAATTGACGCCACGGATGCCCTTGACCACCTCGCGCGTCACAGGCTGGTGGTATGCGATGACGGCCAGGGTTTCGAGCGCCGCTTGCGACAGCTTTTGCGTGTCCCAGCTCAGCACGTAGGCCTCGACCACGTCGTGGTAGGCGGGGTGAGTAAACAGGCGCCAGCCGCCGGCGACCTCGCGCAGCTGAAAGCCGCGGTTGGCCTCCTCATACTCAACCTTGAGCTCGGCGAGCAGCGACGCGCATTCGCCCGGGGCGATATCCAACGCACCTGCCAGCGCGGGTGCGCTCACGGGGTCGCTCGACACCAGCAGCAGCGCCTCGAGGGCGCCTTTGAGGCTGTTTGCCTCCAGCGTGGAAAGGGTTGACATGGTTGCGGCTCCTATTCGGTGAGCTCGGGGCCCTCGCCGGGCACATAGGCCTCGGCGCCCTCGACGCGGTTGATGCGGATGGTTCCAAAGATCTCGTCCTGGCTCAGCGTGAGCGAGCCGCGCTTGGCGAGCTCAAGCATAGCTAGGAAGGTGACGACGAGCTGCTCGGTGGTGGCATCGCCGTCCAGTAGCTCGCGGAAGGTGCAGGTTTGGTGCGTCATGGTAAAGCGGTCGACTGAGGCCACGGTCAAGTCGAGCGGTACGCGATGCGGCGCCACGTGCTCGGCCTCGAGCAGGAAGGTCTGTCGCTTGCCATCCAGGTCGGCGCAGATGACGGCTAGACCGCGCAGAGTAATGCCGGCCAGGTAGTCGGGCATAAGGCCAAGGAACTCAGGATCGGGGCCGGCCACACGCGGGTGCATGCGGCTTTCGGCCTGCATGCGGGCACCGAGGGCCGCAGCCGCGCCTTTAAACTGCTTGTAGGCGATCAGGCGCTGGATCAGGACCTCACGCAGCGCGTCGCCGTCAAGCGTGCTGAGCTCCTCGAGGTCTTCGTCGAACTCGTCATCGTCGTCGGCTTTGCGCGGGGCCTCCTGCGGCACCAGCGAGGCGGCCTTAATGTCCAAAAGGGTTGCCGCGACCAGCAAAAAGTCGCTCGCCACGTCCAGGTCCAGTGCCTCGATGCGCTCGGCCTCGGCAAGGTACTGTTCGGCCACCTCGCTGATAGAGATGGCGCCGATATCTACTTTTTGGCGGGTTACCAGCTGCAGCAGCAGGTCGAACGGTCCGCTGTAGACCTGCGTCGACACGCGATACGACATCTTCGACCTCCTTTGACGGCGCCTTCGCGGCGCGGTTTGGGTGCATGTTGCGACCGTTTTGCACGGTCGACCTGTAAGTTTACCTTAGATGCCGGCGATTGCGAAGTTGAGCAGCTGTTCAGCAAGCGGATACACGGTAACGTCGAAATAGCGGCCGATCACATCGATGCCGGTCCACATGGGCAGCAGATACAGCACCAAGATGAGGATGGGCATGGCGTATTGCTGCAGACGGTAGTAGTTGGCGAGCGCCTTGCCCTTGAGGAAGGGCACGATGATCGATGAGCCATCGAGCGGCGGGATCGGGATGAGGTTAAAGAACGCGAGTGACAGGTTGACCACGATAAACGTGGCGCCGAAATTCATGATTTGTGATGTCACGGCAAAGGACATGCTGGTGTAGAGGCTGCCGTACGTTGCGCGCATGAGGAGCGCGGCAAGACACGCGAGTGCGATGTTCGACGCGGGGCCGGCCACGCTCACCAGGACCTCGTCGCGCTTGGGGTGCTTGAGGTTGTTGAGGTAGACAGGCACGGGCTTGGCAAAGGCGAACACCGGGCCGCCGGCGGCAAGCATGAGCAGCGGCAGAAGTATGGTGCCAAACGGGTCGATATGGTTGAGCGGGTTGAGCGAGACACGACCGCGCGATCGGGCCGTCTTGTCGCCGAGTGCCCAGGCTGCGGCAGCGTGCGCGCTCTCGTGGATAACGATGCCCAGGATGACGGCGACGGCGCTCGCGAGCAGGTTCATGATGTAGCTACTGGACATGTTGCTCCCCCTAGCGGACGCGGCGCGATGCGCGCGTGAGCAGGTGGTCAATTACAAACAGGACTACAGCGACGATGGCGTAATCCAGGCGGAAGACGCCGCCAAAGGGCGATGTGATGACGCCGTAGCCGGCGATGGCGCTCGGCAGCGCGCGCGAAAGCTCAACGACAAAGCCAACGATCTGCAGCTTGGCGGTGAGGCCGCTAAAGCACAGCAGCACGGTCATTGCACTCATAAATATGCCGCAGATGCGACAGGCGATGGCGATGATGCTCATCGCCACGGCAGCGGCCTTACGAGAGTTCACGCGCGGTCTCCTCTTCGATCTGGGTGGAAAGCTCCAGCCATTCGTCCTCGAGCTTGGGCAGCTCTTGCTTAAGGCCGTTATATTCCCCGAGCGCGGCGTTGAACTTATCCTGATCGGCATAAAGCTCTTCGCTTGCCATCAATTCCATAAGCTCGTCATAGCGGGCGCGCTTTTTGTCGAGCTCCGTCTCGATCTTCTTAAGCTGGTTGCGCACGCCCTTGAGTTTTTTGTTGAGTGCGGCACGGGCCTGGGCCTCGGCGCGCTTTTGCTCCTTGGTTTTTTTGCCCTCGGTAGGCTTGGAAGCGGTGGCGGGGGCGTCGGGCTGGGCCGCGGTGACCTTAGCGGACTTGGTCGCGGCCGGTGCACTCTCCCCTGACGCCTCGGCGGCGGCGCGGGCTGCGAGGTCCTCGCGCTTGTAGAGGTAGTAGTCGTAGTCGCCGTCGTAGACCGTGACCTTGCCGTCACGGATGTCGATGATGCGGTTTGCCACGGCACGTACCAAGTGCTCGTCGTGGCTGATCAGCACGATGGTGCCGGGAAAGTTTTGCAGGGCGTTCTCGAGCATGTCCACCGAGTCGATATCCAGGTGGTTGGTGGGCTCGTCCAGGCACAGGAGCGCCTCGGGGGCCACGAGCATCTTGGCCAGGGCCAGGCGCGCCTTTTCGCCACCGGAGAGGACGCGGACCTGCTTCTCGATGGAGTCGTTGTCGCTAAACAGGAAGGCGCCCAGCAGGCTGCGCTGCTGCGGCACGGTCCATTTGGGCGTGACGGTGTCGATCTCTTGCAGAACGGTATTGGACTCGGTCATGCCCTCGAGTGCGTGCTGGGCGTAGTAGGCTACGCCCACGTTTGTGCCCAGATCGCGGGTGCCGGTGGTGGGCGGCTCCAGGCCGGCGAGAATCTTCATGAGCGTGGACTTGCCGGCGCCGTTGGGACCGACGAGCGCCACGTGCTCGCCGCGGTAGAGCTTGAGGTCGATGTCACTGTAGATGTGCTTGTCGCCGTAGGACTTGGAGACGCCCTCGAGCCCCACGACCATGTCGCCGGAGCGCGGCGGATCGGGGAACTTAAAGTCGATGTGCTTGTGGCCCTCGGGCAGGATGACAAGCTCCTTTTTTATCTGCTCGATCTTGCGGATGCGCTCCTGAGCCTGCGCAGCCTTGGTGGGCTTGTAGCGGAACTTGTCGACGAAGACCTGCATGTGGGCGATGTCGCGCTCCTGGGCGGCGCGCTTGGCGCGCATCTGCTCAAGGTTGTCCTCGCGCTGCTTGAGGTAGCTGCTGTAGTTGCCGGTGTAGGTGGTCACGCGACGGTTTTCGAGTGCGGCCACGTGGTCGACGCAGGCGTCCATGAAGGCGCGGTCGTGGCTGACGATGAGGACGGCGCCGTCGTAGTTGGCGATAAAGCCGCGCAGCCACTGGACGCTTTCGAGGTCCAGGTGGTTGGTGGGCTCGTCCAGAAGCAGCAGGTCGGGGTGGCGAAGGAAGAGCTTAGCCAGCGCGATGCGCATCTGCCAGCCGCCCGAGAACTCGGAGCACGGGCGCTCAAAGTCGGTGACCTTAAAGCCCAGGCCGGACAGGATCTTGCGGGCGTTGCTCTCGAGCTCGTAGCCGCCCAGGTGCTCAAAGCGGTCCTGGACTTGGCCGTACTCGTTAAGGAGTGCGTCGACGTCCTTGCCCTGCTCGGAGAGCTCCGTGATCTGGGCCTGCAGCTCGTTGGCGCGCTCGCCCATGCGGCGGATTTCCTTGGCGGCGGCCATGACCTCGGCGAGGATGGTGGTGTCCTTTTGCTCCAGGTTGGTTTCCTGCTCTAGGTAGCCCACCTGGCAGTCCTTGGCGTACTGGACCTGGCCGGCGTCAGGACTGTCGATGCCCATGATGATCTTGAACATGGTAGTTTTGCCGGCGCCGTTGGGGCCCACGAGTGCGAAGCGCTCGCCGGGGTTGATCTGGAAGGACGCGCCGCTAAAGAGGACGCGTGCGCCGAAGCTTTTTTCGATCTTGTCGACCAGGAGGATCATGGTGCCGCCTTTGACCTTGTGTTCCTATATGAAAAAAGGCCCCAACTTGCGTTGGAGCCTCATTCAATGCTCGGGTGGAGACGAGGGGGATCGAACCCCTGACCTCTTGACTGCCAGTCAAGCGCTCTCCCAGCTGAGCTACGCCCCCGTGCGAAGAAGTACTATCCGGGAA